>DATHCK010000060.1:0-3276 GCA_035319545.1 Allostellaceae bacterium | reverse complement strand
TCGCAAGGCTGCTCGTCCTGCCCGCCCGCCGATGCGTTCCTGGGCGAGTTGGCGAAGCGCCCCGATGTCATCGCGCTCGGCTTTCACATCACCTATTGGGATGGCGGGCAGTGGCGCGATCCCTTGTCTCTGCGCGAGGCGACCGAGCGCCAGGTCGCCTATGATAAGCGCCTCACCGGCGGTCAGGTGTATACGCCGCAAATGGTGGTCGACGGCGCCGAGGATGCGGTCGGCTCCGATCGGACCGAAGTGTTTGCCATGCTCGCCAAGGCGCATCCCGTCGCGCTCGCGTCGGTCGCCTTCGCCACTGACCGAAAGTCGGTGGCTATCGGCGCTGGGACGGCTCCCGGCGGCGCGAGCGTGTTGCTTGTCCGCTACGCGCTATCGCGCTCGACCCAAGTCAAGGGCGGCGAGAACGCCGGGCGGTCGGCGACCGATGTCAACGGTGTCACCGCGCTGTCGACGCTCGGCACCTGGGACGGTAAGGCGGTCAGCTTTCCGATCGAGCCGCCCGGCGATGGCGAAGGCCTCGCCATCCTGGTTCAGGCGTCCGACGGAACGATTTTCGGCGCCGCGCAGCTGCAGCCATTCGGCTGAAACCAAGTCAATTTACAGCGCGGCGCCCGGCATGGCACCTTGCGGGCAATACATTTTCGACCCGTGAGGAGGACCCCTATGAAGCTCCTGCGTTATGGCCCGGCGGGCCACGAAAAGCCCGGCATCATCGACAAGGACGGGCGCGTCCGCGACTTGTCCGGCACGGTGAAAGACATTAACGGCGATGCGCTGTCGCCGTCGGCGCTCGATCGGCTCAAGCGGCTCGACCTGACGACGCTGCCACTGGTTTCCGGCTCGCCACGGATTGGTGCCTGCGTCGGCAATGTCGGCAAGGTATTGGCGATCGGCCTCAACTATAGGAAGCACGCCGAGGAAGCCGGTATGCCGATCCCGTCGGAGCCGATCTTTTTCCTCAAGGCGACGAGCAGTATCTGCGGGCCGAATGATGACGTCGTCATTCCGCGCGGCTCGCAGAAGACCGACTACGAAGTCGAGCTGGCAATCGTCATCGGCACCAAGGCCAGCTATGTCGATGCGGCGGATGCGAAGAAATACATCGCCGGCTATTGCGTCGTGAACGATGTCAGCGAGCGCGAGTATCAGCTCGAACGGCTCGGCCAATGGACCAAAGGCAAAAGCTGCGACACGTTCTGCCCGATGGGCCCCTGGCTGGTGACCGCCGACGAAATGCCGGACGCCAGCAAGCTGCAGGTGACGACCGACGTCAACGGCGAGCGGCGGCAGGACAGCAACACCGCCGACCTAATCTTCGGCATCGAGCACATCGTCAGCTATGTCAGCCAGTTCATGACGCTCTATCCGGGCGACGTGATTCCAACCGGCACGCCGCAAGGTGTAGCTATGGGCTTTAAGCCGCCGAAATTCCTGCGCGCCGGCGACCGGATGCGCGTCGCGATCGAAGGGCTCGGCGAACAGAACAACAAGCTCGTGGCCTGGGGCGGCTGACGCCGATCGCGGAAACGGCGCGCCGGCGAACTGCTCGAAAGCCGACCGCCTGATGACCGACGATTTAGGCGCGTTCGTCGCGGGCGAACGGTTTCGCATCGAGGGCAAGCCCGACGGCCCGCTCGCTCGGCTGACGTTTGCGGCGAAAGATCTCTTCGATGTCGCGGGGCATGTGACTGGCGGCGGCAATCCGGATTGGGCGCGGGTCAACCCTATCCCGACGCGCCATGCCTGGGCCGTACAGCGACTCCTTGACGCCGGCGCAACGCTTATCGGCAAGACGATCACCGACGAGGTATCGCTCGGCATTCTCGGCGAGAACCCGTTCGACGGCACCGCGCGGAACCCGCGCGCCCCAGGGCGGGTGCCGGGCGGCTCGTCGTCGGGCTCGGCCGTCGCGGTCGCCGCCGGTCTGTGCGACACCGCGCTCGGCACCGACACAGGCGGCTCTGTGCGGGTGCCTGCGAGCTTTTGCGGGCTTTACGGCATCCGCCCAACACATGGCCGGCTCGATCTCACCGGAATGATGCGCCAGGCGCCGACATCGGACACGACCGGCTGGTTCGCCCGCGACGCCGAGACCTTCGCCCGCGTCTCGGAGGTGATGCTCGAAGAAGAGATTCCCGCGGAATTGCCAAAGCGGCTGGTCATCGCTACCGATGCGTTCGCCGTCGCCGACCCCAGCACGACGACGGCGCTGATGCCGCTCGTCGACCGTCTGCGCCGGCTGATCGGCGAAGGGGTCGAGGAAGTGATGGCGCCGCATGGACTGATCGCGTGGGCCAATGCACAGCGCACCATCCAGCCCTCGGAGGCGTGGGAGACCTTCAAGGATTGGATCGACCGGGTGAACCCGCGCATGCAGTTTTCCGTCGCTCGCAACCTGACCGCGGCCGCTCAGATCACCGGCGCCGAGCGCGCCCGCGCCCAGTCAGTGCGTGAGACGGCGCGCGCCCGGATGCGCAAACTCTTGCCACCCGGCACGATCCTTTGCCAGCCCACGACGCCGTTCCCCGCGCCGCTTTGCGGGCAAAGTCTGACAACGCTCGACCCGCTGCGCGAGCGGATCACGCGGCTCTGCTGTCATGGCGGGCTCACCGGCATGCCGCAAGTCGTCATCCCAGGGACGGTGATCGACGGGCTGCCGATCGGTCTGTCGATCATCGGCGGGCCCGGCACCGACGCCACGCTTGTCGCCGTCGCCCGCGCGCTCGCGCATTGAGCGTCCGTCGTCGCGAGGCTAGGCTCGCGACGACGACCTACGGGAGGAAGCCATGCCGAAAATCCAGGCGGACCGGCTCGAGGAGATCGGCCGCGCGCTGTTCATCGCCGCCGGCACGCCGAAGGACGAGGCGGCGCTGGTCATGCGCCATATCGTCGGCGCCAACCTTGTCGGCCACGATTCCCACGGCATCATCCAGGTGCCGACTTATATCGAGCGCATCAAGGTGGGGCACATCGTTCCTGGCGCACCGTGGACGATTGTCAAGGAATCGGCCAATCACGCAGTCATCGACGGGCATTGGGCGTTCGGCTACGTCGCCAACGAAAAGGCGATGCGCCTGACGATCGAGAAGGCCGAGAAAGGCAGCGTCGCGGCGGCGACGGTGTTCCGCCAGGGCCATATCGGTCGCCTCTCGAGCTATTCGCAAATGGCGGCGAAGGCCGGGATGATCGGCCTCGTCACCGCGGATTCCGGGCGCTCGCCCAAGGCCGTCGCGCCGTTCGGCGGGCGCGAGGCGCGGCTCGGCA
>DATHCK010000059.1:0-2261 GCA_035319545.1 Allostellaceae bacterium | reverse complement strand
TTCAGGTCCATCGGGTTCATTCCGGCGGCGACGGCCTTGGCGCCCTCGCGGACGATGGCCTGGGCCAGCACGGTCGCGGTGGTGGTGCCGTCACCGGCCAGATCACTAGTCTTCGAGGCGACCTCGCGGACCATCTGCGCGCCCATGTTCTCGAATTTGTCGGCGAGCTCGATCTCCTTGGCGACGGTGACGCCGTCCTTGGTGATGCGCGGCGCGCCGAACGACTTGTCGAGCACGACGTTGCGACCCTTCGGGCCGAGCGTCACCTTGACCGCATCGGCCAGCACATTGACGCCGCGCAGCATCTTCTCGCGCGCGTCGGCATGAAACTTGACTTCCTTGGCAGCCATTTTGGTATCCCTCCAATTGCGGTCAGGCGATTACGCCCATGATGTCGGATTCTTTCATGATGATGAGCTCTTGGCCGTCGAGCTTTACCTCGGTGCCGGACCACTTGCCGAACAGGACACGGTCGCCCTTCTTGACGTCCATCGGCACCAACTTGCCGTCCTCGCCGCGGGCGCCGGGACCGCACGAAACAACCTCGCCTTCCATCGGCTTTTCCTGGGCGGTGTCGGGGATGATGATCCCGCCGGCGGTCTTTGCTTCCGAATCCACGCGCTTTACCAGCACGCGGTCATGCAATGGCCGAAATGCCATAAAATCCTCCTCGATGTCGTTTGAGCTCGGAGCTGAATTAGCACTCTAGGGGTGAGAGTGCTGCGTAGATACTGACGCGATCCCGGCTTGTCAAGCACTCCGCCGACGGGAGTGCTAACGGCTCAACCGGCCTCGCGGACGTGGGTGTGTAGATGGTTGCGCCCGCGCCCGCCATGCGCGTGGCTTTCCGTGGCGACCTCGACCGGCACGCGACGAGGCGCCCGTGACGGACGCCGCGTTCGGAGATGACATGCTCGGCGAAGTGGCGGATGTCCCCCATGGCGCCGCGCAACACCGCGACTCCCAATTTCCGCCGCGCGTTGCCACCGGGCTTTGCAGCGCAAGAGGGTGACCGGCAACCGCTCGTCGACCACCTCCGGCGAGCGATAACCGAGCTTCAACAACTGACCGATTACGATACCTTGCTGGATGGTTTTGCGCAGCGGGTTCGCGCGGCTCGTGGGCGGACGCGACAGGAATTCACCATCAACACGACCCGGAAGCGACCTGGCTGAACCCAAGGCCGCATCGATTGCCGCGCCCCCCTCGGTCTGTCAGCTTTTGACAACAATTGAAATCCCAGCGCACTCTCGCTGCGTTATACTGGGCAATCGAATTACGACGAGTCGCGACCATGGCGCGCAATATCGACTGGGAAATCCCGAGCGAGCTTCAGCCGAAGCCCGAGGACTTCGTCTTCGATCTTGACGACAAACTCAACGGCGTTCTCGGGCTGCAGGCGACGGTTCCCGAGGATGCGTTCACCGCGTCGACACTCGGCACCGAACGCGCGGGAAGCGGCGTCCTCATCCGCAATGACGGGCTGGTGCTGACGATCGGCTACCTGATTACCGAGGCGGAGTCGATCTGGCTGACCTCGGGGGTCGGCGGTGCCGTGCCGGCGACGGTGCTCGGCTACGACCAGGAGACCGGATTCGGGTTGGTGCAGGCGCTGGGGCGTCTCAACGTGCCGGCGATCGATCTGGGCACCGGCATTCGCGTCGGCGCTGGCGACAAGGTGGTGATCGCCGCCGAGGGCGGGCGCCGCCATGCGATCGCAGCCACGGTCGTTGCCCGCCAGGAATTCGCAGGACATTGGGAATATCTGCTCGACCGCGCGATCTTCACCGCGCCAGCACATCCGTTCTGGGGCGGCGCCGGGCTTATCGGGCAAGAGGGCAGCCTGATCGGCATCGGCTCGCTGCATGTGCAGCGCTCGAACGGGCGCGAGCTGCGCCGCGACGTCAACATGGTGGTGCCGATCGATTTGTTGCCGCCAATCCTCGACGACATGCTGACCTATGGCCGGCCGAACCGGCCGCCGCGGCCCTGGCTCGGCCTCTACGCCGCCGAGATCGAGGACGAGAACGCGGTCGTCGTCGCCGGCATGTCGGAACGCGGCCCGGCGATCAAGAGCGGATTGAAGCCCGGCGACCGCATCCTTGCGGTGCGCGACGATCCGGTCTCCAGCCTGGCCTCGTTCTGGCGCCGCGTCTGGGCGAGCGGCGCCGCCGGATGCGAGATCGTGCTGCAGGTGCAGCGCGACAAGGATCAGATGACCGTGCGCGTCCCCTCGGCGGACCGGACGCGGTTGTTGAAAG
>DATHCK010000058.1:0-21018 GCA_035319545.1 Allostellaceae bacterium | reverse complement strand
AGCGCCTGCCCGGCCCGCTCGAACGAGCCGGGCGGCAGGAACTGGCCGGCAAAGCCGATCAAGGTCAGCGCCACCATCGCCGGCTGCGCCTGCTGAATGGGCTCGCGCCAGCCATGCGCGAGGCCCGCGATGAATACCCCGGCGACGGTGAAGTCCTCGGCGCGAAAGAAAATCCAGGCAAAGCAGACAAAGTGGAACACGATGAGCCATGACACGATGGCCGCGAGCCGGCTCGCGGGGCGCTGGCTGATGCACGCGCGCTCGACCGCGAGTCCGCCGCCATGCAGCGCGCCCCACACCACGAATTTCCACGCCGCGCCGTGCCAGATGCCGCCCAAGAGCATCGTGACCATCAGGTTGCGGTAGGTGCTAAGCCGGCCGTGCCGGTTGCCGCCCAAGGGCTTATAGAGATAGTCGCGCAGCCAGAACGACAGGGACATGTGCCAGCGCTGCCAGAACTCGCGCAGGCGCAGCGCGCGGTAGGGCTGGTTGAAGTTCCGCGGAAAGCGGAAGCCGCACAAAGCCGCCAACGCGATCGCGATGTCGGTGTAGGCGCTGAAGTCGCAATAGATCTGCACCGCATAGGCATAGGTCGCGAGCAGGAGGTCGGGGCCGCCATACTGGTCGGGCGCCCCGAAGGCGGGATCGACGAGCCCGGTCGCGAGGTAATTGGCGATGATGACCTTCTTGACCATGCCGCCGAGGATCAACAGCAGCGCGTCGGCGACCGGGACCGGCTCGTCCGACGGCCGCGCGAGCTGCGGCAGGAAATAGGCGGCGCGCACGATCGGTCCGGCGACGAGCTGCGGGAAGAACGACATGTAAAGCGCCATGTCGAGCGGCGCGCGGCAAACCTCGACGTCGCCGCGATAGACATCGGTGACGTAGGAGATGCCGTGGAAGGTGAAGAACGAGATGCCGACGGGCAGCAACACCTCGAAAAACGGCAGCTCGTGCTGAAGGCCCAGCAGTTGCGCGAGCTGGTTCGCCGACAGCACGAGGAAATCGAGATACTTGAAGATGCCGAGAATGATCAGATGGAGCGCGACGGCGATGGTCAGCACCCGTTTTCGCCGCGCGGGGTCATCGCTCGCGCCGATCAGCAAGCCGGCGAAATAGCTGATCGCCGTGCTGACGGCGAGCAGGAAGCAAAAGCGCCAATCCCATTGCGCATAGAAGAAATAGCTCGCCGCGACCAGCATCGCCTTCTTTCCGGCGAAGCGCCGGTCGAGCAGCGCCAACAGCGCCGCCACGACAAGAAAAAACAAGAGAAAATCGAGGGTTGGAAACAGCATCCGTGACTGTCGCGGAGCGATGGTCGGCGAGCGGTTCTATCGGGTGGTGCGCCGCCCGGCAAGCGGCTGGCTGGGCAAGCGCGGCGACAGCGCGTCGCATCCCGTCAATATGCCCGAAATGCGTTTGCATCCGCGCCGGCGAATCCGCAGTATTTAAGTGCGGCCTAGTGTTGGGGGCCGGGGGACAGGTCGCGGTGCAGGACATCGCTTGGCTGAAGGGCATCGGGCGTGGCGCCCGGCTGGTGGGTGCTGTCGTGTTTTTGGCGTTCGTTGGCACCGTCACTGTGGCGCACGCCGACGACGACGCCAGCGTTCGACGGGTCGTGGTGTTTGGCGACAGCCAAGCGCAGGGTGTCGCCGGCGGCTTGCAGCGCGTACTGATCGATGATCCGCGCTACAAGGTGCTCAACCGGACGCACCCCGGCGCAGCGCTCGTGCATTCCGAAAGCGAATGGCTGTTGCCGGTCCAGAGCTTTGTTGACAAGGACAAGGCCGACATCGCGGTGGTGATGTTTGGCGCCAACGATCGTCTCGACATGCGCGACGAGGACGGCAAGTACGTCCATTTCCGCTCCGACGATTGGCACGCCGATTACGCCCGGCGCGTCGACAAGGTATTGACGGCCCTGACCGGCGGCGGGTTGAAAGTCATCTGGTGCGGCAACCCGATCGCCCGCAGCCCGCAATATTCGGCCGATATGAGCTATATCAACGACATCATGGCCGCCGAAGTGGCGCAATATGGTGGCTCGTTTCTGCCGCTGTGGACGGTGATCGTCGACAACCAGGGGCAATTCACGGCATACGGCCCCGATCGCAGCGGTCAGACCGAGCGGTTGCGCAATGACGACGGTATTCATTTCACCGCCGCGGGCTACGAACTGATCGCCGAGCGCGTCATCAGCGTGCTGCCCTCGCTTCAGGCGAATGGACGCTGACCTAAGGCGCGGTCTCGGCCGCGCCGTATGGGTATTGCCGGCGGTACTCGCGGCCGGTGTCTTTCTTTTGCTGGAGGCGTGCTTCCGTTCTCCCGAGGCGCCGCCGCCGGTCGAGCCGCAGCGCCTCGCCTCGCCCGAAGCGCTAGCTCCGTTTTTTGCGGCGCTCGACGACCGTGCGGATCGGCGGCCGGTGCGGATCATGCAGATCGGCGACAGCCATACGGCCAACGATTCGCTCAGCGGCCGGATGCGCCAACACTTCCAGGGACGGTTCGGCGCTGCCGGTCGCGGCTGGCTGCCCGCGGGCGTGCCTTACAAATATTATCGGCCGCAGTTCGTCAGTGTCAGCGAAGACGCCTGGCGTCACGTGAAACCGAACGACCATGCCGGTGTGGTGCTCGGTCTCGATGCGGTAGCCGCCGAAAGCCAACCGCGCGACGCGGTGATGACCATCGAAAGCACCGAGCCCGAAGGGTTCGATCGCTTCGCGGCCGAATATTCGACCCAGCCCAACGGCTCGGCTTTTACCGTTGCGGTCGACGGCGGCGCGCCGGTCCGCGTATCGACCGCCTCTTCGGTGATGGCGGTCCGCCAGTTCGACCTGCCGCTCGACCGGCCAGCGCGCCAAGTCGAGCTACGCGCGGAAGGGCGGTCGCTGGTGGCGCTGCTCGGCTGGGATGTCGAGCGCCGGACACCGGGGGTGATATACGAAAACCACGGCACGATCGGCGCTACGGTCGGATTGCTCGAGCAAATGACGCCGGAGGCGGTGTCGTTCGAGTTCGACGACCGACGCCCGGCGCTGTTGATCCTCGCGTTCGGCACCAACGAGGGATTTGACGACGGCCTCGACCTCACCCGTTATGCGGCGCGGTTTCGCGACGATGTCGAGGCGTTGCGGCGTAGGGCGCACGGCGCGCCCGTCCTGGTGCTCGGCCCGCCGGACGGCAACCGCGCGGCGCGCGGCTGCCCATCCGTGCCCTGTGGCGGCAACGCCGACGAATGCGCCTGGTACGAGCCGATAAAGCTCGCCCCGGTTCGCGATATCGAGCGCCACGCCGCCGCCGAGAATGGCTGGGCGTATTGGGACTGGTTTGGGGCGATGGGCGGCAACTGCAGCATCGACCGGATGAGTGGGGCCAGCCCGCCGCTGGCGATGCCCGACCATGTGCATCTCAGCATCGCGGGCTATCAGGCGATGGCCGACCTCTTGTTCGGTGATCTGATGCGCGCTTATGAAGCATGGAAGGCGCAGCCGCGCACCAGCTGAGCAAAGCCGAAGGAAGACGATGGCAACGGTCGAACCGCGCAGAAACATGCCGGAGCATTTCGGCATCCGCATCGTCAGCGCCGAGAAGCAGAAGGTCGTCGCCGAGCTCGATGCCGACGAGCGTCACCTTAACGATCACGGTATCGTTCATGGCGGAGCCTATATGGCGTTCGCCGATGATGTCGGCGGGACGATCGCCGGCCTCAACAAGCCGGCGGATATGAGCACCACGACCGTTGAATCGAAGAGCAATTTCTTCCGGGCGACACCGCCGGGCAAGCTTACCGCGATCAGCGTGCCGGTGCATGTGGGGCGGCGGACGATCGTCGTGGAGACCTCGATATATGGTCCCGACGGCAAGCTTGCCGCACGCGTGACGCAGACCCAGCTCGTCATCCCGCGAGCGCCCAGGGAATGACCCTCGATCCCCGCATTTACGCCGTCCGCGAGGATCTCGCGGACATCACCCTGCGCGCCCGGGTGTGCGTGCCGCGCTATGTCGAGGGGCGACCGGCGCGGGTCGCGATCGGGCTGTTGCCGGTGCGGCACGAGCCTCGTCCGGAGTCCCCGCTCGACACGTTCTTTCATTTCGGCGAGGTGGTGCGCGTCTTCGACGAGGCCGACGGCTATGCCTGGTGCCAGGCGGCGCGCGATTCCTATGTCGGGTATGTCGATGCGGCGGCTCTCGACCCGGGCGAGGGGCCGGCGGCGACGCATTACATCGCCTCGCTCGGCGCCTATCGGTACGCCGAGTCCGATCTGCGCTCGCCGGTCATCGACTTTCTGCCGCGGCACGCCGCGGTTGCGGTGGCGCAAGCTGGGTTTCAGTGCCGCGGTGCCGCCTATGTCCGGCTCGATGGCGGCGGGTTTCTGCCCGAAAGCTGCCTGGCGACCGCGCCGCCGCGCTCGGCCGATCTCGCGGCAGCGGCGTCGCTCTATCTCGGCTGCCCGTATCTGTGGGCCGGGCGCAGTTTTCTCGGGCTCGACTGCTCCGGGCTGGTGCAGGAGGCGTTTCGCGACCTCGGCATCGCCGCGCCGCGCGATACCGACATGCAGCGCGAGACGATCGGCAAGCGCATTGCGATTGCCCGCCTCGCCGATCTGCGGCGCAACGATCTGATCTACATCCCCGGCCATGTGATGATCTGTGCCGGCAAGGGCATTGTCATCCACGCCTCGGGCGGCGAGATGACGGTGCGGCGGGAAAGCCTCGCGCCGCTGCTCAGGGCCTGGGGTTACGGGGTCGGCGACCTCACGGTGCGGCGGCCTTAGACGGCCGGGTGCTCCTTGATCCAATGCCGGGCGATGTCCTCGCGCCGGCAGATCCACACGCGGTCTTTCGCCTGGATATATTCGATAAAGCGCATCAGCGCCTTGGCGCGCGGTGGGTGGCCGACGATGCGCATATGCAGGCCGATCGACATCATGCGCGGCCGCTCGGCGCCCTCGTCGTAAAGCACGTCGAACGCGTCGCGCAGATAGGCGAAGAAATCCTCGCCCGGCCCGAACACACCGCGGCCGAACTTCACGTCGTTGGTGGACAACGTGTAGGGCACGACAAGATGCGGCTTGTTGTGCAGCCAGACCCAATAGGGCAGTTCGTCGTTATAGGCGTCGCTGTCATAGAGAAAGCCGCCATGCTCGGATACAATGCGGCGCGTGTTTTCCGACGGCGCATAGCGACAGTACCAGCCGAGCGTCGGTTTGCCGGTGGTCTCGCCAATAAGTTTGACCGCGGCGGCGATCTGGCGCCGTTCCTCGGCCTCGTCGAGCTCGAAATGCTTGATCCAGCGATAGCCGTGGCCGCAGATGTCCCAGTCGGTCGCGGCGATCGCCTCGGCGGCGGGCGGGTTTGCCTCGAGCGCCTTGGCGCGGGCGAACAGGGTCACCGGGATCTTGTAATGCGTGAAAATACGGTAGAGCCGCCACCAGCCGATTCGCGCGCCGTATTCGAACATGCTCTCGGCGCCGAGATCGCGCCGGCCGGCCATGCCGGGATCGACGCTGGCGCTTTCGGTGAGCCCGCCTTCGCTGAAGCCGTCAACGTCCCACGACGGCTCAGAGCCTTCCTCGAAGTTGATGACGAAATTGACCGCGATGCGCGCGCCGCCCGGCCAATTCGCATGCGGCGGGGTGGGACCATAGCCGACAAAGTCGCGGGTCATTGTCTGGCGCCTATCTGGCTGGCGCGGGCTCGAAGCGTCGATTGAACTCCTGCTGCCAGTCCTCGGTGGTGGTGAAGCCGGCGAGCTGTGCCGCGTCGGCACGGGTGGTTTCCTGGAGCGCGGCGTCGTCCTGGTCGTAATTGACGTCAAAGCGGCAGGGCTGGGTGGTGTGCCACGGGGTCTGGGTGAAGACCTCGATGCGGTTGTTTTCGGGGTCGCGGAAATAGACCGACCAGGTGTTGCCATGGCTGACCGGCTCGGGCTTGGTGTAGGGCAGCGCGCGCACCTTCTCGTAGACGCCGCGCACCTCGTCGAGGCTGTCGACGCGGAACGCGACATGGCCGATGCCGCCGCCCTGGTCGGTGACGTCGGAGGGGATCAGCACGATCTGGTGATGCTCGTGCGGGCTGTGGCTGAGGAAGATCAACTCGCGCCCGGCGGCCGGCCCTGCGGTCAGGAGACCGCGGTCGCTGACGATAAAGCCCATGATTTCGGTGTAGAACTTTTCCATGACCTTCTGGTCATGCGCGCGGATTTCGAAATGGCTGACCGTGTAGCCCATGACTTTCCCTTTCGGCTGAACGCTGGGTGGATGATGCGCGAAACGGCCTTGCCGGAAAAGACCTTGCCCGAGGCGTGCTTTGCCAATAAAGCGGGGCACCCTTTTCTTTCGCTCGGAGATCGACGATGCCCAGCTTCCCAAGTGCCGCCAGCCTTAAGGCTCTGACCGCCTGGGATACGCCGACGATCTGCAACGCGCTCGAGTTGACCAACCCGGAGCGTCGCGCCTACGGCTTTACCCGGCGGCCCGCGGTGGCGTGCTTCCCGGATATGAAGCCGGTCGTCGCGTTTGCGCGCACGGCGCTCATCCGCTCACGCGAGCCTAATTCGCTCGACCGCGAAAGCGCGGCGAAGATGCGCATCGGCTATTACGAGCACATCGCCGAGCAACCGCTGCCGTCGATCGCGGTGTTGCAGGACATCGACGCGCCCGACACCGGGTTTGGCGCGTTCTGGGGCGAGGTGCAGACGCATGTGCATGCCGGGCTCGGCTGCGCCGGCGTCATCACCGACGGCTCGGTGCGCGACATCGACGCGATGGCGCCCAATTTCATGGTGCTCGCCGGCTCGATCATGCCGAGCCACGCGCATGTCCATCTCGTCGAGTTCGGCGGCACGGTGAGCGTCTTCGGCATGCTGGTGAAGCCCAACGACATCATCCATTGCGACCGGCACGGTGCGGTGGTGGTGCCCTATGACGCGGTCGAGAAGATTCCCGCGGCGGTCGACCTCCTGACCCGGCGTGAAGCCGTGGTGATCGGCGCCTCGAAGCGTCCGGGTTTTTCCATCGCCGATCTGCGCAAGGCGTTCGCCGAGCAGAGCGAGATTCACTGAAGGGTCAAGCCCGGTGATGACGAGACGATCCCGCGTCACCAGCTCGTGATCCGCCGCCTCGGGCATCGGCGCTGGTCTGCGCCTTTTGGACAAAGTAGGCTGGCGCTGATCCGCGCGTTGGGTCATAGGTCTCGACACGCGGGGTCCCGATCGGGAGGCCCCCATGCGCATCAGCCGAAGCGTAATTTCGGCCGCGTTTGCCGCCGGATTAGCCGCGCTGCCGCTGTCGATCGCCAAGGCGCAATACAACGCGCCCTGTGCTTTTCCGCTGGCTTGGCCGTTCTGCGCCGCGGGCGTGGTGGTCGGCACCGCGGCCAATATCGCGACCTCGCCGTTTTGGCTGCTGTCAGGGGCGCCGCCGCCATTCTCCTACCGCCCGCCGCCGGCGGCCTATTACCCAGCCTATTACCCGCCGCCGCCCTATTACGCGCCGCGGTAGGGACAAGGGCCTAAATCTCGACCTGACCGCCGAGCTCGACGACCCGGTTGACGGGGATGCGGAAGAACTCGGTCGCGTCGAGCGCCAGTTCCGACAGCAGCACAAAGAGCCGCTTGAACGGGATCAGCCAGCGCGTGCGGCGATTGGGCACGATCTTTTCGTGGCCGACAAAAAACGAGGTGTCCATCAGGTTGAAGCGGAAGCCGCCGACCCGACACAGCGCGAGCGCGCGCGGGATGTCGGGCTCCTCGGCGAAGCCGTAGCGGATGCGAACGGTGTGGAAATTCTGATCGAAATGGCGGATGTCGAGCCGGTCCGCCTCGGGCACGCGCGGCACGTCGGCGGTCTGCACCGTCATCAGCACGTTGCGCTCGTGCAGCACCTTGTTGTGCTTCATATTGTGCAACAGCGCGGCCGGGACGGCGTCGACCTGCGCGGTCATATAGATCGCCGTGCCGGGGACGCGCGCCGGCCGATCGGGGCGCAGGCTGGCGATCAGCATGTCGAGCGGCATGCCGCCGCTGGCGCGCTGCCGGGCAAGCTTTGAACGGCCCCAGAGCCACGTCATCATCACCGCGTAGAGCGAGAAGGCGATCACCAGCGGATACCAGCCGCCATCGGCCACTTTCAATAAATTGGCGCTGAAGAACGACAGATCGACCGAGATGAAGAGCACGAAGATCGGGATCAGGCGCCACAGCGGCCAACGCATGCCGCGGCGCAAATGGGTGAAGGCGAGGATCGTCGTCACCGTCATGGTGCCGGTGACCGCGATCCCGTAGGCCGAGCCGAGCGCGTCCGACGAGCGGAAGCCGAGCACCGTCGCCGCCACCGCGACGAGCAGCATGTTGTTGATCGCCGGGACGTAGACCTGCCCCATCTCGCGGTCTGACGTATGGCGGACGTTCATTCGCGGCAGGAAGCCGAGCTGCACCGCCTGATGCGTCAGCGAGAAGGCGCCGGAGATCACCGCCTGCGAGGCGATCACCGTCGCCGTCGAGGCGAGCACGACGAGCGGCAGCACCGCCCAGTCGGGCGCCAGCAGATAGAATGGGTTCTGAACCGCCTGTGGGCGCGCAAGGAGCAGCGCGCCTTGCCCGAAATAATTTAAGAGCAGCGCCGGAAACACGAAGCGCAGCCAGGCGCGGCGGATCGGGCCGCGGCCGAAATGGCCCATGTCGGCGTAGAGCGCCTCGGCGCCGGTGACTGCCAGCACGACGGCGCCCAGCAGGATGAACCCTGCGGCGGGGTCCTCGCGCAGCAGGTTGATGCCGTAAAGCGGGTTCAGCGCCCACATGATCATCGGATTCTGAATGATCTCGCGCAGGCCGAGCAGCCCGATGATCATGAACCAGACGATAAGGATCGGGCCGAACAGCCCGCCGACTCGGCCGGTGCCGCGCCGCTGCGCGACAAACAATGCGAACAGTAAAACCAGCGTCAGCGGAATGACATAGGGGACGAAAGCGGTGGTCTTGACCTCGAGCCCCTCGACCGCGCTCAGCACCGAGATCGCCGGGGTCAACACGCCGTCGCCGTAGAACAGCGCGGCGCCGAACAACCCGGCCCACAGTACCCAGCGATTGTGGCCGGTGATCGTCGCCCGCAACGCCAGCACCATCAGCGCGAGGATGCCTCCCTCGCCGCGATTGTCTGCGCGCATGAGCACGATCACGTATTTGATCGTCACCACCAGGGTCAACGACCAGGCGATGAGCGACAGCACCCCAAAGACGCGGGGCATGGTGACCGAGGCGACGCCGTCAAAGCACTGTTTGACCGTATAGAGTGGCGACGTGCCGATATCGCCGTAGACGACACCGAGCGCGGCGATCGCCAGGCTCTGGCGCATTCTGGCGTGCGTCTCGCCGGTCGCTTGCGGTGCGGTCGCTGCCGCCGCTGCCGGCGGATTTTCGGCGAGATCGTTCATCTAAAGGCCGCGGTCCCGGTCGGGGTTATCGCGGGCGACAACGACGCCAACGATGAACCGATCCGCATCTGCACGCACGCCGCTCCTCCATGAAGAGCCGATGCGCGCCTGCGCGCGCCGAGCGCGCCGTTTACTCCACCTACAATCCTTGTGCCAGGATCAATTATCGTTGACCCTCGATCGCATGGCAGCGCCGCGTTCCGTTGAGACGATGCATCTCGTCGCCGATGTGCTGATTGTCGGCGCCGGCGGCGCCGGGATGTACGCGGCGATCGCGGCGGCGCGCGCCGGCGCGACGCGGGTGCTGCTCGTCGACAAGAGCCTCGTCGGCCGCGGCGGGGCGACGATCATGGCGCAAATGACGGTCGCCGCGGCGCTCGCCGAGGAAAGCGACGACGATTGGCGCTGGCACCTCAACGATACGCTCGAAGCCGGACGGGGCCTCTGCGACGAGCGGCTCGCAGCGGTGCTGTGCGAGGAGGCGCCGGTGCGCATCCGTGAGATGGGCGAGTGGCAGGTCGGCTGGGCGCGGCGCGACAGCGGCCGTATCGCTCAGGTCACCGCGCCGGGCCATTCGCGGCCGCGCTGCTGCTACGTCGATTTTCTCAATACCGGGCCGGCGGTCGCGGCGACGTTGCGCCGGCAGGTCAGCCGGATCGACACGATCCGCCGGGTCAGCAACCTCTCGGTCACCGATCTTGTGGTGAACGACGGCGCGGTGGTCGGCACGATCGCGCTCGACGCCGCGAGCGGCGAGCCGGTGACGATCGAGGCCGCGGCGACGATCATCGCCACCGGCGGCCTCACCCGCATCTACCGCCGCAACAGCGCCTCGGCGAACATGGGCGGCGACGGCTATGCGCTGGCGCTGATGGCGGGCGCGCCGCTCGTCGACATGGTATTCGTCCAGTTCTTCCCGATCGGCCATCTCGCGCCGCGGCTCGTTGGCATGGACCCGATCATGTGGGACCCGTTCCGCTACAAGCTCGGCGGTCGGCTGCTCGACGGCGCGGGGCGCGAATTTCTCGCGCGCTACGGCAGCGACGAGACCGACGCCTATACGACGCCGCGGGACATCGCGAGCTACGCGATCACCAAGGAAGTCGCCGCCGGGCGCGGCTCGCCGCATGGCGGGGTCTATCTGTCGTTCGAACACATTCCGGCGGGCGAGTTGCGCGCCGCGTTCGGGCCGGTCATCGAGCGGCTGGCCAAGAACGGCATCGACCTCGCCCGCGCGCCGATCGAGGTCTCGCCGATCGCGCATTACCACATGGGCGGGATCGTCGTGGACGAGCGCATGGCCTCGCCGGTGCCGGGGCTGTTCGCAGCCGGCGAGGCCGTCGGCGGCGCCAACGGCGCCAACCGCCTGTCGGGCAATGCCATCCCCGAGGCGCTAGTGTTCGGCGAGCGGGCTGGCCGCCACGCGGCGACGACGAAAGCCGCCGCCGGCTGGCGCGACAGCGCCGCGGGGGAGGCGGTGGAGCGGATCCGCGATATGGCCGGCGGGCGAGCCGGGGAGGTCGCGGCGCCGGAGCTGCTCGACGAACTGCGCACGCTGATGTGGGACGATGTCGGGCCGCTGCGCAGCGCCGCCGGGCTCGAGCGCGCGCTCACGCGGCTCGGCGGGATCCGCGATAGTCTCGGCCGTGTCACGATCGCGCCGGGTCGTGCGTGCAATGCGAGCCTCGCTGACTGGTTTGAGCTGCGTGCCAGCCTCATTGCTGCCGAAGCGCTAACCCACGCCGCGATTGCCCGCCGCGAGAGTCGCGGCGCGCATCAGCGCGAGGATTTTCCCGACAGCTGCCCAGAATTCGCGCTGAGCCAGCGCATTGTCTTTGACGGGGCAGGTGCGATCGCCGCGAGCTTCGGTCGATGAAGAAGGCGAGGCTCAAGGTGCGGCGCGGCGCGGTGGGCGATGCGCCGCGCTATGACGAATTTGCCGTGCCGTTCGAGGATGGCGCGACCGTGCTTGACGCGCTGGTCTGGGTGCGCACGCATCGCGACCCTTCGCTCGCGGTGCGCTACAGCTGCATCAACGCCAATGTCTGCAAGGAGTGCACGATCGCAGTGGACGGCAAGGTGGTCTACGCTTGCACGACCCGGCTCGTCGCCGATCGCGTGATGAAGCTTGACCCGCTGCCGGGCAAACGGCACTTGCGCGACCTTGTCACCGAAACGCGACCACCACGCGAACGCCTGACCTGACTTGGGTTAACCTGTGCTGGGAACGCTAGGTAATGCGGCGAACCCGTGCTATCAGCCCGGACAACGGGAGAAAATGGGGGCGAAAATGGCGAAAAGCGCGCTCACCCAACTACAGGAACAGATCGAGGCAATCCGCCGCGAGGCATATGACGCCGGCTACGCGGCGGCGATGCAGGCAATACGAGATTTTACCGGGCGACCTTTGGCGGCGGGCGTCGCTCCGCCTCGCGCGCGTCGTGCCGCAAAGCCGGCGGCGGTAAAGATTTCGGCAAGGCGCGGCCATCGCCTCGTTGCGAAGCCGGCAACACGCACCAAGCGATCGCGACCGCAGCGTGGTGCCAACGCCCGGCTCATCGCAGAGGTGCTAAAGGCGATGCCGTCGGGCACGGCGCGTCCCGCGGAAATCCGCAAGGCGCTGCAGAGCGACAAGGGCGTCGCGCTGGCCTTCACCTCGATCCGCCACGCGCTCGGCCAGCTGGCAGGCCGCAACGAGGTCGCCGCGTCAGCCGACGGCAAGACTTGGCGCTATACCGGCGTCGCCTGATCCTCGCCCGGCATAGGAATAGCCGCGCGCGCGAGCGCGTCCGCTCGCTCGTTTTCGGGGTGGCCAGCATGGCCCCTCACCCATAGCCACTCGATCCGATGCGGCGCGACCGCCGCGTCGAGACGCTGCCATAGGTCGATATTCTTGACCGGTTTCTTGTCGGCGGTGCGCCAGCCGCGCGCCTTCCAACCCGAAAGCCACTGCATGATCCCGTCGCGCAAATACTGGCTGTCGGTGTAGAGCCGCACCCGGCAAGGCCGCTTCAAGGTCTCGAGCGCGACGATCGCGGCGGTCATCTCCATGCGGTTGTTGGTGGTCTGTGCCTCGCCGCCACTGAGCTCCTTTTCCAGCTCGCCGTAGCGCAGGATCGCACCCCAACCACCGGGGCCCGGATTGCCGCTGCAGGCACCGTCGGTGAAGATCTCAACCTCGGGCCCGTCGCGGGGCGCGCTTTCAGGGGTCGATGCCATAGGCCATGGCGTCGGCGATGCCGCGGTGGAACCGCAGTTTCTTAAGATACTCGAGCGGGTCCTTCGGCCGAACCAGCGCGCCCTCGGTCTGGTTCAGCCAGTCGTAGAGCCGAGTTAAGAGAAAACGCAGCGCGCTGCCCTGGGCGAGCAAGGGCAAGGCGGCGATCTCCGCCGCCGTCAGCGCCCGCTCGGCGCGGTAATTGCCGACCAGAAGCCGCGCCTTGGTCACGTTGAAGTCGCCGTCGGGCTCGAAACACCAGGCGTTGATGCAGATCGCCAGATCATAGGCGAAGGCGTCGGTGCAGGCGAAATAGAAGTCGATGAGCCCCGAAAGCTCGCGGTCGCGAAAGAAGACGTTGTCGGGAAACAGATCGGCGTGGATGACGCCGCTCGGCAGATCGCGCGGCCAGGCGGCATCGAGCGCCTTCAGCTCGTCGTTGAGCTCGGCGGCGAGCCCCGGCTGCACCTCGTCGGCACGCGCGGCGCAGGCCGCGGAGAGGCGGTGCCAGCCGGCGATGCTGAGATCGTTGGGGCGGGTCATCGCGAACGATTCGCCCGCTTTGTGCAAACGGGCCAACGCCCTGCCGACGCCGGCGCAGTGAAACGGCTCGATGCGCCGCGGCCACATGCCGTTGAGAAAGGTGACAATCGCCGCCGGCCGGCCGCAGAGCTCGCGCAGCGCCGCGCCGTCTTTCGCCCGAACCGGGGTCGGGCAGGCGACGCCCTGATGCGCGAGATGGTCCATCAGCGCGATGAAAAACGGCAGATCGCTTGGCGAGACGCGCTTTTCATAAAGCGTCAGGATGAACGAGCCCTGCTCCGTGCCGAGCAGGTAATTGGAATTCTCGACCCCCTCGGCGATGCCCTTGCACGACAACACGGCACCGATGTCGTAGGCGGCGATAAAGGCGCGCAGCTCGTCGTCGCCGATTTCCGTGTAGACAGCCATCTGTCGGTTTTGCCGCTCCCCTGCGCGCCCCAACCCGGCTTGTCTGCCGGTCGCGGCTCGCTTACAGTCGCGCCGGCCCGAATCAATCGATTGACAGGGGGTCCGCGCGGCTGGCGCGGACAGTAGCAAGGGCGACGGTGGGGAAGAAAGATGGACGCTCCGATTCCAGCGCAAAAGGCGCCATACGGCGTCGTGGTCGAAGCGGGCAAGCGCTACTTCTGGTGCGCCTGTGGCCGCAGCAAGGGACAGCCGTTTTGCGACGGATCGCACAAGGGCACCAGTATTACGCCGCTGATGTACACGGCGGAGAAGGACGGCCAAGTCTGGTTCTGCGGGTGCAAGGCCACCGGCAAGGCGCCGATGTGCGACGGAACCCATAACCGTCTCTAGGCCGGAACCGATTTTGCGCTCAGGACGGTCTTTCGGCGCTGCGGTGCTGGTCGCGGCATTCGGCGTTGCCTTCTTGGCAAGTTGCAGTTGGATTCCGTTTGTCGGCAAGAAGCAATCGGAGAAGCCGATCAATCCGGCCTGCCCGATCACTGTAATCCTGCACCCGCTCGCCAACACGGCGGTATTCAGCCCGGGCGTCGCCCCAGGTGACCTAAAGCCGTTGAATGTCGCCTGGTACGGCATCTTTAGCGACGCTTCCGCCAGTTGCACGATGACCGGCGGCACGCTTCATGCCTCGCTCGATAATGTGATCGTCGCCGAGCGCGGACCGGCGGCGCACGACAACGATGTCGATCTCAACTATTTCGTTTCGCTGACGGGCCCCGATCAAACGATCTTCGGCAAGAAATCGTTCTCTGTGCACGTCAGCGTGCCGGACAAGGCCAAGCGCGGCGGCGTCAGTGACCATGTGGAGGTCGCGTTCTCAACCGGCGGCCGACTGCTCTCCGACCTCAATATCACCGTCGGCTTCCAGGAAAGCCCGCAGGCGATCGAGTTTTACAAGAATTTCCGCGGCCGATGACGCTGGCCTCCGGCAGCGACCGATGCTAAACAGGCCCTTGCCGAATGCACGCCCGCAGGAGAGGCCGCGTGTTACAGCGCGGCGCCGAAGGAGCAACCGCCCCGGAAACTCTCAGGCAAAAGGACTGCGGGGGTAAGGGCGCTCTGGAAAGCAGCGGCCGGCTCGTCAGCCGCCGCTCACCGAAGGAGTAAGCCGAACCAGCACCATGTAGGCGGTCCGGTGAATCTCTCAGGGGAAGCGACAGAGGGGGCATCTCTTGGCGGACGCGTTGTGTCCGCCGCGACGGAGGTGCGCCCTTGGACTTGGACAAACCAACGGATTTGCGTCGCACGCCGCTCCACGCGCTGCATGTCGCGCGCGGCGCGAAGATGGTGCCGTTCGCCGGTTACGAGATGCCGGTGCAATACCCAGCCGGTATCATCGCCGAGCACCTACACACTCGCGCCGCGGCGGGACTTTTCGATGTCTCGCATATGGGGCAGGTGGCGCTGCACGGCGTCACGGCCGCCGCGATCGAAGCGCTGGTGCCGGGCGACATCGAGGGGCTACCCGAAGCGCGGATGCGCTACACGCTGCTGCTCAACGACGATGGCGGGATCGTCGACGATTTGATGGCGATCCGCTTTGCCGGCGGGCTGCGCCTCGTCGTCAACGCCGCGACCAAGGACAACGATGTCGTGTATCTGCGCGCCCGGCTCGGGCCGGGGGCCGGGGTCGAGCTGCTCGACGATCTGGCGCTGCTCGCGCTCCAAGGACCGCAGGCCGCCGCGGTGCTGGCCCGAGTCGTGGGACCGGGCGTCGAGACGATGCCATTCCTCTCCTGCGCGCCCGTGGAGCGGCCGGGGATGACCCTGTTTGTGGCCCGCTCCGGCTATACCGGCGAGGACGGGTTCGAGATATCGGTCGTCGCCGAGCGGGCGGTCGAGTTTGCCGAATTGCTGCTCGCGGAACCCGAGGTAATGCCGATCGGGCTGGGCGCGCGGGATACGCTGCGCCTCGAAGCCGGTCTCTGCCTTTACGGCCACGACATCGACGAGACCACGACACCGGTCGCCGCCGGGCTCGCTTGGACCATCGCCAAGCGGCGCCGCCAAGAGGGCGACTTTCCCGGCGCGCGGCGCATCCTGCGCGAGTTGGCCGACGGACCGGCACGCCGCCGCGTCGGCATCCGTCCCGACGGCCGTGCGCCGGCGCGCGAAGGCAGCGCCGTCGTCGACCCGGCCGGCAACCTCATCGGCGAGGTGACAAGCGGCGGCTTCAGCCCCTCGCTCAACGCGCCGATTGCGATGGGCTATGTCGCCCGCTCCTATTCCGATCCCGGCACGGCGCTCGCGACGGTGGTGCGCGATGTCGCGCGGCCTGCTCGGGTGTCGCCGCTGCCGTTTGTCCCGACCCGCTATTACCGCGGCAATTAGGAGAGAATAACGATGCCGACGCTGCGCTTTACCAAAGACCATGAATGGGTGCGCCTCGATGGCGACACCGCGGTGATCGGCATCACCGATTACGCCCAGCAGCAGCTGGGTGACATCGTCTATGTCGAGCTACCGGCGCCAGGCAGCCGGGTCGAGACTGGCAAGGAGGCCGCGGTCGTCGAATCGGCGAAAGCGGCAAGCGAGGTTTACGCGCCGGTGTCGGGGGAGGTGGTCGCGGTCAACGGCGCGATCGCCGACGACCCCGCTAAGGTCAATGCCGACCCGATGGGTGACGGCTGGTTTCTCACCGTCAAGCTCGACGATCTGAAGGCGCTTGACGGGCTGATGGACGAGGCAGCCTACGCTGCGTTCGTGGCGGAGCAGGGCTAATGCGGTATCTGCCGCTGACCCCGGCCGACCGCGCGGAAATGCTGGCGGCGATCGGTGCCACATCGATTGACGAGCTTTTCGCTGACGTGCCGGCGACGGCGCGACGCGCGGGGTTGGTCGATCTGCCGCTGGCGCAAGGCGAAATCGAGGTCGAGCGAGCGCTGTCCAAAATGGCGGCGAAGAATATCGCCGCCGGCTCGGTGCCGTTCTTTATCGGCGGTGGCGCCTATCGCCACCACGTGCCCGCCGCGGTTGACCACCTCATCCAGCGCGGTGAATTTCTGACCTCGTACACCCCGTACCAGCCCGAGCTGGCGCAAGGTACCTTGCAGGCGCTGTTCGAGTTCCAGACCCAGGTCGCGCTGTTGACCGGGATGGAGGTCGCCAACGCCTCGCTTTATGACGGCGCGACCGCCTGCGCCGAGGCAGTGGCGATGGCGCACCGCATCACCCGCCGCGGCAAGGCGGTGCTGTCGGGCGGGCTGCACCCGCATTACCGCGAAGTGTGCGCGACCTACGCGCAGTTCTCCGGCCTCGAGGTCGAGGCGCTCGACCCGTCGCCCGGCATCGTTGAGAAAATAGATCTCGATAATGAGACGGCATGCGTTGTCGTGCAAAACCCCGATTTCTTCGGTGAATTGCGCGACTGGAGTGCGCTCGCGGCGCGTTGCCATCAGCAGGGAGCGCTGCTTATCGTCGCGGTCACCGAGATCGTGTCGCTCGGCGCGGTGAAGCCGCCGGGGGCAATGGGCGCCGACATTGTCGCCGCCGAGGGGCAGGGGATCGGCAACGCGCTCAATTTCGGCGGCCCCTATGTCGGGCTCTTTGCCGCGCGCGAGCAGCATGTGCGGCAGATACCGGGCCGGCTTGCCGGGCAGACGACCGACACCGACGGCAGGCGTGGCTGGGTGCTGACCCTGTCGACCCGCGAGCAGCACATCCGTCGCGAAAAGGCGACAAGCAATATCTGCACGAATTCGGGGCTGTGTGCGCTCGCCTTTGCCATCCATCTGGCACTGCTCGGCGAAACCGGGCTGACGCGGCTGGCGCGGCTCAACCACGCGGCGGCGTGCAACCTCGCCGACCGGCTCGCCGCGGTGCCGGGGGTGCGGCTGGTCACTGGCAGCTTCTTCAACGAGTTCGCCCTGCGCCTGCCGATCCCGGCCGCCGAGGCGGTGACGGTGCTCGCCGAAAAAGGCGTGCTCGGCGGGGTCGCGGCGAGCCGCCTTTATCCCGAGCGCGACGATCTGGCGGACCTGCTGTTGGTTGCCGCGACCGAGATGGTGACGCAACAGAATATCGATAGCTATTCTGATGCCCTGGCGGAGATACTGCGATGACCGGCTGGAGCCAGGCGCTCAGCGCCCATCCGGCGCCGACCGAGGATGCCGCGACACTCACGGGCAATCGTGGACTTCAACTCGAAGAGAAATTGATCTTCGAGCAGGATTCGGCGGGCCTTAGCGGTGTCGATTTGCCGGAACCGCCGGTGCATAAAAGCCGCCTTGGCGGTCTCGAACGGCGCGAGCCGATCGGTCTTCCGGGCCTCAGCGAGCCGCAGGTCGTACGCCACTTCACGCGGCTGTCGCAAAAGAACTATGCGATCGACAGCGGGCTCTATCCGCTCGGCTCGTGCACCATGAAGCACAACCCGCGGATTAACGAAAAAATGGCGCGGTTGCCCGGCTTCGCGGATATCCACCCGTTGCAGCCGGCTTCGACGATCCAGGGCGCGCTCGAACTGATCGATACGCTGGCGCACTGGCTGAAGATTTTAACCGGGATGCCGGCGGTGGCGCTGTCACCGGCGGCGGGCGCGCATGGCGAATTGTGCGGGATGATGACGATCCGCGCCGCGCTGAC
Source organism: Allostellaceae bacterium (assembly GCA_035319545.1). GTDB lineage: Bacteria > Pseudomonadota > Alphaproteobacteria > ATCC43930 > CGMCC-115725 > DATARH01. The sequence continues at coordinate 2,777 of DATHCK010000058.1, read as the reverse complement.
GGCGCAGGGCGACGCGCGGCAACGCATTTTGGTGCCGGAATCGGCGCACGGCACCAATCCGGCGACCGCCGCCACGTGCGGCTATGCGATCGATCCGATCCCCAACAATGCGCGCGGCCGGGTCGATCTTGCCGCGCTTAAGGCGAAACTCGGCGGTGATGTCGCGGCGCTGATGCTGACCAATCCCAACACCTGCGGGCTGTTCGAGGACGAGATCCTCGAGATCGCGACCGCAGTGCATGCGGCCGGCGCGTTCTTTTATTGCGACGGCGCCAATTTCAACGCGATCGTCGGCCGGGTCCGGCCGGCCGATCTCGGCATCGACGCGCTGCATCTCAATCTGCACAAGACCTTTTCCACCCCGCATGGCGGCGGCGGGCCCGGGAGCGGTCCAGTCGCGTTGGCGACGGCGCTGGCGTCGCACGCGCCGCTCCCGTGGGTCGTGCATGGCGACAAGGGCCTGAGTTTGCTCGAACATGCGGAGGGGCTGGCGGCGCGGACGATCGGCCGGCTCAAGGGTTTTCACGGCCAGATGGGGATGTTTGTTCGCGCGCTCAGCTACATAATGAGCCACGGCGCCGACGGCCTTAAACAGGTTGCCGAGGACGCGGTGCTCAACGCCAACTATCTGCGGGTGCGGCTGGCGGGCACGCTCAGCCAATCCTACCCCGGCAGCTGCATGCACGAGGTGCTGTTCGACGACCGGTTTCTCAAGGACACCGGGGTCACCACGCTCGATTTTGCCAAGTCGCTGATCGACGAAGGTTTTCATCCGATGACGATGTATTTCCCGCTCGTCGTGCATGGTGCGTTGCTGATCGAGCCGACCGAGACCGAGAGCAAGGCGTCGCTAGACCAGTTCGCCGACACGGTCAACGGGCTCGCCGTGCGCGCCAAAAGCGGCGACATCGCGGGTTTTCATGCCGCGCCGCGTCTCACGCCGCGCCGGCGGCTCGACGAGACCGGCGCGGCGCGCAAGCCGCTCTTGCGTTGGCGTCCGGAGTCGCCGTCGCGAGAGGCCGCCGAATAAACCGATTATTCTCTGTATTTTTTGTCATATTGACAGATCGAACTCGCGAAATTAGATAGCGCGCCAATGGCGCCGCGTTTGCCGGCTGACTTGTGCCGGTCATCGTCCCGCGCCATGTTTGTCGCGGGAGGGTTTGCTACGGTCGGCGGCTCCCTCGCAGGCGAGGTTCACAAGACGGAGGAGACCATGTCGCTGCGCATCAATGACGAAGCGCCGAACTTTACGATCGACACCACGCAGGGCCGAATCAACTTCCATGACTGGATCGGCGACGGTTGGGCAATCCTGTTCTCGCACCCGAAGGATTTCACCCCGGTCTGCACCACCGAGCTTGGCTATATGGCGGGGTTGAAACCCGAGTTCGACAAGCGGGGCGTCAAAATTATCGGCCTCAGCGTCGATCCGGTCAGCGATCATACGCGCTGGCAGAAAGACATTGAGGAGACGCAGGGCCATGCGGTGACCTATCCGCTGATCGGTGATAGCGAGCTGACGGTCGCCAAGCTTTACGACATGCTGCCGGCCGAGTCGGGCAACAGCTCGCAGGGCCGCACCGCCGCGACCAACGCCACGGTCCGCTCGGTCTTTGTCATCGGCCCCGACAAGAAGATCAAGGCGACGCTCACCTACCCGATGTCGACGGGGCGCAATTTCGACGAGGTGCTGCGCATCGTCGATTCGGTGCAACTGACGTCACGGCATACCGTGGCGACGCCGGTCAACTGGAAGCCGGGCGATGACGTCATCGTCGCGCCCGCGGTGCCGAGCGACGAGGCGAAGCAAAAATACCCGTCCGGCTTCCGCGAGGTGAAGCCGTACCTGCGCTACGTCCATCAGCCGAAGTAGCGCTGGCGCATCCCGGGTGCATTACGAAGTGGTGAAGCCCTCTCCCGCGTGGCGGGAGAGGGCTTCCGTTTTGGTTTCGCTCTAGGCGGCGATCACTTGGGCATCAAGTAGGACGGCGTCGTCACCGGCGGCGCGCTCGGCAACACGCCGCGGCGGCCGGGTTCGTTGACCGCGCCCGGCACCGTCGACGTTGGGTTCGTACCGAGCGGCGGCAGCGCCGCGAGGTGCGGCGTATCGCTTGGCGGGATGCCGGCGGGCTTGGCGATCGCCTCGATCTGCGCATCGGTCAGTTTGATGCCGTAGAAATGGTCGTAGAAATCGGCCATCAGGCTGCGCAAATCGTCCTGCGAATCGCCGGGATAGAAAATCTGGGAGAGCCAATAAAGGCCAATGAGCCGGTTAATGCCCGCCGGATCGTCAATCCAGCCGAAGGGTTCAGAGGGTTCGAGCAGGAGTTTGTTGCCGCGCACGGCCGCGAGGTTGGCCCAGGCGGAATTGCGCCGCGCCGCGAGGTAGAAGCCGCGGTCCTCGGCGATGATGATGTCCGGGTTCCAGTCGTGCAGCTGCTGCACGGTCACGGCGGTCTGACCGGGGCTGAGCGAAGCGGCCACGTTGAGCGCGCCGGCGGCTTCGATCGCTGCCGCGGCGCCCGAGCCGGGAACGGCGGTTTCGAGGCCGCTCGGGCCGCGCGCGACATAGACCCGCGGACGTTCGTTCGCCTGCTGGATCAGCAGCCTTCCGCGCAACGCATTGATCGCATGCTCGGCCGATCCGGCGAGGTCATCAGCGCGGTCGGCGACGCCAAGCACGCGGCCGACCGTCCGCAAACTCGACGGGGAGCGGTCGATGCCGTTGTCGACCAGCAGATAGGGCACGCCTGTTGCCTGGCTGATCTGGTCGG
>DATHCK010000057.1:0-2750 GCA_035319545.1 Allostellaceae bacterium | reverse complement strand
GGCCTGACCGCGGCGGTGACCCCGTCGCTGACCATGGTTGTCGAGCTGACCCCGACGCGGCATCGCACCATCGCCACCAGCTTTTATGTCGTCTGGGCGTCGGCCGGCGGCTTTCTCGCGCCGTCGATCTCGGCGGCGATCATGGGGCCCTACGGCTGGCGCCGGGTGGCGCTGCTCGGCTTTGTCGCGCTCGTTATCGGCGTTCTGGTGTGGCTGTTCACGCCTGAATCGGTGCGCTGGTTGACCGCGAAGGGCCGCTTTCAGGAAGCGCGCAACGAGGTGGCGCGCCATCTCGGCCTCCCGCTGCGCGAAGTGCCGCTGCCGACCGTGCCGCCGGCCAGCCCGCCGAGCGCCAATCTGCTCGACCTGCTGCGTCACCCGCGCATGTTCTGGGAGACCGTGCTGATCTGGGGCGGCTCGTCGACCGCCGGCTACGGCGTGTATCTGTGGGGGCCGACGATTGTCGCGCTCTTGCTCAACATCCCGGTGCCGAAGGCGGCGGCCTATTTCATCATCGTCTCGGGCGCCGGGGTGACGGGCAAGATCGTCGTGACCCTGATCGCCCCGCTGATGGGACGGCGGCTGCTCGGTGTCGTTTGGGGCTTTGGCGGCGCCGTCGCGCTGGCGCTCGCGGGCTATCTCAACGCGGTGATGATCGGCGAGATGCCGCTGTTGGTGATCCTTTTTGCCTGCTCGACCTTTTGCATCGAGGGCGGGTTCTCCAACCTCGCGCCTTATACGGTCGAGAGCTACGGCGTCAGCCTCGGCGCGCGCTCCTCGGGGCTCGGCCAGACCGCCAACGGCTTTGGCAAGATCATCGGGCCGCTGAGCCTCGCGCTGATCGCCGGATCGAGCCACCTCGTGTCGCCGCAGCAGACCCAGGCCGCGGTCTTCCCGGCGATGATCTTCCTCGCCGGCGCGATGCTGCTGGTCGGGCTGTCATTCCTGATTCTCGGCGTCGAGACCCACGGCAAGCCGATGCCGCTCGGCAGCGAGGACGCCCGCTCGATCGCCGCGCCTTGAGGCCTAGCGGCCACGGGCTTGGCGCGTTCCTCGCGCGCCAGCCCTGTGGATAACGGGGATAAGAATAAAAACAGAACATCCGGCTGGTATTGACCGGCCGGCCTGTTAGAATGGCGCCTCCCACGCTTTTAAACGCGAAGGCCCCGCATATGGCAGGCAGCATCAACAAGGTCATCCTCGTCGGCAATCTCGGCCGCGACCCGGAAATCCGCTCGACCAATGACGGCACGCGTATCGCCAACCTGGCGCTGGCGACGTCGGAAACCTGGCGCGACCGCAATTCCGGCGAGCGCAAGGAGCGCACCGAGTGGCACCGCGTCGTGATCTTTAACGAGCGCCTCGTCGACGTTGTCGAGAAATACTGCAAGAAGGGCTCGAAGCTCTACATCGAGGGCGCACTGCAGACCCGCAAATGGACCGACAATCAGGGCCAGGAGCGCTATTCGACCGAGGTGGTGCTGCAACGCTTCCGTGGCGAGCTGACCATGCTCGACGGCGCCCGCGGCGGCGCGGCGGAGGGCGGTGCCGATTACGACGACGGCTATATGGGCGGCGACCAGGTGCGCTATGGCGGCACTGGGTCGGGCGCGAGCTCCGGCAGCGGGTTTGGCGGGGGCGGCGCCTCGCGCGGCCGCGCCCCGGCCTCGGCCGATCTCGACGACGAAATTCCGTTCTGACGTGAGCGACCGCTAGCCTATGTCCGCAGCCACAAACCTGCAAAGACATCAGGCTGATCTAGAAAAGCTCGTTCGAAACGGAACCAGACTTCGACTTGCCTTGTTGGCCGAGCTGTACCCAGCCATCCGATGCTCAAGGTTGAGCGCCTCCTGATGGCGCTCGACGGCACGATCACCGACTTGGCTTGAGCGCGAAATGCTCAATCGACGGGAGGAACACAAGGTGCAGAATCCCGACACGGGACATCCTTGCGCGTGCTGCGGGCTCGCCGCCCGGCCGGGGCGTCGCGGCATGCTGCGGGGGTTGGCGGCCGCATCGGCCATACTGGCGCTCCCGCCGCGACTGGCTCTTTCGGCGAGCGGCAAATACGACGCGATGATCCTCGCCTGCATCGACCCGCGGATGCACGAGCCGGTGCGCGATTTCGCGGTTCAACACGGGCTCATCGGCCAGTACAGCCAGTTCACCATCGCCGGCGCGGCGATCGGCGTGGTCGCCCCGGCCTTCGCCAAGTGGCACCAGACGTTTTGGGAAAACCTCGCCGCCTCGATCAAGCTGCACAGCATCGACAGCATCATCGCGATCGACCACCGCGATTGCGGCGCCGCCAAGATCGCCTATGGCGACGAGTCGATCGCGACCCCTGAGAAGGAGAACGCGACCCACGCCGCCGCGCTCGCCGAATTCCGCAAGGAGGTCGGCCAGCGCCACCCCGCGCTCAAGGTCGAGACGCTGCTGATGGCGCTCGATGGGTCGTTCATCTCGCTCGGCTGAGGATCGCCGCTAAAATCGCCGCAATTTGTGTGTAAACGCGCCGAACGATCTGTTTTCGCTTCTCCCGGGCTTGACCCGGGGCTCTACGAATAGTCTCCGCTTATTCGTGGATGGCCGGGTCAAACCCGGCCGAGGTGATGAAGGGGGATGCTCGCTAAGTAAGCAGACCTTCATATCACCCCAGCGGTGCCTCCTGTTATTGTCGCCTTTAACAGGAGGCGAACAGGAGGCGAGCCTCCTGTTAATGAAGCAAGGGAGGAGAACATGCCCGCGCC
>DATHCK010000056.1:0-8970 GCA_035319545.1 Allostellaceae bacterium | reverse complement strand
TCTCGAACAGGTCGGCCGCCATGCCGGCGCAGTCGCCGACATTGTCCCCGACATTGTCGGCGATGACCGCGGGGTTGCGCGGATCGTCCTCGGGGATCCCGGCCTCGACCTTACCGACGATATCGGCCCCGACATCGGCGCCCTTGGTAAAGATGCCGCCGCCGAGCCGCGCGAAAATCGAGATCAGCGAGGCGCCAAAGCCCAGCGCCACCATCGCTTCCAGCACGGTTCGCAGATCGGCGTCCGGCACTGTCGCCCGGAGGAAAAAGTAGTAGCCCGAGACGCCGAGAATGCCGAGCCCGACGACGAGGAGACCGGTCACCGCGCCAGCCTTGAAGGCAATGCTGAGCCCCGCCGCGAGACCGCCGCGCGCCGCCTGCGCCGTGCGCACATTGGAGCGCACCGACACGTTCATGCCGATATATCCCGCGGCGCCCGACAGCACCGCGCCGATCAGATAGCCAAGCGCGACCCGCCAGCCCAGCGTCACACCGAGGATGATGAGCATCACCACCCCGACCATCGCAATCGTGCTGTATTGCCGGTTGAGATAGGCGCTTGCCCCGACCTGCACGGCGCCGGAAATCTCTTGCATCCGCTCGGTTCCGGCGTTGGCGGCCAGCACTTGCCGGCTGGTGACGAACCCGTACAGCAAAGCCACCAAACCGCAAGCGATGACGAGGATATAAGCGGCAGACATTCGCGTTGTTTCCCCCCAAAGGGCCGTAACAAAAACCCGCCGTCAGCGGGGGCGGGTCGGATTGGCCGGAACATGCCAGAGTTGTTGCATAGAGGCAACGATACGGCGTCAGTCCGCCGCATAGCTCGGGGTTGAGCGGACCGTCGACCAGCGCATCCAGAAGATAGCCGTCGTCGCGACCACGACAAACGGCATGACCGTGAGTTGCACGATCGCCCAGCCAGCCCCGGCGAGCAGCACACCCGATGAGAACGCCGACAAGGTCGCCGTGCCAAAGATCGTGAAATCGTTGAGCGCCTGCACCTTGGCCCGTTCCTCGGGGCGATAGGTGCGGGTCAGCAACGTCGTCCCGCCGATGAAGAGAAAATTCCAACCGACCCCGAGCAGCAGATTGGCTGCCCAGAAATTGCCCTCGGCGATGCCGGCGAGGTTGATCCCGCAGCACGCGAGCAGCAGCGCGGCACCTGCGAGGAGGACCGCGGGCAAGCCGAATCGGTTGATGAGGTTCCCGGTCACAAAGCTCGGGCCGTACATGCCGAGAATGTGCCACTGGATGACAAAGGCGGCGTCGGTGAACCGAAAACCGCAACCGATCATCGCGATCGGCGTCGCGGTCATGACCAACGCCATGACACCGTTGCCGACCATGCCGCACAACAGCGCGACAACGAACAAAGGCTGCCGAACGATCTGGCCGAGCGACCGTCCGGCACCGCGCATGCTGCCGCGCGGCGGTGGCGGCGGCAGGCGGACGAGCGTCAGCATCCCCGCTGCGCCGAGCTGAAGCACCACGATCATCGCAAAGCAGCCGGCGAACGCGACCGATGGGAACAGATCGCGCGACCATTTCGCCATTTCGGGTCCGAACAGGCCCGAGACCACTCCGCCCGCCAGCACCAGCGAGATGGCCCGCGCCCGGAACCCTTCGTCCGCCAGTTCGGCGGCGGCGAAACGGTATTGCTGCGCAAACCCATTCGAGCTCCCGATCATCAGCGTCCCGAGACAGAACAGTGGGAACGAGCCGAGATATATCGCTGCCGCCGCGACCATCGCCCCCGAAGCGCCGAGCGCAGCGCCGGTCCAGAACCCGCCGCGCCGGCCGATTCGCGCCATCAGCAACGCGGCGGGGATCGTGGCGCACATCATGCCGGTTTGCTGAAGTGCCACGGGAACAGTCGACAGGACCTTGTTGGCCGCCAGCATGTGGCCAATGATCGCCGACGTCGTCGCCAGCACGCTCATGCTGGTCATCGCCAGCGCCTGGCAGCCTGCGAGCAACAGGACGGTTCTGCGCGAATGCTGCACGGCCATCAGAAATGCCGCCAACCGGCCATGTCGATGGCGATGGGTCTACCGTCGGCGCCGACGAGACGCACATTTTTTCCCTTCTCGATCGTGCCGATCGCGGTGATCGCGAGGCCGAGCCCGCGAGAGAGGCCGACGATTTCCTCGTCCCCGTCGGGCGGCGCGGTAAACAGCAGTTCGTAATCGTCGCCGCCGGTCGCGAGCTCGGCGAGCGTCGCCGCGCCCGCATCGATCGCCGTCCGCGCCGCCGCGGAAACCGGCATGCGCGCCAGCTCGACCGTCGCGCCAACGCCGGAGGTCTCGCAAATATGGCCGAGATCGGCGACGAGCCCATCCGACACATCGATCATCGCGTGCGCGATGCCGACGAGACGCGGCCCGAGCTCGGTGCGCGGCTCTGGCAGCTGGTAGCGGGTGGCGAGCGCCGCGCGATGGGCGGCCGACAGCGCCTTCAGCTCGCCGCGCAGCGCCTTGAGACCGAGAAAGGCGTCGCCGATCGTGCCGCTAATCCATATCCGGTCGCCGGGCTGCGCGCCGCTGCGGCGGATTTCACGTCCCGTCGCGACATGACCGATCGCGGTCAGCGTGAGGGCTACCGGCCCGGGCGTCGAGGTCGAGTCACCACCCAAGAGCGCAATGCCGTAATGATGCTGGTCCTCAGCGAGGCCCTGGGCGAAGCGGCGGACCCAATCGTCGTCGCGCGAGTTCGGCAAAGCGCTGGTCAGCAGATAGTGGCGCGGCGTGGCGCCCATCGCCGCGAGGTCCGACAAATTGCGACGAATGAGCTTCTTGGCGATCAGATCCGGCGGGTCGTCGGGGAGGAAGTGGACGCCCTCGACCAACTGATCAACGGTCACGACCAGCTGATGGCCGGGTAGGCAGTCGAGCAGCGCCGCATCATCGGCGAGGTCGAGCGCGCCCAGTCCTGCGAGCGGCGCAAAGATCTCGCCGATCCGGCCAAATTCGCCGAGACCACCCTTCCGCTTCATCGGCAGGCTAAAGCTCGTCGGCGCGCTGCGCCCGGGCGAGGCGATTGAGGACGCCATTGGCGAGCCCCGGCTCCTTGCCGTCGAAAAAAGCGTGCGCGATGGCGATGTATTCGCTCAGCGTCACGCGCGGCGGCACATCGGGCCGGTGCGTCAATTCGTAGGCGCCGGCTTCCAGGATGAGGCGCAAGATCGTCTCCAGCCGGCGCAGCGGCCATTCCTCGCTCAGCGACGCGGCGATCGTCTCGTCGAGGCGCTCGCGATGCCGCGCGACGCCGCGCACGATGTCGGCGAACAGCGCCTCGTCGGCATCACCATAGGTCTCGCCGTCGATTTCGCGGCCGAGCCGATGCAGACGAAACTCGCCGATCACAACCTCGACGCCGAGCCCGGGGTTCAGCGCGAGCTGATAGAGCGCCTGGATCGCGCCGAGCCGGGCGGCGCTGCGCCGCCGGCCGCCCGCCGACCGAGGTTCGCCGTCATGATCGGTGACGCCTTCCACGCTCAGCCGCCCTCCGCGGCGAAGCGGCGCTTGACCCCGATCATCGCCAAGCAAGCGCGCGCCGCCGCCCCGCCATGGTCGCGGCCGTTGCCGCTCGGGTTGGCGCGATGCAGCGCCTGCTGCTCGTTCTCGCAGGTGAGGATACCATAGCCGATCGCCAGCCCGTCGCTGACCGCGAGATGCTGCAGCCCGTCGGCCGTCGACTCGCAGATATGGTCGTAGTGTGTGGTCTCGCCACGGATCACGCAGCCAAGCGCGACAAAGCCGTCATACTTGCCGCCGGCCTTGGCGGCCATGCCGATCGCGCCAGGAATCTCGAAGGAACCCGGCACCTGGATGACGTCGAAGGTGGCGCCCGCCGCGGCAAGCGCTTTCTCCGCGCCTTCGCGCAGCAACGCCGCGATATGCGTGTAATACGGCGCTTCAACGAGCAGCACACGCGGCGCGCGATCTGTCATCTATGCCCGCCCCCGCGCGGTAAGCAGGCGCTCGACATAGCGCGCGATCAAGTCGATCTCGAGATTCATCCGCGTCCCCGGTCGGGCGTCGCCGAACACTGTATGGCTCAGCGTATGCGGAATGATGTTGACGCCAAAATCCATGCCGTCCACCTCGTTGACCGTCAGGCTCACCCCGTCGAGCGCGACCGAGCCTTTCGGCGCGATATAGGGTGCGAGCTCGGCCGGCGCCGTGAAGGTGAAGCGCACAGACTCACCGTCCGGTCGCCGTCCGGTGACCGCGGCGACCCCGTCGACATGACCGAGCACCAGATGCCCGCCCATCTCGTCCCCCAGTTTCATCGCCTGTTCGAGATTGACCCGCGAGCCTTTGCGCCAACCGTCGAGTGTCGAGCAGGCGAGCGTCTCAGCCGAGGCCTCGAAGGTCAGCAGCCCCGTCTCTTTTGCCACCACCGTCAGGCAAACGCCCGAGCAGCCGATCGATGCGCCGAGCGCGATCGGGCTGGTGTCGTACGCGGTCGCGATCGACAACGTGAGGCCACCATTGCCGTGCCGCGCCTCGCGCACCGTGCCGATATCGGTGACGATCCCAGTAAACATGGCAGCGAGCCTAGGAGCCTGCCGCCGGATTAGCCAGTCCTTTCACCCCCAAATGCCACGGCGCATGGCAGGGTGCCGATCACGGCATCGCCGCGTCAACCTTCCCTGCGGGCGCGAGCCAGAACGGCATCGAGATGAGCGACGCCCTCAACCAGCAATGCGGGGACCGATAACTAGTCAGCGCGCCGATAGGTCTCGATAACGTCATCGCCGGCGATTTCGCGCGACACCAGTGTAAAGCGCGGTGCGGCGGCGAGCGCGGCGAGATCGAGCTCGCCCATGGCCGGCAGACCGTCACCGCCGATCACCAGCGGCGCGCGCATCCAGACGAGGCGATCAACAAGCTCCGCGCGCAGCATCGCCGCCGCGAGCCGACCGCCGCCTTCGACCAGGAGCCTAGTCAGCCCTTCGTCGCCCAGCCGCTGCAGCAACGCGGCGAGATCGATGCCGCCCCCCGCATCGGGTTCCGTGGCAACGATCTTGACCCCGGCTTTGACGAGCGCCGCCTGACGCGCCCGATCGCCCGTGCGCGGGGTCGCCAGCCAGGTCGGGGTCTCATGCGCCTCGGTGAATAGCCGCAACGTCGCCGATAGGCGCAATTGCCGGTCGATGACAATGCGCACCGGCGAGCAATTTTCGAGCCCCGGCAGGCGGCAGGTGAGCTGCGGGTCGTCGGCGAGCGCGGTGCCGGTGCCGACCAGCACCGCGTCGTGCGTCGCGCGCAGCAGATGCGCGTGCCCGCGCGCCGCCGGGCCGGTGATCCAATGGCTTTCGCCGCTCGCCGTGGCGATGCGACCATCGAGGGAGGTCGCGAGCTTCAGGGTGACAAGCGGCCGGCCCAAGGCGACACGGGTGAAGAAGCCGACGTTGATCTCGTTTGCTTCGTTGGCGCAAAGCCCGGTCTCGACCGCGACGCCGGCGGCGCGCAATTTGGCGCAACCGGCGCCGGCGACGCGTCGATGCGGGTCTTCGACCGCCACGACGACGCGAGCGACCCCGGCCGCGATCAGACCGTCGGTGCAAGCCGGGCCGCGACCGGGAAGGCAGCACGGTTCGAGCGTGACGTAAGCGGTCGCGCCTTTCGCCGCGGCGGCCGCCCGCCGCAGGGCCAGTTCTTCCGCATGCGGCCGCCCGCCGGGTTGCGTCCAACCCCGGCTGACGACGCGGCCGTCCTTGACGATGACGCAGCCGACCGCCGGGTTCGGCCAGGTATTGCCGAGACCGCGCCGCGCCAGCGCCAGCGCGGCGCGCATATGCGCGAGATCGCGCGCCCTATCCTCGACGCCAATCGCGATGGCTACCGCCTCAGCAATCGCCGTCGGCGGCAATGCGGCCGACGAACTCGCCGAAATCCTTCGCCTCGCGGAAATTGCGATAGACCGAGGCAAAGCGGATATAGGCGACCTGGTCGAGAGTCGCCAACGCCTCCATCACGTGTTCGCCGATCAGGTCGCTTGGGATGTCCGGCTCGCCCGAGCTTTCAAGCTGGCGGACGATCGAGTTGATCATGCGCTCGACGCGCTCCGGTTCGACCGGCCGCTTGCGGATTGCGACGTAGATCGAGCGCGCGAGCTTGTCGCGGTCGAAGGGCTCGCGCTGGCCGTTCTTCTTGACCACGGTCAGGTCGCGCAGCTGAACCCGCTCAAAGGTCGTGAAGCGCGCCGCGCAGTTCGGGCAGAAGCGCCGGCGGCGGATCGCCCCGCGATCGTCGGTGGGCCGCGAATCCTTGACCTGGGTGTCGTCGGTCCCGCAGAACGGACAGCGCATGTTCCTCCCCTCCCCTAGCTCTGCGGATACACCGGAAAGCGCTCGCAGAGCGCGGTGACCGCCTGGCGCACCCGCCGCTCCGTCGCCTCGTTGTCGTTGGCATGGCGGGCAAGCCCGCGCAGCACCTCGCCGATCCAGCGACCGATCTGGCGGAATTCGTCGACCCCAAAGCCACGCGTCGTCGCGGCGGGCGAGCCGAGGCGGACACCGGAGGTCACCGTCGGCGGGCGCGGGTCGAACGGGATGCCGTTTTTGTTGCAGGTCATGCCGGCGCGCTCCAGCGCCTTCTCGGCATCGCGGCCGGTCAGGTCCAAGGGCCGCAAATCGACCAGCATCAAATGCGTGTCGGTCCCACCCGAGACGATCGCCAGCCCTTCGGCGACGAGCGTCTCGGCGAGCGCAGCAGCGTTGTCGACGACCGCCTGCGCATAGCGCCGGAAGCTCGGCTGTAGCGCCTCGCCGAACGCGACCGCCTTGGCGGCGATGACATGCATCAGCGGCCCGCCCTGTAGCCCGGGAAACATTGCCGAATCGATCTTTCTGGCGATCGCCTCGTCGTCCGTGAGGATCATTCCACCGCGCGGACCGCGCAGCGTCTTGTGCGTCGTCGTGGTGACGACGTGCGCGTGCGGGAGGGGGCTCGGATGCACGCCGCCGGCGACAAGTCCGGCGAAATGCGCCATGTCGACCATAAGATAGGCTCCGGCCTTGTCGGCGATCGCACGAAAGCGGGCGAAATCGATGATCCGCGGATAGGCGCTGCCGCCGGCGATGATCAGCTTTGGGCGATGCTCAAGCGCCAGGCGCTCGACCTCGTCGAAATCGATCTGCGCGGTGTCGGCGCGCACGCCGTAATGCGCCGCCTTGAACCACTTGCCGGATATGTTGGGCGCCGCACCGTGCGTCAGATGCCCGCCGGCGGCGAGCGACATGCCGAGGATCGCATCGCCCGGCTGCAGCAGCGCCAGGTACACCCCTTCGTTCGCCGGCGCACCCGCATGCGGCTGGACATTGGCGAAGCCGCAATTGAACAGCCGCTTCGCCCGCTCGATCGCCAGCCGCTCGGCGACGTCGACAAACTCGCAGCCCCCGTAATAGCGCCGACCCGGATAGCCCTCGGCATATTTGTTGGTCAGCACCGAGCCCTGCGCCTCGAGCACAGCGCGCGAAACGACGTTTTCACTGGCGATCAGCTCGATCTGCGATTGCTGGCGGTGCAACTCCTGCGCCACGCCAGCGGCCAGCTCGGGATCAGCGCTCGCGAGATCTGCCGAAAAAAAATCGGTGGATTGCACAACGGCGGCAGCGGTGGAAGCAGCGTTTGACAGGGGGTCACCTATTGCGCTCGGAAACTGACGACGACCGGTGGGCGTCAACACACCGATCACGTGAAGCCTACCATATCTCGGGCGCTGGTGTCAGCGGGCTACCAGACCTCGCGTTTGCATCGCTTACTTGCCGCGAAGCGCCGTCTAACATCGCCGCAAATTTCGGCAACACTAACAAGCAAAACATTAATCTCGCGGGTCTCTCCTCGGCAGATCACTCGCACAGTTTCCCGCTTCTCAGCTATAGACAAGTCGCCGCTGCAACTCGTTTTCCATTATTACTATTATCTGCCAGCGTTATCGTTGACATCAAAACAACGGGCTGCAATTATCACCTTGGGACTATGTGATCTAGAGGATGGAACAGGACATGGCCGAAGCGGGAGCGCCGAAAGCGGCAGAAGACGAACTGTTGCGAATGACCACCGAAGTCGTGGCCGCGTATGTGAGCAATAATACCCTGGCGACCGGACAACTCGGCGACGTCATTCACGCGGTTTACAACTCGCTTCGCTCGCTCGACGGTCAGGTTGTCGAGGCGGTTCAGGAAGTACAAAAACCGGCGGTCCCGGTGCGCAAGTCGATCACGCCCGAGTATCTTGTCTGTCTCGAAGACGGGAAGAAGCTCAAAATGCTAAAGCGCCATCTACGCTCGACCTACAATCTTTCGCCCGACGAATACCGGGCGAAATGGGCGCTGCCGCCCGATTATCCCATGGTGGCGCCAAAATATGCGCAGCAGCGTTCGGATTTTGCCAAGAAGATCGGTCTCGGCCGCGGCACCGGCCGCCGCGCGGCGCGCGCCAAAAAGTAGAACCGCTGCCGTTTTCGCGAAAAGGGCGCCATTCGGCGCCCTTTTTTGTGCCAGCCGGTCCACAAAATCAGGGAGATACGGATACCAGATAACCCGAGACGAGCACGACGGCGAGCAGCGCCGGAGCGACAATCAAAACTCCTGTGAGTGCGGTGGCGACAAGTTTCATATTCACCCTCTTATTTTTCATGAAATTTTAATGCAATCGACGTGCCGCCACGCTCAAAGCCGCGCGGCGCGCCAAGCCATATACCGCCATCCTCTTCGGAAAGGCGTTGTGGCGCCTTTTTCATCGCCGAGGAGCCGTTTTTGCGCCTGGTTTGAACCAAGCGTCGGTAGAGTCACCCCATGCCACTCAAGTACCGCGCGTTTCTCAGCTACAGCCACCGCGACAGCACCGCGGCCAGACGGCTGCATTTGCGTCTCGAAGCTTTTCGGCTCGACAAGGACCTCGTCGGTCGCGACACGACGATGGGCCCGGTGCCCAAGCAGCTACGGCCGATCTTCCGC
>DATHCK010000055.1:0-7499 GCA_035319545.1 Allostellaceae bacterium | reverse complement strand
ACGCGCACACCGAGGATTTCCTTGGTCTGGTCGTGCTGGATCAGTTGCCGAGCGGGTGTTTCGTACAGCACCTGGATTGGGCGCAGTCTGATCAGGCTTTCAAAGCGCTGCCAGGTATAGGAGTAACCGTAGGTCGGGCCGTCGTGGAATTTGTGCACGCAGCCGGCGCCGGGCAGGTCGGGGAACTCGATCCCGACCGGCGGGTGCTGATGCTCCTGCGGATCGCCGCCGAGGCTCGCGAGCCAGTCATTGTTGCGGCACATCTCGTCGGCCCACGCCTCGATCATCGCCGCTGGAACGGTATAGGCCCCGCACAAAGCGGTCAGGTAGGCGGCTGCCTCCGCCGCATCCGACGTGTTGAGATAACCCTGCCCCGCGACCCGCGTGTTGCCGCCGTGTTCACCCTCGGGCGCCTTCTCGACGATGACGACCTTGGCGCCGAGATCATGCGCGGTCACCGCCGCCGCCACCCCCGCCGCGCCAAAGCCGACGACCACGACATCGGCTTCCACGTCCCATCTTTGCGGCGCTAGGGCTTCGTGCGGCATTGGTCTTTCCTGTTGGCGCGTTCGGCCTGCCCGGTTTGACTTATTTGCGCGCCCGGCGCCAGAGTCCTTTGAACAAGGCCGCGATGCGGGAGAGGAAACCCATGCCGACACCCACGCCGACAATCGACGTCCAGGTGCACGCCTACGAGCGCAACCATCCCGGCCGGCCATGGGTCGGCACGCTGCACGGGCCGGCCGAGATGACCGGCGATCAGATGGTCGCGGCGATGACGGAGGTGGGCGTTGACGGCGCGGTGCTGGTGTCGCCCTTTTCGATGTACGGCTACGACCCGAGCTACGCGCTCGAAGTGCAAAAGAAGTACCCCGGCAAGTTCTGCCTGGTGCGGCCGGTCGATCCGGGCGACCCCGGCGTCGCCGAGACGATCGCCGACTGGGCGACCAAGCCCGGCGTGGTCGGCGTGCGCATCATGATGCGCGACAATGTCTCGACCGATCCGGCCGATCCCGGCATCAACCGCGTGCTCGCCGCCGCGGCGCGGCACTCGCTGGCGGTCAACCTCTTGTGCTGGGGCCGCCTCGCGCAGGCCGGGCAGATGGCCGCGCGCAACCCGAACACGCGGATCGTCGTCGATCATCTCGGGCTGCAGCAGCCCTTTGAGCCGCCGGCGCCGCCGACCGCCTGGGCCGACCTGCCGAACGTGCTGGCGCTGGCAAGACACGACAACATCGCGATCAAGATCAGCGGCGCCTGCACCCTGTCGCACGAGCCCTTTCCCTATCGCGACATCTGGGGCCCACTCGGCCGCATCTTCGATGCGTTCGGCTTTGCGCGCTGCATGTGGGGCACCGATTGGACCCGCGCGGTCGGGCTCTTGACCTACAAGCAAGGGGTCGAGGCGTTTCGCGTCACCGACCGCCTCGGCGACAGCGATCGCGCGGCGCTGATGGGCGGATCGCTCGCGCGCATCTACAACTGGTCACCCTCGTAACCCCCGAGAAAGACGGCCTCTTCGGCGCTAAAGCTCGACCTGCCGGCTCAATTCCACAAAATTCTGCGGCGGCAGGTTGAAGAGATCGACCGCGCGCACTGAGTTGCGGAACAGGAACGAGAACACCGGCACCTGCCAGCGCCACAGATGCCGGTTCTTGCGGTCGCGGATCACCCGGTCGCGCGTCGCGAAATAGACCGCGTGGCTGAGGTCGATCGGGCAGCCATGCAGCTTGGCGGTATGCAGCACCGCCGGCAGGTTCGGCACCTCGACAAAGCCATAGTGCACGGTGATGTGCCAGAACCCCTCGAACAATTCCTGAAGCTCCAGCCGCTTGTCCGGGGCGACCCGCGGCGTTTCCTCGAACGAGAAGGAGAGCGCGACCAGCGTCTCGGGAAGCGAGCCGAACTGCTCGGCCTGCTGGATGATCTGCGCCGGCACGCGGCGATCGATCATCCGCGTCAGGAAGATCGCTGTGCCCGGCGCCCGCGGGATCTTGTGTCGCCTGAGCCAGTCGCGGAACCGCCCCGGGGTCATCGCCTCCGCCGTCAGCTTCTGCTGCACCGCCGATATCCCGGCATGCCAGGTCGTCATCGCGATAAAAACGACGGCGCCAAACGTCAGCGGTATCCAGCCGCCGTCGACGATCTTCAGCAAATTGGCGGCAAAGAACGCGAAATCGACGATCAGGAAGACGGCGCTCACCGCCGCCGCCAGTAGCACCGGCCATTGCCAACGACGACGCATCAGATTGTAGAGCAGCGTCGTGGTCAGCATCATCGTCAGCGACACGGCGGTGCCGTAAGCCCCGGCCAGCCGATCGGAACTGCCGAATGACACGGTCAGCACCACGGTCATCACCATCATCAGCCAGTTGATGACGGGCACGTAGATTTGGCCATACTCGGTGTCCGAGGTCTGGCGGATCTTGAAGCCCGGAAACCAGCCGAGTTGCATCGCCTGCCGGGTCAGCGAGAACGAGCCGGTGATGATCGCCTGGCTGGCGATGATCGTCGCCGCGGTCGCCAGTATCACCATCGGATAGACCGCCCAGTCCGGCGCGAGGCGAAAGAACGGGCTGCCCTGGCCCGGCTCGGCGATCAACAGCGCGATCTGGCCGGCGTAATTGAGCAGCAAGGCCGGCAGAACGATGCCGTACCAGGTCAAGCGCACCGGGCCGCGCCCGACATGCCCCATATCGGCATAGAGCGCTTCGCCGCCGGTGAGCGCCAGGAACACGCCGCCGAGGATGCCGAACCCCTGCCAGCCATGCTTGACCAGAAAAACGATGCCGTAGGTCGGGTCGACCGCCTTGGCAACCTCCGGATGGCGCACGATTCCGCCGATCCCGAGGATGCCGATCACGACAAACCACCCCAGCATCACCGGACCGAACACCCTGCCGATCCGCGCCGTCCCCCGGTTCTGCACGGCGAACAGCGCGATGAGGATCGCCACCGAAAGCGGCATCACGTAAGGCTTCAGCGCGTCGCTCGCGACATTGACGCCCTCGAGCGCGCTCAGCACCGAGATCGCCGGAGTAATGATGCCGTCGCCGTAGATCAACGCCGCGCCGAACAAGCCCATCATCACCAGCGCCGGCACCCGCCCGTAGCCGCGCCCGGCGACCAGCGACATCAATGCCAGGATGCCGCCTTCCCCGTGATTGTCGGCGCGCATCACAAGAAGACAGTATTTGATCGACACCGTGATGATGAGCGCCCAGAAGATCAGCGACAGGATGCCGAGCCCGATCTCCGGCGAGAAATTGCCGCCGACGCCATCGATGATTGCCGGCGTCGTGTAGAGCGGGCTCGTTCCGAGATCGCCGTAAACGATGCCGAGCGCCGCCAATGACGCGGCCGCCGTAATCGGCCGCGCGAACCCGGATTGAGGCTGATGCTCTTGCGCAACGGCGATATCCGACATCGTCCTCCTCAACCCGCTCGCGAAATTCGACAAATTCGAAAAATCATAATGCGCCTGTTGTTGCGGCATGACTGCACACCTCGGCAACGCTTGATGGTTGCGCGTGGTTCGCGCTTGCTGTCATTTTTCTCGAGCATTTTTCTTTCAGATACCCGGAAAGGAGCCGGGCGAAGAGCTGAGGCCGATGATGAAAGGGGCATCTGCGGCGACGAGTCGGCGCGAGGTCTGGCGTACCGCCGTGACCCTGGCCGTTGCGGCCGCGATCGTCGCGGGCCTCGCCCTGCCGACCTTCGCCCGAGTCGTCACCAGCTACGCAGCGGTGATCACGATCCCGCCGGCCAAGCTACCGCCTCTTCCGGCGCCGCGCACGCTGATACCGAGCGAACTGCACGTCCTCCACGACCCGCAGGGCACAGGGTTGGCGCTTTATGGCGCGCTGACCGGCAACACCCAGTCGGCGTCGGGCGCGGTGCTGGCGCTGATCACCGAGTCGGAGACCTTTGATCCCGAGCCGGTCGCGCAACTCCTGCTCGCCGACGAAAGCGACCGCCGCGCCCAGGCGCTGTTCACCGCCTTGGTGCATGGCGCGCCGGTTATCGGCGTCGCGGTCGCGGCGCTCGGCGATCCGGACGGCGACGTCACGCTGTTCTACGACGACGCCAGCACCTTCCCGGACTCGTTCCCGCGCCTGCGCCAGGCTTTAGCGCCGGGCGCGGCCGTCGAGATCGGCATGTCGGACAACAGTGTCTACGAGGCCGACACCGCAGGCGACGGCAATGCCGATGCGAATTGGGCCGATGCGAATTGGAACACCGCCATCGCCGCCTTGGCCAAAGGCGGCGATGCGCCGATCGACGCGGCGCTTGCCCATTCGCTCGCCGACCGTCTGGCAAGCGACACCGGCGAAATATGGCGCATCCTCGCGCCGGCGACATTTCGCTGATCTGGCCCGCTACTTCACCTTGCGCTTCGCGAGAAACGAATCGAGCAGCGCGCCGGTGGCGCGAGCCAGCGAATCGAGCGGGTGTGCCGCACAGTAATTGTCGATCCACTTGAACAGTTCGTCCGGGCTGGCGCCGCCCACGACATTCGGCGACGAGGTCAGCAGATTGGCGTTGACGCTGGTCATGTAGCCAAGCACCCAACTTTGCAGCACCGCGCTATCGGGCAACGCCTCGCTGCGCACCTGCAGCCAGCTCCCGCATGGCCGGCCGCCGGCGCCGAGGATCACGTATTCGCTGGCCGCGCGCGCCGATGTGGCGCAGAGCAGAACCAATAAAAAAGCCGCCCCGCGCGCGGTCGCGGCAGCGGCCGGATAGTGGCTCCACTTCGTTCGTCGCCGTAAGGGGCGACGTTCAAACCATTGTTTTATTTAGGATTCTTTCGCTATTGCCGTTCGAGCTGAACGATTTCGTCCTTGATGCGGAGTTTCTGGCGCTTCAGATCGTAGATCGCCGCTTGGTCGGGGAGCGGACGGTGGCTTTCCTCATCGATGGCGCGTTCGAGCGATGCGTGCTTTTCTTTAAGCGCCTCGATGCGATCTTGCTGCGACATGCAGTTTCCTCCTGTCGAGACCGAGAACGATAATGGTAGCGCCGAACGGCGATTTCGGCCAGCGCTTGCACAGGATCGCCGTCGAGATATGTGATGCGCGGGCAAAAAGATGAAAGGCCGGGCGACGAGGCGGGGATGCGACACGAGGGCTCAAAAAACCGTCGGCGGCTGATCGTCGGGATCAGCGGCGCGTCCGGCGTCGCTTACGGCGCGCGGCTTCTGACCTTGCTCGCCGATCTGCCAGTCGAGACGCATCTGGTGATGAGCCGCACGGCCGAGATGACGCTGGCCCTCGAAACCGATCTGAAACCCGCCGATCTACGCGCCCGCGCCGATGTCGCGCATGCGATCGGCGACATGGCGGCGCCGATCGCTTCCGGCTCGTTTCCGACCATCGGCATGATCATCGCGCCGTGCTCGATCCGCAGTATGAGCGAGATCGCCACCGGGGTGACGACGACCCTCCTCACCCGCGCTGCCGATGTCGTCTTGAAGGAGCGGCGCCGACTCGTGCTGGCGGTGCGCGAAACGCCGCTTCACACTGGGCATCTGCGCACGATGACCGCGCTGTCCGAGATGGGCGCGGTGATCGCCCCGCCGGTTCCGGCCCTTTACGCCAAGCCGCTGACGATCGACGAGATGATCGACCACAGCCTCGGGCGTCTCCTCGACCTCTTCGGGCTCGACGCCGGCACCGTCAGGCGCTGGGGCGAGACGAAAGCGCCTTAACGACGACCACCGCCTCTTCCGATCCGAAGTCAGCACCGAGGATCAGCCGCAGACTGGCTTCGGCCAGCGACCGGCGGTCGCCGCCGCGCGCCTTGCGAGGCTCCGCGCTCCGCGCGAGCCGCGCCTGGACGCACCGTTCCGCGGCGATTTCCAGCGCCAGCACGCGCCGCCGCAGGTCTTGCGCATCGGGGTCGGCGTCGGGCTTCAGCGCACGGCGCAGCGCGCGCAGCGGCGCGACGACCGCGCTGTCGATCCGGGCGATCGCCGTCTTGGCGCGCGCCAGACCCGCGGCGTCGAGCGCGGCGCCCTCGCACAGCGCAAGCCACAAGCCGAAAAGGATGATGTTGATGTTGTGCCCGCCGCGATCCTGCAGCCGCAGCAGCGCCTCCGCGATGCCGGGACGCGCATAGATCATCAGCGAAAACCGCCAGAACCCCTCGGTCGCCCCGTCGTCAGCCATGCCATCAACCCTGAAGATCGCCGCACCATGACGTTGCCGCGCATTGTGCTATAATTCGCGATGATCTGCCCCCCAGGTTGACGGCGGATTGTTGGCAATCGCTGCGGATTTGCGTCGCTCGCGATGGACCTCGATGTTGAAGCCTTAAAGGCGAAGCTGGCCGCGCTCACGACCGAGCATCGTGATCTCGACGACGTGATCGCGCGCATCGCCGAGCGCGCGCCATTCGATCAACTGCAATTGCAGCGCCTGAAGAAGCGCAAGCTCGCCCTGAAGGATCAGATCTCGAAGATCGAGAGCGAGCTGCTGCCCGACATCATCGCCTAACAGCCGTCATTGCGAGGCGCGCGCTGCGCGCCGCGGCAATCTTCGGCCGTCTTGGCCCTCTGCGGTAGGGGATTGCTTCGCTGCGCTCGCAATGACGGTGTGCTTCAGACCGCCCGCACCCTTTTGTGCTTGTACATCGCCTTGTCGGCCGCCTCGATCGCCACCTGCGCGTCGTCGCTGCCGGTGAACGAATAGACGCCGTAGGCGGCGCTGATCTTGATCTGGTATTTGCCCCAGCGCAGCGGGGTCGCGCCGATCGCCTGTGCCAGCGTCGATGCCTTGCCGTTGGCCTGCTCCTGATTGGTCTGCGCGAGGATGACACCAAACTCGTCGCCGCCAAGCCGGCCAACAATGTCGCTTTCACGGACATTCTTCGACAGCACCTCGGCGACGTGACGCAGCGCCGCATCGCCTGCCGGGTGCCCGTGGGTGTCGTTGATCTGTTTCATGCCGTTGACGTCGAAATAGATGACGCTCGACGGCGGCCCGTAGCGGCGGGTAAAAGCGATCATCCGCGACAGCTCGCGCACGAAGGCACGGCGATTCGCGACCGGCGCCAGCGAATCCTCGTCGGCGAGCCGTTCGAGCTCGACGATTCGCGCCCGCGCCTCGTCGAGCTCGCGCTGTATCGCCTCGCGCTCCGCCTGCAATCGCGCCAGCTCGGAACCGGCGTCGCCTCCGGCGATTTTTCCCAGCTTGATCTTGCGTTTAGCGGTGTCGGCTCCAGCGACGCGAGGCGGCCCCCGCCGCCTCTTCGAGGCGCCCTCCGCCGCCGGCGTCGACCGCTCTTTTAACATCGCGTCTGCCTGTCCTCGGCCGCGATCGCCATCAAGACCGTTAACCTCGTCTGTGTCTATAAACGAGTGCCGGCGGTTCGCAACAAGCGAATTTTGCCGTCGGGCGCGCGAGGCCCTCGCGGCGCGGCGCGGCTTGTGCCAGGGGGTGGCAACCCTATAATGCCCGGCTCCGCAATCTTCTGCAGAGACGAGGAGCATGGCCGAA
>DATHCK010000054.1:0-7349 GCA_035319545.1 Allostellaceae bacterium | reverse complement strand
CCGGCTCATCTCCGCATCCTCCCTGGTGTTCTGGAACTTTCGGTCCGTCGCAGCGATATTGTGCCGCGGGGACTTAGGCCACCCGTTTCGCGCGCCACTGGCCGGTGCCGAACTGGGTGCGGTTGACGATGCCGGCATTCTGCGCGCTGGCGGCGCCGAGGAGCACGGTGCCCTCCATCGCGCTGTCCTTGAGCCGGCCCTCGAAGCGGTAGGACATGCGGCTCCCCTCGTAATTCTGCTCGAACGAGAAGTGCACGACATCGTCGTCGAGCTGGCCTAGCACCGGCCCGTCGAAATGCGCCGACTTCTGGTGGCCGGTCAGGTCGGCGCCCTTCTGCTCGAGCGCGAGGCGGTGGGTGCGCGCGCCCTGGAGAAATTCGACGCGCAGCTCCCAATTGCCGGCGGCGGTCAACGCCGGCGCGTGGACTGGCACGCGCTCGGCCTGGGCCGACACGAGCAGCGCCGCGACCACGGCGTCGCCGACCTGCTGCGCCTCGCCCGGCTGGAGCTGGAACGGGTCGACCGCGATCGAGTTTTCGGTCGCCGAGTTGTCGTCGAGCATGACGCGCGGCTCGCCGTCGAGCACGTAATTGCGCAATCCCAGCCCATCGAGCGGATATGTCTCGCGGTCCCAGACGATCTTGAGGCGCGGCACCCGATCGACCCCGGCGGGCGCGATGACCTCGCTGTTGATGCCGCGAATTTGCCCGACGCGCCGGGCGATGGTCGCGCAATCGTCGTCCCATTTATTGCGCTCGGCGGCTTCGTCACGCTCGCCGAACCAGTATTCGAGCGCGGCGAGCACACCGACGATGTCTTCCTTCGACACCTTCATCGGCCGGCCGAGCGCCTGGTGCGGCGAGCCGTTGCGCCATGCTGCCTCGACAAGGCGTTTGTTGCCGAGCAAGAGGCCCGAGGTCTGCGGCCCGCGCAGGAACTTGCCGCCGCTGTAGATGACGAGGTCGGCACCGCGCGCGAGCCAAGGCGAAGGCCGCTCGATATGCTCGCTGGCGGCGTCAACCATGATGGGGATGCCCTTGGGCTTGCAGACGCCGGCGATCTCCTCGAGGCGCACGCTCGTCAAATGCTCCTGCTTGCCGAGCAGCACGACGAGCGCCACCGGTTGCTTCAGAGCTTCGTCGAGGTCGGCGCGGGTCTCGATCTCGACGATCCTGCAGCCGCACATCCTGACCGCCTGGTCATAGGCGAAACGCTGTTTCGCGGGGATGATGACGCGGTTGACCATGCCCTCGGTGAACGGCAGGCGCAGCATCTTGACGGGATCGTTGCCGGCGACGCAGGCGGCGGTGCCGAGCGCCACGGCGGCGGCGCTGCCGCAAGTGACGATCCCCGATTCAGCGCCGGTCAGCTGGGCGATGCGCTTCGAGGCGGCTTCCATCAGCTCGTCGAGATTGACGAATTGGCGCGAGGCGGCGTCGATCGCGGCGCGCACCTGCGGCAGCATCAGGCTGCCGCCGTGCATCGTGCGCACGCTGCAGCAATTGATGAACGGGCGGACGCCGAGCGCGAGGTATGGGTTGCTCATGCCAACTCCGAAAGGACGAGAAAGAGATTATAACAGCGGGGTGACAAAGCTCACCCAGACCGAAGGCGCATTGGTCCTATTCTCCGGCGGGCAGGATTCGACGACCTGCCTCGCCTGGGCCTTGGCGCGTTTCGCGCGGGTCGAGACGATCGGCTTTGATTACGGCCAGCGCCATCGCGTCGAGCTCGACTGCCGGGTGCGGATCGCCGAGCGTTTGCGGCGCGAATTTCCCGAATGGGCGCAGAAGCTCGGCGAGGATCACGTCGTCGACCTTTCGGTGCTCGGCCAAGTGAGCGATACCGCGCTTACAAGCGACAGCGCGATCGCCTTTGACGCGAACGGTCTGCCGACGACATTTGTCCCCGGCCGCAATTTATTGTTTTTCACCTTCGCGGCCGCGATCGGCTACCGGCGCGGGCTCCGCCACCTTGTCGGTGGAATGTGCGAGACCGATTATTCGGGCTACCCCGATTGCCGCGACGATACGCTCAAATCGCTGCAAGCGACGCTGTCGCTCGGCATGGACCACCGGTTTGTCATCCACACTCCCTTGATGTGGCGCGACAAGAAAGCAACCTGGGCGCTGGCGCGCGAGCTTGGTGGCGCGGCGCTCGTGGAGTTGATCCGCTCGGAGAGCCATAGCTGTTATCTCGGCGAGCGCGGTGAGCTTCACGATTGGGGCTATGGTTGCGGCGCGTGCCCGGCCTGCGAGCTGCGCCGCAAGGGGTGGGAGGCGTTCGCGGACGCATCGGCATGAGCTACGCGGTCAAGGAAATCTTCTACACGCTGCAGGGCGAGGGCGCGCTGACCGGGCGGCCGTCGGTGTTCTGCCGCTTTGCCGGGTGCAATCTGTGGTCGGGGCGCGAGGAAGACCGGGCGAGCGCGGCGTGCAGCTTTTGCGACACCGATTTTGTCGGCACTGACGGCACGGAGGGCGGGCGCTACGCCGACGCCGATGCGCTCGCCGACAAGGTCGCCTCACTGTGGCCGGAGCGGGCGCACGGCAAGTTCGTCGTCTGCACCGGCGGCGAGCCGCTGTTACAGCTCGACGCGCCGCTGATCGACGCGCTGCACCGGCGCGGCTTCGAGATCGCGATCGAGACCAACGGCACGCTTCCCGTGCCGGACGATATCGACTGGGTCTGTGTCAGCCCCAAGGGCAACAACCCGCTCGTCGTTATCAAGGGCGACGAGCTGAAGGTGGTGATTCCGCAGGACGGGCTCGACCCGCTCGCCTTCGCCGAGCTTGGGTTTCGCCGCTTCTCGGTGCAGCCGATGGACGGCCCCGAGCGAGCGCGCAACACCGAGCTGGCAATCCAATTCTGCCTCGATCACCCGCAATGGCAGCTGAGCCTGCAGACCCACAAGATGACCGGAATACGCTAATCCGGCCACCTGCGGTGCAGCCAGAACCATTGCTCAGGGCGCTCGCGGATCCAGCCCTCGAGCGTGCGGTTGACCTCGGTCATCAGGGTCAGCACGTCGGCGTCGCGATCGCCCGTCTCGGAGAGCGGCAGCGCCGGGTGGACAGTGAGCCGGAAATGCGCCCCGCCGAGGCGTTCGACACGCGCCGGCAGTACGTCGCAGCCGAAGCGCAAGGCGAGGAGCGCCAGTGCCGGCGCGGTCATTGCGTCACGGCCGAAAAATGGCACGGCGATGCCGTCATTCATTTTCTGGTCGGCGAGCAGCCCGAGATGCGCGCCGCGCCGCAGAGTTGCGAAGGCTTGGCGCGAGGCGATGGCGCCCTTGGGGAAGAATTTCGCGTGCTGGCGCAATTCGCCGATCATCGCGTCGACCGTGGGATTGTTGGCGGCGCGGTAGATAAAGGCGACGTCGAGCCCATACTGCGCCGAGGCGAGCGGTGCGATCTCCCAGTTCGCGAGGTGCCCGGCGACCAGGATGAAGGATCGCCCTTCGGCTCGCGCCTTCTCGATGTGCTCGACGCCGAGCACCTCGACCCGGCCGTCGTTCAATTCGGCCGGGTAAATCGTGATCCGTGAGAGATGCGGATACTCGAAGACGACGCGGCCGAGATTGTCCCACATGCCGCGGACGATGGTTTCAATCTCGCGCTCGCTCAGCTCGGGCATCGCCGCGCGCAAATTGATGCGGGCGCGCTTGCTGGCACCGAGACGCGGTCCGATCGTCCGCGCCAGCGTGCCGCCGATCGCCGAGGCCCAGTCAAGCGGTAGCAGCCCGACAATGCGAATGCCGGCCGCGGCAATCCATCCCTCGACGCGATAGCGCCACGGCAGGCTCGCCGCCGGCGGATCAGGCGTGGACGACGCGTCGGTCATCGCCAATCCGGCCGATAAGCGGCGCCAACAGCACGTCAAGCGCGGCGGGGTCACGCCAGCGCAGCACGACGTCGAGCACCTCGATCCCGACGCGCTCGTCCGCGGGCAGCCGCACCCAATCCTTACGCGTCGTCACCAGCGTCGCACCGGCTGCTGCCGCTTCCCGGCGGAGCGCCGCGAATTCGGCGGGGCGGTAGCGGTGGTGATCCGGAAAGCCGCGCTCGGCGACGAGCGTGGCGCCGAGGCCGCGCAGGCTGGCGAAGAATTTTCCGGGGCGGCCGATGCCGGCGAAGGCAACGACCGGGACGTCGGCAAACCGGCCGCCGTCGATCGGCTCCAGCGTGGCGTGCAGCACCCGCTTGGCGGCCGCGTCCGAGAACGCGCCGTCGCCGATCAGCACAATCGCGTCGCCGCGCCCCAGGCCGTCGGCAGTGCGTTCGCGCAGCGGACCCGCCGGCATCAGCCGGCCATTGCCGAAACCGTAGGCGGAATCGACGACGACCAGCGACAGATCCTTCGCCACGTGCGGGTTCTGGAAGCCGTCGTCGAGGATGATGACGTCGGCGCCGTCAGCTACGGCGACCCGCACGCCAGCCGCTCGATCGCGCGAGACCCAGCACGGCCCCTGTGCGGCGGCCAACAACGCCTCGTCGCCGACGTCGTCGGCGACATGACGTTGCGGCTCGACCCGCACGGGTCCCGCCAATCTGCCCCCGTAGCCGCGCATGACGATCGTCGCCATGACGCCGCGCTCGGCGAGAATCGCCGCCAGCGACAGCGCCACCGGCGTCTTGCCCGAGCCACCGGTGATGATGTTGCCGACGCAAATCACCGGCACGGGTGCGCGATAGGGACGGGCGATCGCGCGGTGCAAACGGCCGGCCGCGTCGAGCGCGGCACCGATGGGCGTCAGCAACCCCGCGAGAAGACCGGGTTCCTCGCTCCAGAAATCAGGGGCGCGCATCGCCATTGGCCAAGGGCCCGTCGGCCGGGGCAAGGGGATCGAGCCACGGCGCCAGCCGGTCCAACACCGCATCGAGCGTGCCGAGCCCGTCAGCGGCGACTCGCGCCGCGCCTTTGGCGCGCAGGTCGCGCAGCGCTGCATCGTCGAGCAACCGGGCGACCGCGGCGCTAAGGGCATTGGCGTCAGCGACGGTCTCGGCCGCGCCGGTCGAGGTCAGCGCGTCGGCCATCGCCGAGCAGTTGGCCGTGTGGGGGCCGAGCAGCACCGCGCAATCGAGCCGTGCCGCCTCGAACGGGTTGTGGCCGCCCTTGTCGATCAGCGAGCCGCCGACAAAGGCGATCCCCGCCAGGCGGTAGAACACGCCCAGCTCGCCGAACGTGTCGGCGAGATAGATGGCGGTGTCCGCGGCGATCGGCTCGCCTTTCGACCGGCGGGCGACGCGGAGGCCGCGCGCCGCGGCGAGGGCGGCGATCTCGTCGCCCCGCACCGGGTGGCGCGGCGCGACGATCGTGATGAGGCGCGGGTGAGCCGCGACAAGGTGGTCGTGCACCGCCATCGCGATGTCCTCCTCGCCCTCATGCGTACTGGCGGCAAGCCAGCACGGGCGGTCGCCGATCGCGGCGCGCAGCGAGGCCTGCGCGCCGGTGTTGGCCGGCAGCGTCTTGGCGGCGGATTTGAGGTCGCCAACGCTTGCCACCTTGGGGGCGCCCAGCTCGCGGAACCGTTCGCCCTGCGCCTCGTCTTGCGCCAGGCAAAGCGCGAATGATCTCAGCATCGGCCGGGCGAGCCCACCCCAGCGGCTCCAATTTGCGTGCGAGCGGGCCGAGAGCCGGCCGTTCAGCAGCAGCATCGGTATGCGGCGCTCGCGGGTCATCAGCACGAGGTTCGGCCACAACTCGCTTTCGACCCAGAGCGCCAGATCGGGGTGCCAGTAGTCGAGAAAACGCGCCACCGCACCCGGCAAATCGGCCGGGACGAATTGATGGCGGGCGCCGCGCGGCAGCCGCGGCTCTAGGAGGCGCGCCGCGGCGACCGTGCCGGTAGTCAAAAGGATTTCGAGACCCGCCCGCTCGTCGAGCATGCGCTCGATGAGGGCGAGCACCGAGGTCGCCTCGCCGATGCTCGCGGCGTGCATCCAGACGAGCGGCGCGTCGGGGCGCGTACTGCCGGGCCGGCCGAGCCGCTCTGCGAAGCGGGTGTCGTCCTCCTTGCCGCGCCGCCGTCGCACATTGAGATAGGCGATGACGAGCGGCGTCGCAGCGGTGGTCAGGCCGCGATAGAGCGCAGGGAGGATCACCGGCTCTCCTCACCGGCCAATGCCGGGGTGCGCGCCGGTTCTTCTTCGGGCTCGGGTTTCGTCGCGGGCGCTGGCGGCAGGGGCGGCGTCCAGGCATGGCCGACCCGCGCTTCCGCTTCGGCGACCATGTCGAGCATCCGGCGCTCGACGAGATGCCGGGCGCGTTCGACACCCGCCTCGTCGAGGCGGGTGTCGAGCTCGATCGGCTCGCCCCAGGTAAAGGCGCCGCGGCCAAACGGCAGCGCGATCTGCATCCGGTCCCAACTGCGCATCGTCCACCGACGGCTCGTCGCGAAGGTGACCGGTACGATTGGCGCGCCCGACAGGCGAGCGACATTGACGATGCCCGTGCTCGCGACCATGGCCGGCCCGGCCGGGCCGTCCGGGGTGATGCCGACGCAGTCGCCGGCGGCGAGCGACCTCACCATCGAGCGCAGCGCCGCGCTGCCGCCGCGGCTGGTCGAGCCGGTCACTGTCTGCACGCCGAAATAGGCGACCGACTCGGCGATGATGCGGCCGTCGCGATGTGCCGAGATCAGCATGTGGATCGGCGCGAGGCGCTGCCAGGCCATCGGGATCATCATCAACCTGCCGTGCCAGAACGCCAGGATGAACGGCCGTCCGGCGTCGCGCAGGCGGCGCGGATGCTCAGCGCCCTCGACGCTCCAGCGATTTGTGGCGAAGACGAAGCGGATATAGAAGTGGATCGAATAACACAACGCCCGGCGCAGCCGGTCGCTGCGCACCAACTGCCTTAGCCATCGGCGCGGCGCGCTCATCCTGGCGGCACCTCGGCGGCGAGCGCGACGGGCTCCTCTTCCGGCGCGAACTGCGTTTCGTAAAGCCGCGCGTAAAGTCCGCCCCGGGCGAGAAGCTGCGCGTGCTTGCCGCTTTCGACGATGCGTCCGCGGTCCATCACGCAGATAAGGTCGGCGCCGACGATGGTCGAAAGGCGATGCGCGATGACGAGCGTCGTGCGGCCCTGCATCAGCCGCTTCAACGCCGCCTGTACCTGGCGTTCGCTTTCGCTGTCGAGCGCCGAGGTCGCCTCGTCGAGCAGGAGGATTGGCGCGTCCTTCAACATCGCGCGGGCGATCGCGATGCGCTGGCGTTGCCCGCCCGAGAGGCGCGTGCCGTGCTCGCCGACCATCGTGTCGTAACCCTGGGGCAGCTCGGCGATGAAGCGGTCTGCGGCGGCCGCCGCGGCGGCGGCCTCGATCTCGGTGTCGGTCGCGCTCAACCGGC
>DATHCK010000053.1:0-5206 GCA_035319545.1 Allostellaceae bacterium | reverse complement strand
ATGGTTATCGGTCTTGACATCGGCCATTTGCTGCCGCTCGTCGCCCTTGTCGCCGGCATCCTGATTTTGCTGGTGCCGCGCATTCTCAATTACGTGATCGCGATCTACCTGATCGTCGACGGCATTATCGGGCTCGGCCTCGTCCGTTAGTGGATTTGCGCTAGTGATTGCCGGCGAGCCGGTGGAGCTGGTCATAGACCAGTTCGTCGATGTCCAGCCCCTGACGGGATAGGCGCTCCCGGCTGCGCGACGAATTCTCGCCGGGAATACGGATTTCCGCGACGCCCGGCGCGCACGGCACCGCCTTGACCCGGGCGATGAGCGCGCTCACCTCGCGCTTGCACTGATCGGGCGGGATCAACAGATCGGGCCGGAAAGCGATGAACAGATAGCCATCCTGGGCGCCCGGCACCATCCCCGCGCCGCCCAGCACGCCGAGCGCCTGGACGATGAGCCCGAGCCCAAACCCCTTATAGCCGGCGAACGGCAATAGCGCGCCCGCGGTCGCCTCGGCGGGATCGGTGGTCGGGTTCCCGTCGCGGTCGATCGCCACGCCTTCGGGCAGTTTCTCTTTGCGGCGCACCCGCAGCTGCAGCTCGGTCGCCATAAAGGCGGAGGTGCCCATATCCAGGATCAGCGGCTCATCCTCGGTAGGGATCGCGAAGGCGATCGGGTTGGTGCCGAGGATCGGCTTGATCCCGCCCAGCGGCGCGACCGCGCAGCCGCTCGATGCGGTGTGGATCGCAACAAAGCCCTCCCGCGCGATCATCTCGACAAAATATGCGTTGCGACCGCTCATCCAGGTGTTGGTGACGCCAACGACAGCGATGCCATGCGCCTTGGCTTTCTCGATCGTAGCCTTGGCAACATGCTGGAGCGCGATCATCCCGTTATTGTTGCCGCCATCGTAAAGCGCCGAGACTTCGGTCTCGCGCATCAGGCGGATGGGTTGCCGCGGATGGGTGAAGCGGCGATGTTCCGGAACGTTGAGGAGCTTCGCCAGGCCGGAATATTCGTAGCCGCAGAGCGCTGCGTCGATCACATGATCGGTGAGGACGCGCGCATCCTCGTCGTCATAGCCGATGCCGCGCATCGCCCGTTCGCCGAGGCGGCGGGCGTCATCGACGCTCAGATGGACGCGGCCTGCCGGCATCTCTTTCTCCTACGGTCTTTTGGCGACGAACAGCTCGACGGTCGCGCTGTCGGGAATAGCATATTCCGCGGTGAGGCCGACCTCATGCGGGATGTCGAATTGCTTGAAGGCGTCGAGCAAGATTTTTGCCGCGTCGGGTGCACTCGGGTCGCGATCGAGGACCGTAACGCCCATCGCCGGGCGTTCGACGACGTTGGCGGACTGCTCGGGACCGTAAGCGTCCCAGCCGGCAGCTTTCAGGATGTCGACTAGCTGGTTGGCATAATTGTAAGCCTCGACGTCACTCGGCACGCAGGACACGACGACCCGATAGCTGCCGTACTGACGCAGATAATCCGCTAGCTTCACCGCCATCGCGGGGTCGATCGAGCGCGCCGTTTGCCCGGCCTTTAGCGCCGCGAACTGTTCCTTGATGCTGGCAAGCTTGGCACTTAGCGAGGCGAGCGCATCGTTGACATCACTGAAAGAGCCGGGCGGGCTTTCGTCGGCGGGTGGCGGCAGCGTCTTCGACAGATCGTCCCATTGCGACCACAGGCCGTGCAGCGCCGCGGTTTCCGACGCAAGCCGGGCGGCAATCTGATCGGCGGCGGCGTTGCCGCTTGCCTGCTCATCGAAGTGCAGCAGCGCGGCGGCGCCGGTCCCACACAACACAACGACGACAACCCAAGCGCCCTTGGCCCAATAGCGCCGGGGCAACACCAGGGCCTCTATCATCGCCAGGGCAAGGAGCAGCCCGAGCGGCAACGCCGGCCCAAGACGCGCCGCCGTCTCGGCCAGCTCTCGCAGGCGCGCCCAAATTTCAGACGTCTGGAACACCCTGTTCGAGCTCGGCGAGCCACGTGTCGGCATGCGAGTCAGAAGGGGCGCGCCAGTCGCCGCGCGGCGACAGCGACCCGCCCGACGAAATTTTCGGTCCGTTCGGCAGCGCCGAGCGCTTGAACTGACTCTGGGTGAAGAAGCGCGTCAGAAACACCCGCATCCAGCGCTTGATCTCGGCGAGATCGAAGGCACGGCGCGCGCTTTCGGGCGTGTTCGCCGGCCAATTGCCCTTTGCCGCGTCGTGCCAAGCGTGCCACGCCAAATAGGCGATCTTCGACGGCGCGAAGCCGAAGCGCGTTGCGTAAAACAAGGTGAAGTCCTGCAGCGCGTAGGGACCGACAAAGCTTTCCGTCGATTGGATCGCACCGTCCTCGCCTGCCGGCACCAGCTCGGGCGAAATCTCGGTCGCGAGGATGTCTTCGAGGATGCGGGTCGTCTCCTCGTCGACATCGCCGCTATGCGCGACAAAGCGGATGAGATGCTGAATCAGCGTCTTCGATACCGAGGAATTGGGGTTGTAGTGCGACATATGATCGCCGACGCCATACGTGCACCAGCCGAGAGCCAGCTCGGACAGATCACCTGTCCCGACCACCAGCGCGCCGTTGTGGTTGGCAAGGCGGAACAGATAGTCGGTGCGCAACCCCGCCTGCACGTTCTCGAACGTCACGTCGTACTGCTTTTCGCCGCGCCCCGCCGCGTGGCCGATATCGGCGAACATCTGGTTGGCCGCCGGACGGATATCAATCTCGCCGCCGGTGACGCCGAGCGCCTTCATCAATCGCCAGGCATTCGCCTTGGTCCCCTCGCTCGTGGCGAAGCCGGGAAGCGTGTAGGCCAGCACGTTCCGCCGCGGCAGGCCAAGCCGATCCATCGTGCGGCAAGCGACGATCAGCGCCTGGGTTGAGTCGAGACCGCCCGACACGCCGATCACCAGCTTCTTAAGCCCCGTCGCCGCGAGGCGTTGCGCCAGCCCCTGAACCTGGATGTTGTAGGCCTCGTAGCAATTCTCGCGCAGCATCGCTGGGTCGGACGGCACAAACGGGAAGCGCTCGACCGGGCGGCACAGATCGAGCCTCCCCCCCGGCGCGGCGAAGGCGAACTCGACGCAGCGGAACGGCGTCGCCGCCTCGAGGAGGTGCCGCGCGTTGTCGCCAAAGGAGTTGGTGCGCATCCGCTCCTGGCGGATGCGGCCGAGATCGATGTCGGCAATGGCGATCTCGGGCTCGGCGCTGAACCGCTCGGTCTCGGCGAGGCCGTCGCCGATCTCGAAAATCCCCGCCTGGCCGTCCCAGGCGAGGTCGGTCGTCGACTCGCCGGCGCCGGCCGCCGAATAGGCATAGGCGCCGATGCAGCGCGCCGATTGCGACGCACAGAGCAGACGCCGCATCTGCGCTTTGCCGATGGTGATGTTGCTGGCCGAGAGGTTGAGCAGTATCTCGGCACCCGCAGCCGCACCCAGCGCGCTCGGGGGCTGCGGCACCCACAAATCCTCGCAAATCTCGATGTGAAATGTGAATGCGCTGGAGCCGGTCGCGGCGAACAGAAGGTCGATGCCGAATGGCGCCTCCTGGCCAGCCAAGGTCATCATCTGACCGCGAACGCCTTCGCCCGAGGTGAAATGCCGCCGCTCGTAAAACTCGCGGTAATTCGGCAGGTAGATTTTTGGCACGACACCGAGCACGCGGCCGCGATGGATGACGACCGCGCAGTTGTAAAGCCGACCGCGCCAGCGCAGCGGTGCGCCGACGACAATCACCGGCAGACGCTCGCGGCTGAGTTCGACGAGCCGACCGATCTGCCCGACAACCGCGTCGAGCAGCGCATCCTGAAACAGAAGGTCGTCGATCGCGTAAGCCGACAGGCAAAGCTCGGGAAACAGCATCACCGCCACGCGGTCACTGGCACCGCGCTCGACCATCGCCACAACCTGGTTGGCGTTTTTCGCAGGATCGGCGACGGCGACCTGCGGTACGCAGGTCGCGAGCCGGACGAACTGATGGCTGTAAGGAGAAAAAAACTCGGGCATCGGGCCGGCGCGCTCGCGCGGTTGCGGTTTTGCTTTAGCCATGCGGCAGAGGCTTAATTATGCTCATAGTGAGCATTTGTCAATTCGCTGGCCTCAATCCGCGAACGGGTCGCGCACCAACACGGTGTCTTCGCGCTCGGGGCTCGTGGAGAGCATCGTCACCGGCGCGCCGATCAACTCTTCGACGCGGCGGATGTATTTGATCGCGTTCGCCGGCAGATCGGCATAGGAGCGCGCGCCACGCGTGCTTTCGCGCCAGCCGGCAAACTTCTCGTAGACCGGCTCGATCTCGGCCTGTGCGGTCACGCCGGCCGGGAGATAGTCGTAGGTCGTGTCGCCGAGGTGATAGGCGGTGCAGACCTTGATTTCGTCGAAGCCATCGAGCACGTCGAGCTTGGTCAGTGCGATGCCGTCGATGCCGCCCATCTTGATGGCCTGGCGCACCATCACGGCGTCGAACCAGCCGCAGCGCCGCCGCCTTCCAGTGACGACGCCAAACTCGCGGCCGCGATCGCCAAGCTTCTGGCCGATCTCATCAGTGAGCTCGGTCGGGAACGGACCGCTGCCGACCCGTGTCGTGTAGGCCTTGCAGATGCCGAGCACAAAGCCGATCGCCGCCGGCGCGATCCCCGAGCCAGCCGCCACCTGCCCGGCCAGCGTGTTCGACGAGGTGACATAGGGGTAGGTGCCGTGGTCGACATCCAGCATTGCCGCCTGCGCACCCTCGAAGAGGATGCGGCGCCCGGCGCGGCGCGCTTCGTCGAGGATGCGCCAAGTCGCGTCGGAATAGGGCAGCACCTTGGGCGCGATTTCACGCAGCGATGCCAGCAATTCCTTGCGTTTCACCTGCGGCGCATCGAGCCCGCGCAGCAGCGCGTTGTGATGCAGCAGCACCTCGTCGACGCGGTCTTCGAGGGCGTGCGGATCGGCGAGGTCGCAGACGCGGATCGCCCGGCGGCCGACCTTGTCCTCGTAGGCGGGGCCGATGCCGCGGCCGGTCGTGCCGATTTTCTTGTCGCCACGCCGCTCCTCGCGCGCCCGGTCGAGCGCACCGTGCGACGGCAGGATCAACGCCGCATTATCGGCGAGCCTCAGGTTGCGCGGGGTGATGTCGAGCCCCTTGCTGCGCATCGCGTCGATCTCGGCGACGAGCGCCCAGGGATCGACGACGACCCCGTTGCCGATGATCGACAGCTTGCCGCGCA
>DATHCK010000052.1:0-8284 GCA_035319545.1 Allostellaceae bacterium | reverse complement strand
GAGATGATCCACACCGAGAATTCCTACAAATATTCGATCCCCGAATTCCGCGCGCTCGCCGGCCGCGCCGGCTTCCGCGCGCTGGAGACCTGGACCGATGCCGACGGTAAGTTCAGCGTCCACTACCTGCGGCGCGATTAGCGCGCCCTACGCCGCGGCGCTGCGGCCTTCGTAGAGCGCGTCGAGCGCCTCGCCATAGATCGAGCGCACGACGTGGCGCCTGATCTTGAGGGTCGGGGTGAGCTGGCCGTTGCCGGTGGTGAACGGTTCGCGCGCGATGATAAAGCGCCGTACCCGCTCGATCGGCGGGAGCTTGGCGTTGACTGCGGTGACGACATCGCTCAACGCCTTCTGTAAGCCTTGATGGTCGGCAAGCGCCGTGAGATCGGCGCCCGGGCCGCAAATGTGTCTCGTAAATTCGGGGTCGGGCACGAGGATCGCGACGAGGTGCGGGCGCTGATCGCCCCACACCATGGCCTGGGCGATTTCGTGCGCCAGGGTGAGCGCGCCTTCGACCTTGGCCGGGGCGATCATGTCGCCGCCCGAATTCTTGATAAAGTCGCGCTTGCGGTCGGTGATGCGCAGATAGTTCTCGGCGTCGAGAAAGCCGATATCGCCAGTCTTGAGCCAGCCGTCGGCGATCGTCCGTGCGGTCGCCTCGGGATCGTTCCAGTAGCCTTTCATGACATTGGCCCCGGCGACCAGGATCTCGCCGTCCTCGGCGATCTTGATCGCGACGCCTTTGAGGGCCGTGCCGACCGAATCGATCTTGTTGCCGCCCGGCCGATTGCATGCGATGACCGGCGACGCCTCGGTCTGGCCGTAGCCCTGCAGCAATTGTACGCCGAGCGCGAGGAAGAAGGCGCCGATTTCGGGGTTGAGCGGCGCGCCGCCCGAGACCATCGCCTTGAGACGACCGCCAAATCGGTCACGCACTTTGGCGCGGACGAGCTTATCGAGCAGCGGGTCGAGGAGGCGTTGCCCCATGCCGAGCCGGTCGCCGGCGAGCCGCGACTTGCCGATCGTTACCGCCGCTTCGAACAGGCGCCGCTTCAGCCCTTTCTCGCGCTCGATGCCGCGGCGAATGCGCTGGTGTAGCGTCTCGTAAAGCCGCGGCACGGCGGTCATGATTGTCGGCCGCGCCTCGAGCAGGTTGGCAGCGAGCGTGTCGGCGCCCTCGGCGAAATAGATCTGCGCGCCGATCGAGATCGGGAACATGAGGCCTGCGGTGTGCTCGTAGGAATGCGACAGCGGCAGGAACGACAGAAACACCTCGTCGCCGAGCCCGAACATCTCGAGCAGATGAAACGCGCCGGCGGCATTGGCGAGGATATTGCGGTGGCTGAGGAGCACGCCCTTCGGCACGCCGCCAGTACCCGAGGTATAGATGATGCAGGCGATGTCGTCCGGGCCGAGCGCGGCGACGCGGCCGGCAATGTCGTCCGTCTGCGCGTCGCCGAGCGCCAGCACCTCGTCCCAGCCGCGTGCCCCCTGCGGCCCGGGCTCCATCACGATTGTGGCTTCGACGCTCGGCACCTGCGCGGCTGCCTCGGCCGCGCGGTCGCTGACCGGCGGTTTTGAGGCGATCACCACGCGCGCGCCGCTATTGCCAAAGACGTGGCGATGATCGTCGACGGTGTTGGTCGTGTAGGCCGGCACGGTGATTGCGCCGGCGCTCATGATCGCCAGATCGGCAAGCGCCCATTCGGGGCGGTTCTCGGAGGCAAGCACCACTCGGTCGCCGGGCTGCACGCCAAGCACGACCAGTCCACGCGCCAGCCGGTTGACGAGGCGCGCCGCCTCGCCCCAGCTCAGCGATTGGTACGTGCCATCCCGCTTTGCCCAAAGAAACGGCCGGCTGCCGCGTTCGGCGGCGACCGCGAAGAACATCGCTGGCAGGCTGCGGCAATTGTCGTAATCGATCATGTTATGGCAATCCCCCGGCGCTCCCCACGGTGGCATGATAGCGGAAAGATCGACCGGAAAATTGCCGGATTTGTCACCCAGTAGTATCACGTCGCGCCATGCTGGATGGCGCCGTGAGGGGGCGAGCGCCTGCAAATTCCCTGCAGAAGCAGGGCAAGCAGGCGAGTGGCCAGCGTAGGCGAGGGGAGACAGAAACTCTGGCATGAGTGACGACGACACCTTCACCGGACGCGTGCGGCGCTACGCGCAAGTCGGCACCGCCGTCGGAGGGCTCGCCGCGCGGCTCGCCGGTGAGCGTTATCTCGGTATCGCGGTCGATCGCGACCGCCATGCCGCCGATCTAAAAGCGGCGTTGGGCGGCATCAAGGGGCCGCTGATGAAGGTGGCGCAGCTTCTCGCGACCATCCCCGATGCGCTGCCCGACGAATATGTCCGCGAACTGATCCAGTTGCAGTCGAACGCGCCGGCGATGGGCTGGCCGTTTGTGCGCCGCCGGATGACGGGCGAGCTAGGCCCTGACTGGCCCACCCGCTTCAAAAGCTTCGAGCACGAGGCGGTGCGGGCCGCTTCGCTGGGCCAGGTGCATCGCGCCGTCGCGCTCGACGGCACGCGGCTCGCCTGCAAGCTGCAATATCCCGAAATGGCCTCGGCGGTGGAGGCCGATTTGCGCCAGTTGCGTCTCGCGATGGGGCTTTACGAGCGCTACGACCGCGCCGTTTCGACGGCGGAAATCCATGCCGAGATTGCCGCCCGGCTGCGCGAGGAATTGGACTATACGCGCGAGGCCGCGCATATGCGGCTCTACGGCAGAATTCTCAAGGACGAAGCCGGGGTCGCGGTGCCGGTGCCCTACGCCGGGTTGTCGACAAAGCGGCTCATCACGATGACCTGGCTCGATGGCGAGCCGATCCTCGACTTCGCCGAGAAGGCCAACCAAGAGGAGCGCAACGAGGTGGCGCTTCGGATGTTCCGCATCTGGTACGTGCCCTTTTACTATTACGGCGTCATCCACGGCGATCCGCATCTCGGCAATTACACAGTGGGGCCGAGCAATGCCAGCGGCCGCGGGGTGAACTTGCTGGATTTCGGCTGCATTCGCGTCTTCTCGGCGACTTTCGTTAAAGGTGTGATCGACCTCTACCACGCGCTTGAGCGCGACGACGAGGAGCTGGCGGTCGAGGCCTATGAGAGCTGGGGGTTCGGCAACCTCTCGAAAGAGATGATCGCGGTGCTGAACCGCTGGGCGCGGTTCGTCTACGGCCCGCTGCTCGACGACCGTACACGGCCGATCCAGGAACGCCGCGGCGAGCCCGAGGGCCCGCGCCTTGTCGACAGTGTCCACAAGGACATCCGGCGTCTCGGCGGCATCGCGCCGCCACGCGCCTTTGTTTTTATGGACCGGGCAGCGATCGGCCTCGGCTCGGTGTTCACGCACTTGAAGGCGGAGATCAACTGGCACCGGTTGTTCCACCAATTGATCGATGATTTTGACGAGGCGGTGCTAGCGCGCCGTCAGCGCGCCGCACTCGATAGCGCCGGTGTTCCGAGCGCCGAGTAATCGCCGGGAACTGACAAAGAGTTCGCTGCGTAAAGAATAATTGCCAGGTCTTCACCGTTATGTTGGACTTGGTGAACTCCAAGGGTGGGGGTGGAGAATGCGCTGCTCGCGGGTCAGTGTTATTTGGTCAGTCTTTTTCGCGCTATTGGTAATCGGGCTACCGCAACTGGCATCCGCGCAGGACATGCCGCCGATCCTCGCGCCGCCGGCGCCGACGCCGCAGGCGACACCGGCGCCCGTCTCACCCTCGGCGCAGGCGGTCATCCCGCCCAGGGCGACGGCTCCGACAGCGACGACCACGAAGCCGCAGCAGCAGGCCGTCGCTGTACCGCATCGCGCCGCGGCAAATCATCGCGTCGCGAGCCTGGCGGAGAAGAAGAGATTTACCGCGCTGTTGCGGCGGCTCGCGGCTGCGCATCGCGAGAACCCGCCCCGCGTGCTTGTCCATGTGCCGGGGCCAAATCTGCCACCGGGCGCCGTGGTGCCGCCACCATCCTACTATCCGCCGGGACCCTATCAGCGTCTGGTCTATGGTGGTCCCTACGGCGGCGGCCCCTACAGTGGCTGGGGCGGTTACCGGCGGCCGTACCCCTATTATCCGTAGCATTTGAGTGGGGGACGAGCGCGCGGTGTGGGAACGACCCGCTCCGCGTAGTGTTCTGTCGGCATCCTCTCTGGGAACGGCGTCATGATACGCGTGAAGTCCTGCCGCGTTCGGCTCGCTTTGGTAACGATGGTCTGCACAGCGGCCGGCGCCGCGGCAGCGCAGGACATGCCGCCAGCGGCTATCGCGCCGCCCCAATCGCCCGCGACGCAGCAAGCCGCCGCTCAACCGAATGCGGCGCAACCGCAACCGCAAACGCCCCCGGCTCCCGGTCCGGCGGCCCTCGCCGCCAACCCGCTCAACAAGGGGCAGCTCGAGCAGCTCGTGGCGCCGATCGCGCTCTATCCCGATCCGCTGCTCAGCCAGGTTCTAATGGCCGCGACCTATCCATTGGAAGTCGTCGAGGCGGATCGCTGGGCGCGCGATCCGGCGCATCAGGCGCTCAAAGGCGACGCGCTGACCAACGCGCTCAAGGTGGAGAACTGGGATCCGAGCGTCATGGCCTTGGTGCCGTTTCCGAGGCTGCTTGCGCTGATGGCGGAGCGGCTTCAATGGACCCAGGCGCTGGGCAATGCTTTCCTCGCTCAGCAGTCCGATGTGATGGATGCCGTCCAGGCGCTGCGTCACGATGCGATGCAGGCGGGCAACCTCAAGGCGACCCCGCAATGCCACTGCGTGATCCAGACCAGCGGCGACATCATCTCGATCCTGCCCTCGGATTCCGAAGTGGTTTGCATCCCGCTCTACAACCCGCAGGTCGTCTACGGCGCCTGGCCGGTCCCCGACTATCCGCCCTACGCGTTCCCGATCCCGGTCGGGTTCTATTTCGAGCCGGGCTATCCGATCGGCTTCTGGCCGTTTATCGAGCTCGCCGGGTTCGGGCCGTTATGGGGCTGGTGGTCGCTCGATTGGGGCGGTCACGCGATTTTCATCGATCGCGGGCGCTATGCGGCGCTCGATCCGCATCCGGCTTTTGCCGGCAACGCCTGGGTGCACGACCCCGCGCATCGTGGCGGTGTCGGCTATGACGATCCAGCGGTGACGGCGCGGTTCGGGGCAGGCCGAGTTGCCGCGGTGACGGCGGCTAGCCGGGCGGGAGCGGGCGGTAGCGCGGCCGCGGGCTTCTCGGCGCACGCCGGAGCGGCGGCAGCGGCCGGCGGCTTCGCGGCGCATGGGTTCGCCACGGGACATTTCGGCGCGGCAGGCCACTTTAACGGGGCGGCGGCACATGCCGGCGGCGGTGCGCCCCACAGTTTCGCCGCCGGAAGGTTTGGCGGCGCTGCGCATGGCGCGGGTGGACATCCGGTGTCGCACGCGAGCGGCGGCGCACCACACGGCGGCGCCCCGCATGGGGGTGGCGGCGGTTATCATCATCACTAGGCGGGGCATCCGGCTATCGCAGTTGCGTTGAGGCGGCGGCGAAGGCAAACTCCGGCGGCTGAATCAGCCGCCGGTTGATGCCCCATGCGATTGCTGTTTGCCTTAGCGTTTGTCGTGCCGCTTGTCGCGGGCTGCACGCCTTATATTCCGATGAAGGCCGATTTCGGGACAAGCGCGGCGGTGCCGCAAGGACCGATCCCGCCGGAATACGCCAAATTCAACAACTATGATCCCAAGCTGAACGCGGTGCTTGCCGACCAAATTTGCGCGACGCCCTACCAACCGAGCACGGCCTTGCCGATGGATGCGAGCCCGGGTCAGCTGGTGAACGCGACCGGCACCTGCGCGACGCACCAGCCCGTCATCGGCAACGGGCGCTAGCCGGGGCCTAATCCGCCGCCGACGCCTCGAGCGTCTGTTCGTCGCTGTCGCGGAGCAGGCGGTCGAAATAGGCGATGGTGCGTTGCAAGCCGGCGCGTAGCTGGGTGCGCGGCTTCCAGTTTAGTAAAGTGCTCGCCTGAGTGATGTCGGGCAGACGCTGCAGCGGGTCGTCGATCGGCAGTGGCCGGTAGACGATCCGCGAGCGCGAGCCGGTCAGATCGACGATCAGCTCGGCGAGCTCGGCGACCGACGTCTCCACCGGGTTGCCGAGGTTCATCGGCCCGGTGATGTCGTCGGGCGCGTCCATCATCCGGGTAAACCCCTCGATCAGATCATCGACATAGCAGAACGCGCGGGTCTGGCTGCCGTCGCCGTAGAGGGTGATCGGCTCGCCCTTCAGTGCCTGGACAATGAAGTTCGAGACGACGCGGCCGTCGTTCGGGTGCATGCGCGGACCGTAGGTGTTGAAGATGCGCACGACGCGGATGCGCAGATTGTGCTGGCGGTAATAATCGAAGAACAGCGTTTCGGCGCAGCGCTTGCCCTCGTCGTAGCAGGCGCGTGGGCCGATCGGGTTGACATTGCCGCGATACGATTCCGGCTGCGGGTGCATGACGGGATCGCCGTAGACCTCTGAGGTCGAGGCCTGGAGGATCTTCGCCTTCAGCCGCTTCGCGAGGCCCAACATGTTGATCGCGCCGATGACGCTGGTCTTCGTCGTCTGGACGGGATCGTGCTGATAGTGGATCGGCGAAGCCGGGCAAGCGAGATTGTAGATCTCGTCGACCTCGACAAAGAGCGGGTGCGTCACGTCATGGCGCATCGCCTCGAAATGCGGGTCCTCGAGCAAATGCCCGACGTTCTCCTTGCGCCCCGTGAAGTAGTTGTCGACGCAGAGCACATTGTGGCCGTCGGCGATCAACCGTTCGCACAGATGCGAGCCGAGAAAGCCGGCGCCGCCAGTGACGAGAACGCGCTTTGTTGAGGTACGCATGGGGATCCTCGGATTTGGCGCTTGTTGTTTGGGGTTATTAGGCAATCGCCCGCAGATTGGGGCTCATGCCGATCGGTGGTTCGGCCGTACTGCGACCGATGCTGTGATAGACGAACCCAGCCGATGTCATCTCTTCCGGCTGATAGATGTTGCGCAGATCGACGATCACCGGCCGGCGCAAAAGCTGCTTGATACGGCTGAGGTCGAGGGCGCGGAACTCGTTCCATTCAGTGAGCAGCACCAGCGCGTCTGCCTCGATCATCGTGTCATAGGCGTCTTCGCAATATTCGAGGTCGGGAAGGAGCTTCTTGGCCTCGCCCATGCCCTCGGGGTCGAAGGCGCGGATCGTCGCGCCGGCCCCCAGCAGCGGCGGTAGGATCGACAGGCTCGGGCTTTCGCGCATGTCGTCGGTGTTGGGTTTGAAGGTGAGGCCCAAGACCGCGATGGTCTTCCCCGCGACGTTCCCGCCGCATGCGGCGGCGATCCGATCGGCCATGCCGCGTTTGCGCGAATCGTTGATTTCGAGCACCCGCTCGACCATCGTCAACGGCTTGCCCGCTTCCTCGGCGGTGCGTACCAGCGCCGCGCAATCCTTGGGGAAGCACGAACCGCCAAATCCGGGGCCGGCATGCAGGAACTTGCGGCCGATGCGCCCGTCGAGCCCGATGCCGCGAGCAACGTCCTGGACGTCGGCGCCGACCGCCTCGCAGAGATCGGCGACCTGGTTGATGAACGTGACCTTGGCGGCGAGAAACGCATTTGCCGCGTATTTGATGAGCTCGGCCGTCTCGATCGTCGTGAAGAGCACCGGCGTCTCGAGCAGATAAAGCGGGCGGTAGAGCGCGCGCAGCACGCTGCGGGCGTGCTCGCTTTCGGTGCCGATGACGACACGGTCGGGCCGCATGAAATCCTGGATCGCCGATCCCTCGCGCAGAAACTCCGGGTTCGAGGCGACGTCGTAGGCTCCCGCCGGCAGCCGCAGCGACAATATATGCTCGACCTGGGCTCCGGTGCCGACCGGGACCGTCGATTTGGTGACGACCACGGTGCGGTTGGCGGGAAGCTGCGCCAGCGTCTCGGCGATCTCGGCCGCGGCGGCGAAGACATAGGACAAATCGGCATGACCGTCGCCGCGCCGCGACGGGGTGCCGACGGCGATAAAGACGGCGTCCGCGCCGTCGAGCGCGGCTCTGAGATCGGTGGTGAAGGTGAGGCGTCCGGCCGTCTTGTTGACCGCGACGAGCTGGTCGAGACCGGGCTCGTAGATCGGCACCTCGCCGCGCTGGAGCCGGGCGATCTTGTCCGCGTCCTTATCGACACAAGTGACCGACACGCCAAATTCGGAAAAGCAGGCCCCCGAGACGAGCCCGACATATCCGGTGCCGATCATCGCTATACGCATCTGGCGACTCCCATCGACCGCAGCCCAAAACGGGCCGCC
>DATHCK010000051.1:0-17878 GCA_035319545.1 Allostellaceae bacterium | reverse complement strand
GGCGGGTTCGGTGAGAGTTTGGGCAATGATGTCAGCCTGTTGCGTCGAACCATCGCACCGACCCGGCGCCTGCTCGAGGCGGCGCGCGCGGCCGGGCTGACGGTCATCCACACGCGCGAAGGTCATCGCGCCGATCTCGCCGACCTCGCTCCGGCAAAAAAAGCGCGCGGCAAGCCGACCCTGGCAATCGGCGACGAGGGCGCAATGGGCCGGCTCCTGGTGCGCGGCGAACCCGGCCACGACATCATACCCGAGCTTTATCCGATCGCCGGTGAGCCGGTCATCGACAAGCCCGGCAAGGGCGCGTTCTACGCGACCGACCTCGATGCGATCCTCAAGCACCGCGGCATTCGGCAGCTGATCGTCTGCGGCGTCACCACCGAGGTCTGCGTCAACACCTCGGTGCGCGAGGCCAATGACCGCGGCTTCGACTGCCTCGTGCTCGAGGATTGCGTCGGCTCGTACTTCCCGGAGTTCCAGGAGATGGGCCTCCGGATGATCAAGGCGCAGGGCGGCATTTTCGGCTGGGTCGGGAAGTCTCCCGCGGTCGTCGCCGCGCTCAACGCCGGCAGGTGAGGGGGTGAGATGAGCGTCGCCGCAGTCGCGAAGGCGGAGCCGCGCTGGTGGGTGCCGGGGGATTGGAACGGGTTCTTCGGCCTCTTCACCAATGTCGCGCTCAACGTGATCGTGCTGACCGGGCTTTGCCTCGGCGTCGTCAAGATGCCGGAGGGTGTCGTCTTCGGACGCGTCTTGCCGGCGCTCGGGATCGCCCTGCCGATCGGCAACCTATTCTACGCCTGGCTCGCCTATCAGCTGTCGAAGAAAGAAGGTCGCGGCGATGTGACGGCGCTGCCCTACGGGCCCTCCGTGCCGCATATGTTCATCGTCGTCTTTCTGGTCATGCTGCCGACCTACCTCAAGACCAACGACCCGATCCTCGCCTGGCAGGCGGGGCTCGCCTGGGCCTTCATTATCGGCTGCGTGATCCTCGTGGGCGCGTTTGTCGGGCCGACCTTGCGCAAATACACGCCGC
This sequence comes from Allostellaceae bacterium, assembly GCA_035319545.1. Taxonomy (GTDB): domain Bacteria; phylum Pseudomonadota; class Alphaproteobacteria; order ATCC43930; family CGMCC-115725; genus DATARH01. Next base: position 16,845 of record DATHCK010000051.1, on the reverse strand, counting down.
GCGCGGCGATGCTCGGCGCGCTGGCCGGTATCTCAATCGCCTTCATCTCGATGCGCCCGGCGTTTTTGTCGTGGCAAGTGCCATGGCTCGCTTTTGTCTCGTTGGCCATCATCCTGGTGAGCTGGTGCGCCGGGGTGAGGCTCCCCGGCGGCGTGCCGGGCGGTCTCGCCGCAGTGGTCGTTGGCACGGCGATCGGGTGGATCGTGACGCTGACCGGCCTGAGCCCTGTGATGGACCCGCACGCGGTCGGCGCGGCGCTCGCGAAATTCGGCATCCACGCGCCAGTTCCGTCATTGGATTTTCTGGCCGGGCTGCACGATATCGGGCCGCTTTTGGTGATCGCGGTGCCGCTCGGCATCTACAATTTCACCGAGGGCATGAACAACGTCGAGAGCGCGGCGGCGGCGGGTGACGAATATAATCTGCGCCAGGTGCTGATCGCCGATGGCATCGGCGCGCTCGCCGGCGCGCTCTTGGGCTCGCCGTTCCCGCCCGCGGTTTATATCGGCCATCCCGGCTGGAAGGCGGTCGGCGGCCGTATCGGCTATTCCTTCGCGACCGGGATCGTGATCTCGCTCGTCTGTTTCACCGGGTTGACGGCGCTGCTCCTTGCGGTGGTGCCGCTCGTCGCGATCTTGCCGATCCTGCTCTATATCGGCCTTGTGATCGGCGCGCAGGCGTTCGAGTCGACGCCCGCCCGTCATGCCCCGGCGGTGATCCTGGCGATGCTGCCCAACATAGCCTCCTGGGCGCAGAACCAGATCGACGGCGCCCTCGCCGCCGCAGGCACCTCGGCGGCGCAGGTCGGCTTCGACAAGCTCGCGGGGCATGGCGTCATCTATCACGGGCTCGAGCTGTTTGGCGGCGGCGGTACGCTGACGGGGCTGATGCTCGGCGCGACGGCGGCCTTCATCATCGACCGTCGCTTCGACCGTGCCGCGATCTATGCGCTCGGCGCGGCGGTTCTTGCGTATTTTGGCGTCATCAACGGAACCGCCCTGGGCTTCGGCAACTCGTCGCAGGTGGCGCTGGGCTATCTGCTGATCGCGGTGATTTGCGTCGGCCTTGCGTGGCAGGGGCGATCCGTGCCGATCGGGGCGTCCGACGATGCCGTCGCCGAACCGGGAGAGTGAGGACCGCGTCCCGATGTCGATAGCGGAAGCGATCATCGAGCCTGATCAGCGTGACGACAAGGATCTGCCGTTGCGCGAGGACATCCGGCTGTTGGGGCGCATCCTTGGCGACACGGTGCGCGAGCAGCGCGGCGCGGTCGCTTTTGACACGGTAGAGCGCATCCGGCAAAGCTCCATCCGCTTCCGCCGCGATGCGGATGGCGCGGCACGCGAGGAACTCGAGCACACGCTCAATTCGTTGCCGCGCAGCGAGGCGATCGCCATCATCCGCGCCTTCGGGTTTTTCGCGCATCTCGCCAATATCGCCGAGGATCAGCACCACATCCGCCGCAGCCGCGCTCACGCCTTCGCGCCGTCGGCGCCGCGCGAAGGTTCGCTGGCGCATGCGATGGAGCGGGCGCGCGACGCCAATATACCGCCGGGCCGGCTGCGCCAGTTTTTCGCGGAAGCGATGATCGTGCCGGTTCTGACGGCGCACCCGACCGAGGTGCGCCGCAAGAGCATGATCGACCGCGAGATGGAGGTTGCCGAGCTTCTGGCCGCGCGCGACCGCTATCCGTTGACCGAAGAGGAGCGTTCTGCCAACGAGTTGGCGCTGCGCCGCGCGATCCTGACCCTGTGGCAGACGAATTTGCTGCGTCGCACGCGGCTGCAGGTGACCGACGAGGTCAATAACGGCCTCGCCTATTACGATTACACCTTCCTCACCGAGCTGCCGCAACTCTACGCCAATCTGGAAGCCGAGCTGACGAAATGCGGCGCGGGGTCGGCGCCGCTGCCCTCGTTCTTGCGCATGGGCAGCTGGATTGGCGGCGACCGCGACGGCAACCCGTTTGTCACCGCCACCGTGCTGCAGGACGCGCTGAAGCTGCAGAGCAGCAAGGCGATGCGTCACTACCTCGCCGAGCTGCGCCTGCTCGGTGCCGAGCTGTCGCTCGACAGCCGGCTCGTCGAGGTGTCGCCGTCGCTGCGCGAGTTGGCCGCGCGCTCGCCCGACCGCTCGCCGTTCCGCCGCTACGAGCCCTATCGTCGGGCGATTGCCGGTATCCAAGCGCGCCTCGCGGCCACGGCGCGCGCTCTCGAACATGGCGAACCGCCGCACGCTTCGGCCACCGGCGCGGCGGCCTACGCCGACAACGGTGAGCTGCTCGCCGATTTGGCGGTCGTCGCCAATTCGCTCAACGCGAACGGCTCGGCGCTGCTCGCGAACGGGCGCCTGAAGAACCTACGCCGCGCGGTCGACGTGTTCGGCTTTCATCTCGCGGCGATCGATCTGCGTCAGAATTCGGTCGTGCACGAACGCGTTATTGGCGAATTGCTGGAAGCCGCGCAGCCGGGGACCAATTACCTTGCGCTGGGTGAGGACGAACGTGTCCGCCTGCTGCTCGCGGAGCTGGCGACCGCCCGGCCGCTTGCCTCGCCGTTCGTCACCTATTCGAACGAGACGGCGGGCGAGTTGGCGATCGTCCGCGGGACCGCCGAGGCGCATCGCCGCTATGGCCCCGCCGCGGTGCCGCATTACGTGATTTCGATGGCGACCGACGTCTCCGACGTGCTCGAAGTCGCCGTGCTGCTCAAGGAGGCCGGGCTTCTCCATCCGCACGAAGGCAAGCTCGACCTCGATATCGTGCCGTTGTTCGAGACCATCGAGGATTTGCGCAATAGCGGCGCTGTCATGGATGCGCTGCTCGGCACGCCCGAATACATGGGTCTTCTCGAAAGCCGCGGCCGCATCCAGGAGGTGATGCTCGGCTATTCCGACAGCAACAAGGACGGCGGGTTCCTGACCTCGGGCTGGGAGCTCTACAAGGCCGAGATCGGCCTTGTCGACGTATTCCGCCGCCACGATGTAGGAATCAGGCTGTTCCACGGCCGCGGTGGATCGGTCGGCCGCGGCGGCGGGCCGAGCTATCAGGCGATCCTTGCCCAGCCGCCGGGCGCGGTGCAGGGCGCGATCCGCATCACCGAGCAAGGTGAGGTCATCGCTAGCAAGTATTCGAATGCTCAGCTCGGCCGGCGCAACCTCGAGACTCTGGCCGCGGCGACGCTCGAGGCGACCCTGTTGCGCCCCGAGGCGGCGGCGCCGCGCCCGGAATATCTCGACCTGATGGAGCGCCTGTCCGGTGACGCCTACCGCGCCTATCGCGATCTCGTCTACGAGACCGACGGGTTCGTCCGCTTCTTCCGCGAGGCGACCGTGGTCAGCGAGATCGCCAACCTTAATATCGGCAGCCGCCCGGCCTCGCGCAAAGCGTCGGAGAAGATCGAAGACCTGCGCGCGATCCCCTGGGTGTTCAGCTGGGCGCAAATGCGGTTGATGCTGCCGGGCTGGTACGGCTTCGGCAGCGCGGTGCAGTCATGGCTCGAAGCCGAGCCGGCGACCGGCATGGACACGTTGCGCGCGATGTACCGCGAATGGCCATTCTTTCAAATGCTGCTCAGCAACATGGACATGGTGCTCGCGAAAAGCGACATCGCGATCGCCTCGCGCTATGCGGAGCTGGTCTCCGACATTCCGCTTCGCGAGCGCATCTTCGCGCGGCTGCGCACCGAGTGGCAGGGCTCGATCGAGGCGCTGCTCGCGATCATGGAGCAGAACCAGCTGCTTGAGACCAACCCGCTCCTGGCACGCTCGATCCGCAACCGGTTCCCCTATATGGACCCGCTCAACCACATGCAGATCGAGCTGCTGCGCCGCTATCGCGCGGGCGATGGCGACGAGGACGTCGTCACCGGCATCCACCTGACGATCAACGGCATTGCCGCGGGTCTGCGCAACAGCGGCTAGCGCCATGAGAGGGCCATGAGCGACCAAGACATCGACGCGTTTATCGATTCCGGGACTCGCTTGCTCGGCATTCCCGTGCACGACGAGTGGCGCGGGGCGATCCGGCTGCATCTCGTGATCTCGCTCGACCATGCGCGCAATGTCGCCGAATTTCCGCTCCCCGATGAGGCCGATCCCGCTCCGGTCTTCACCGCATGACCGCTGCTGCCATCGCCGCTGCGGTCGGCTCGCGACGGCGCAGCGCGCGTGAGGTTATCGCCGCGACCCTCGCTGGTATCGAACGCCGCGACAAGACGCTCAACGCGTTCACCGCGATCGTCGCCGATCGCGCGAGGGCGCGCGCCGCCGCGATCGACGCGGAGATTGCGGGCGGCGCAGCGGCGGGGCCGCTGGCCGGTGTCCCGTTCGCGGTCAAGAACCTGATCGACATCGCCGGCCTGCCGACGCTTGCCGGCGCCAAGATCAATCGCGACCACCCGCCAGCCGCGGCCGATGCGATGCTGGTGACGCGCCTCGAGAAGGCCGGCGCCGTGCTGGTCGGCGCGCTCAACATGGGTGAATACGCCTATGACTTCACCGGCGAAAACTCTCATGACGGGCCGTCGCGCAATCCGCATGATTTGACGCGCATGACCGGTGGCTCGTCCGGCGGTTCGGGCGGCGCGGTGGGCGGTGGCCTGGTGCCGATCGCGCTCGGGTCGGACACGAATGGCTCGATCCGCGTGCCGGCCTCGTTTTGCGGCACCTTTGGGCTGAAGCCCACCTACGGTCGATTGTCGCGCGCCGGCAGCTTTCCTTTCGTCGCGAGCCTTGACCATTTGGGGCCGCTCGCGCGCAGCACGCGCGACTTGGCTCTGGCTTACGATGCGATGCAGGGGCACGACCCGCTCGACCCGGTTTGCGCGCAACGCCCCGCCGAGCCGGCGACGCCGTTGCTCGACCGCGGGGCTGGTGGCCTGCGCATCGTCCGGGCCGGCGGCTATTTCCGCGACGGCGCCACAGCCGAGGCCTTGTCGGCGCTCGACCGTATCGCGGTGGCTCTCGATGCCCGGCGCGAGGTCGAAATCCCCGAGGCGGCTCGGGCGCGCTCCGCCGCCTATGTGATCACGGCAGCGGAGGGGGCGGCGCTGCATCTCGACCGGCTGCGCGAGCGGCCGGGAGATTTCGATCCCGAGGTGCGTGACCGGCTGATCGCCGGTGCGCTGATTCCCGGGATCGCTGTCGCTCGGGCGCAAAAATTCCGGCGGTGGTATCGTGATGCGGTGCTGCGGCTGTTTGACGAGGTCGATGCGATCCTCGCCCCGGCGACCCCCTTCGTCGCGCCGCCCATCGGGCAGAAGAGCTTTGTGCTGAACGGTAAGGAGGTGCCGCTGCGGCCGAATATCGGCATCTACACGCAGCCGATCTCCTTTATCGGCCTGCCGGTGGTTGCGGTGCCGGTGCCCGAAGCGGCGGGCGGATTGCCGATCGGCGTCCAGATCATCGCCGCGCCGTGGCGCGAGGACATCGCACTGCGGATATCGCATCACGTCGAAACGGCGGGCGTCGCGCGGGCGCCGTGGCCGCCGGAGCCGGGCGAATGACGAAGCGGGTTGCTCTGACGCGGCGACCACGCTGAGGATGCGGCCGATCGCCAGCCACACCGATACTCCCATGTTGCCCAGCCTCGATTTTGCCGCGCTCAATGACGCCTACCGCAGTGGAAGGTTGTCGCCTGTTTGGGTCGTCGACGAGGTAACGGCGCGCATCCGAGGCCGGGGCAACCACGGCGTCTGGATATCACGCTTCCCGGAAGAAGTGCTGCGTGCCGAGGCGAAGGCGGTCGAGCGTCGCGCCGCGGTCGAAGGCCTCGACGTGATGCCGCTTTACGGGCTGCCCTTCGCCGTCAAGGACAATATCGATGTCGCTGGCCTGCCGACGACCTGCGCCTGTCCGGAGTTTTCTTATGAGCCGGCGCGCTCCGCGCCCGTCGTTGAGCATCTGCGGCGGGCTGGCGCGATCTGTGTCGGCAAGACCAATCTCGACCAGTTCGCGACCGGCCTTGCCGGCGTGCGCTCGCCCTACGGGATTCCGCGCAATCCGTTCGATCCGGCGTATATCCCGGGCGGATCGAGTTCGGGTTCGGCGGTCGCCGTGGCGGCCGGGCAGGTCGCCTTCGCGCTCGGAACTGATACCGCGGGTTCGGGACGGGTGCCGGCATCGTTCAACAACATCGTCGGCCTGAAGCCGACGCGCGGCCTCATTCCGGCCAGTGGCGTCGTGCCGGCCTGCCGCTCGCTCGACTGCGTCTCGATCTTCGCGTTGACCGTCGCGGATGCCGCGACCGTGTTCGATGTGGCGCGTGGGGTGGACGCCGCCGATGGCAGATCCCGGCCGGCGCCACCGGGGTTTGGCGCGATGGGCCGATTGCCGGAGCGCTTCACGTTCGGGATGGTTGCACCGAGCGATCTCGAATTTTTCGGCGAGGCCGACGGCCCGACCATCTACGCCGCCGCGATCGACCGGTTGCGAGCGCTGGGTGGCGAGCCGGTAACGATCGATTATGGCCCGTTTCTAGAAGTGGCGACGCTTGTCTATCGCGGCCCCTGGCTCGCTGAGCGCCATCGCGCGATCGCCACCGCTATCGGCGGTCGCTGGGATGTGCTGCACCCCATGGTACGCGACGTCATCGCCGCCGGCGGCGCAATTTCCGGCGCGGACGTCTATGCCGGCTTTGATCGCCTCGCGGCGCTGCGCCAGCAGACCCAGCAGGTGTGGCGGCAGATCGACCTGCTGGTGCTGCCGACAACCGGGACGATTTATCGGATCGTCGAAATCGAGGCGGCCCCGGTCGCTCTCAACGAAAACCTCGGGCGTTATACCAATTTTTGCAATCTGCTCGACCTGTCAGCGATCGCGGTCCCGGCCGGGTTTCGCGGCGATGGGTTGCCTTGTGGGGTGACGCTCTTCGCACCAGCCTTTCACGACCCGCTGCTCGCGGCCATAGGCAACATGATGCAGGTGGCCGCTGGTCTGCCACTCGGCGCCACCGACCAACCCTGTCCGGCCGCGCAGCCCGCGCCGACGATCCCGGGCGCTTATCCGTTTGTGCCGATCCTGGTGCTCGGCGCGCATCTCTCCGGTCAGCCGTTGAACCCTGAGCTTGTCGCCCTTGGCGCGCGGCTGCGGCGCACGGTTCGCACCGCGCCGGAATATGGGCTTTATGCCTTGCCCGATGGCAAGCGGCCGGGGCTGGTGCGCCGCGCGAGCGGCGGCGGGGCGATCGAAGGCGAAGTGTGGGACGTACCGGCCGCAGCGGTGGGCGCGCTCCTCGCGAGGATCGCCCCACCGCTGGGACTGGGCTCGGTGCTGCTCGCAGACGGCAGCGTCGTGAAAGGCTTTCTCTGTGAGGCCTCTGCTGTCGAGACCGCGCGCGACATCACCCGGTTCGGCGGCTGGCGTGCCGCAATCGAAGCCTCTGCGTAGACGACAGCGTCATCGGCGCAATCTGCCATGCGCCCAAAGACCCGGACGGTGCCGTTGGCGAAGCATCGACTCAGGCACCGCAGTGCGGGAAACCCGCAGGTTGGGATAGATGCGCTCGCTCGCGTTCGTCCGACAATTCCGATGAGTGATGCAAGCTAGGGCTCGCCGGGTTCGGTGGCCGATGCCAGTTCCCCATAGAGTCCTCGTCGGGTCATGTCATCGCCGGTGAACCAGCGGTTGCGGATACACGCTGGGCGGCGAGGCGCATACCGTTCCCGACGCGCGAGGATCGATGGTGATCATCACGATCCCCTCCGGCACCAGCGACACATTCATCTCAGGCTTGTCGGGGCTCGGCCAGTGGCACGGCTCGGTGCAGCCGGCGGCTGGCGACGGCTCTTTGACTGTCGGCAACAGAATCGTCGAGCAGCGCTAACTGTCGACATTCTTTAGCGATCGAAGCCAGGCGTGATCGGCGCAAAATTTGACGCCGCCGGGCGCACGCGCTTTATTGCGTCGAGTTCCTTTTGAGCTGTCCGTAACATAAAATTTTTCGCTCAACTGACGAGAACATTGGTCACGACGAGCAGTCTAAATGCTCGGTAGCGCTTCGGCGCGGTTTAGCAACCGAGCGCGAATTTGTAATTTACCTTGGGTAGTAAAACGGTGGCCCACTTGCCGTTCTAATGTCGGCAACGCTATGGTTCGGTGGTGGCTACGGATTGCTATTCTCAACCTCTAGCAAGGGGAGCGCGGTATGGCCACCCGGGTCGTAATTCACCATCTTGGCGGATCCAAAGTTAACCAGATTGAACAGTTCCCGCTGGGCGAAATCTCAGAGCTCACGATCGGGCGCGACCCTAGCATGACGATCGCGCTTGATCCTACCCGAGACGACGCGGTTAGTCGTCGGCATGCCGTGATCAAGATCGTGGCAGGTGAACCACCTACGTTCAAAATCGCCGATAGCGGCAGCAGCAACGGGACCTTCGTCAACGATCACCGCATCATCGGCGAAGGCGAGTTGATGCCGGGCGACGTGGTCGAGCTCGGTTCCGGCGGACCGAAATTCTCATTCGATCTTGATCCGCGGCCGATGGTTCCTGCTCGCACCCGGGTCATGAGCGCCGCGTCCCCGTCGAGCGCGTCTGCCGCGACGCGGATGATCGACAGCGCCGTGTCGATGCCGGTCACCGGCACCTTCCCGCCCGCGACCGGTGAATCGCGGCCGACCATCGGCCGCAACACGGTCATGCGGCTTCTTACGGAACAAAAACAGTCGCATGCACGCATGGCCATGTATGGCCTCGCCGGCATCCTGGTCGTCGTTGGCGCGGTTGGCGGGGCGCTCTACTACAAGAACTATCTCGACAATCGCAACCAGCAAGCCCAGATCGCGCAACAGAAGGCCGAATTGGTTGCCAAAAATGACGAGCTGCAGCAACAACTCAAGAAAGAGCAGGATGCGATCGGCCTCAATCCGCAGCAAATCGCCGAGCGCTTCGGCAATTCGACCGTCTGGATCCAGATGCAGTGGCGTCTTTACGACCGGGGTACAGGCAAGCCCCTCTTCCACAAGACTGTGGAGGTCGACGGACATTTGTTGCCGGCCTATGTCAGTTACAACGGCAACATTTATCGCTGGCTGACGACCGAGGATGAATTGGGCAGCAATAAACGCGTCGGCGCGGCCGGCACCGGAACCGGTTTTGTCGTCAGCAGCGACGGCCTCATCTTCACGAATAAGCACGTCGCCGCTGGCTGGAAGATTAATTACAACGCCTTTTCGTCTTATGAACACGGCCAGGGCGTCCTTTACAAGGCTCAGCCCACGTTGTGGAATGACAACGACCCGAAACAAAAAGCTGAGCACGCGAAGTGGCTGCAGGACAACCCGCCGAAGGTTTTCGACCTGAGCGACCGTGAAGCGGAATTTCGCGAGATCGTCAGCTGGCAGCCGGAGGAGGGCGGACCGCTCTTCGCGAACAGTCAGCCAATCGTCGTCAGCAAGGGCGACAACGTCTTCGAGGGCCGCGACGAGGAATTGTCGGTCCGCTTCCCGGGCAGCCGGGTCGATGTGACCGCGCGCCTCCTGCGGGCGTCGAGCGACGCCGACGCGGCCCTCATCAAGATCGATACGTCACAAAGCCTGGCTGCCGTCACGATCGCGCAAAACGATCATGTCGATGTGGGCGAAAAGGTGACGGTGTTGGGCTACCCCGCGTTCAGCGAACAAAATGTCGCGGTCTTCAAGACGCGTGAAAACTCTGAGACGCGGACCCAGGAAGAGGTGATCCCGGCGCCGACCGTGACGACGGGCAATATCTCGAATATCAGCGAGCCCACGCATCAGGCCGGCGACGTCACGATCGTCGGCACCATGGGAGACGTGTACCAGATGAGCCTCCCGAGTGGCGCGGGGAACAGCGGTGGTCCGGTCTTCAATGCGAAGGGTGACGTTATCGGCATCTTCACCTACGGCAATCGGTCGAACCAAACCGTCACCTACGCCGTGCCGATCCATTACGCCCGCGACCTGATGCAACTTCAGAAAATGTAGGTCGTGGATTGTTTGCCGGCAGGGGCGTCCGATGTTCTTCTTCAAGCGGCTGAAGCCAAGGGTCGAACAAGCATCGGCGTCCCTGTCGATTACTGGAACCATGCTGACGGATACCGGTCGCGTCCGCGAGCATAACGAGGATACAGTCGCCTATAGCCTGCCAAGCGGCGGCCACCTTGCCAAACGGGAGCTGGTAGCGCTGGTTGCGGATGGCATGGGCGGGCATCTGGCCGGCGAAGTTGCAAGCTCGATCGCGGCAGATGTGGTGCTGCGGCTTTATTTCGAGCGCGAAGGTTCGCCCACCGAGCGGTTGGCTAACTGTTTAAACATCGCCAATCAGGCGATCTACGAACGTGGCCAAACCGACCCCGCCTGCGCCGGGATGGGCACTACGTGCACGGTGCTGGCGGTTCGCGGCAATGCGGCGTTTCTTGGCCATGTCGGCGACAGCCGCGCCTATTTGCTCCGCAGCGGCCGGCTTCAGCAAATCAGCGAAGATCATTCGCTTGTGGCGCAGATGGTGCGTGACGGCGTGCTGACGGAAGAGGAAGCCGCGCGTAGCCCTGATAAAAATGTCATCCTTCGCGCTCTCGGTAACGAGGCGCGCGTCAAGCCGACCGTTTGGCGCGAAGGCTTGCCGCTGATGGCCGGTGATGCGCTTGTCTTATGCTCCGACGGCTTGTCCGACGTCGTCGATAAGGGGCGGATCGAAGAGATCGTTCGCGAAATGCGGCCATTCGAGGCGTGTCAGGCGCTGATCGACGCGGCTTTGGCCGCCGGTGGCCCGGACAACATTTCGGTTGGCGTATTTGCGGTCGCCGCGGACCAGGAGCCGGGCTCTGAGGTGCGCAACACCCGGCCGCTGTCGTCGGCACCGAACGGGGAACTCTCGTGAAGTCCCAGCGCATCGGCCAGTACGAACTGCTCGGCCTGCTGGGCGAGGGCGGGATCGGTCAGGTGTACGTCGCCCGCGACACCGAGGTCGGACGCCAGGCGGCGATCAAGACCTTGCGGCCGGAATATGCCCGCGACACTCATTTTATCGAGCGTTTCTTTGCGGAAGCGCAAAGCATGGGCCGGTTGGAGCCGCATCCAAATATAACGACGCTCTTCGGTCTCCATGCCGACCGCCGCCAGCCCGCAATAGCAATGGAGCTGGTTCGCGGACACACGCTGTCTTCGGTACTTCAGAAGGTGCAGCGATTGTCGCTGCGCGAGGCATTAGCGGTCATCGTCCAAGCCGCCGCCGGCCTTACCTATGCGCATCGCGAAGGCGTCATTCACCGGGACATTAAGCCTGACAACCTCATGGTGACGGAGCGTGGTCTGGTCAAGATCATGGACTTCGGCATCTCGCGTACGCGTGGCACGCAGCGGCTTACCCGTGCGGGGCAGGTGTTCGGTACCTTGCTCTACGCGCCGCCCGAACAGATTCGCGGCGGCGAAACGGACGAACGAAGCGATCTCTACAGCCTCGCGATCGTGGCGTACGAGATGCTCTGCGGATCGCCGCCTTTCGTGTTCGAGAACGAGTACGAGCTGCAGACCGCGCACATGCAAACCCCGCCGCCGCCGTTGTCGGAGCGGGTGCCTGGACTTCCCGCTGAAATCGAGGCCGCCGTCATGCGCGCTCTCGCCAAACGCCCGGAGGATCGTTTCCAGTCGGTCGATGAGTTTGCGCGTGCGCTGGGCGCCAATGCGATCGCCGGCGAAGCCGCCGAAATCCTCGAAAAACTGGTTTCGAATATATTTCGCGGCGCGCCCTCGGCCGCAACGCGACTGATTTCCAATCCGATCGCCGGCGGTTCGTCGTCGCGTGACGGAGCTGGGGGCCAATTTGACCGCAATTCGGGGGAACAGCAGCTTCGGTCTTTGCCGGGTATTGGTTTTATACCGGCGACGATGCGCGGCCCGGCCATCGTGCTGGCCGCGGTAATCCTCGGCGTCGGCGCAGGGGTCGGCTACGTGCTGTTTTCGGGGCCCGCGGAGTCCGACAAGCAAGTGGCGACAATATCAACCTCGGGCTCGCAAACCGGTCAGCCGGCACAGGGACAGCAGGAGAAGACCCAAGAAAAAACCGGGCAGCGTCCTTCGACCGTCATGGTGGAACCGTATCAGAAAACGGCGCCGCCTCCGCCCAACACGAACGAGAAACCACCGCCCATCAGCGGGATCTTGCCACCCCCCTCGCCGCCGCACCCCGCCACACCCGAGCCCCCACCAACCGCGCCGGCACCTTCGACGCCCATTGTCATGCCGCCACCGCCGCCGCAACCGACAAGACCAACGCCGACCTTTACCGCTTCTATTCACGAACTCGGCGTCATCATGGGTAGCATGTACATGCATGGGGGGAAAACCTTCACGCTATACGGGGTCGACGATCCGCAGGGTGTTTCGGGCCCGCATCAGGCTGCGGTCACTGCGGTCATCAAGTCGATCCTTGGTGACGATGAGCTCGACTGCTACGCGAAGGGCGCTTCAGAATTTCAGTGCTACGTGAACGGGCGCGACGATCTCGCCCTATTGCTGTTGCACCGCGGGCTTGTAGTCGCGCGCGGCAACGCACCGCCAGAGTACCGTTAAACGACGCCAGACAACCTCATATCCAGAAGGGAGCGGAGCGATGGTGAGTAAACTGGTCGTGATGCCGGCCGTTGTGATGATGGGTGTTTCGATGGTTGGGTGCGCAGGCAACCAACCGGTCCAAACCGCTTATGGCCCGATGCCGGCGTATTGCACGCAGAACAACACGGCGACCGGGGCGGTCATCGGCGGGCTATTGGGCGCCGGTCTAGGCGCCGCGATCGGCGGCGGGCGCGGCGCGGCGATTGGGGCCGCGTCGGGCGCTGCCCTCGGCGGTCTCACAGGCGCGCAAGCCGATGCCCAGTGTCGGGACTTGGCCATGCGTCAGGCCGCGCAGAAGGCGTTCGCCGCGCAGGCTGCGGCCGCGTCGCGCGGCGGACCTCCACCGTCGTACTATCAGGACTCGAGCTATATAACGCCGTCAACCGGTCAGTCACATACCGTGCATGTGACACCGCTGAGCAATCGCACCAGCGCGGCGGGCGGCGGCAGCTCTTGCGTATCGGTCAGCGACGGCACCGCCACCAAGCAGGTCTGCCAGACTCCTGACGGGAAAATAAACGAATCGTAAAAATCGCACGCCGATAACGCCATCTGCGCGGGGAGCACCAGTACCATTCGTCGTTTGTTGGTTGGAATGCTGCTGTTGCTCCTTGCCTGGGCGGTGCCTGCCCTTGGCAAAAAGGTGGTGCCGTCCTCTCCGCAGGTGACGAGCGGCTCGGGATTTTTCATCTCGCCCGACGGGATAATCGTGACCGGCGCGCATGTATTGATGGGGTGCACCACCGTTTCCGTATGGCCACAGGATGGCGTCGTTCGACCGGCGAATGTCATCGCCAGCGATCCAACCCTTGACATTGCGGTTTTGTGGGCACCGGGAGGGTCCACAGTGTTTGCGACATCGCCTGATGACCAGGAACCGCCGCCCGGCACGACAGTGTTCGCGCTCGGTTATGGTGTCTTGGTCAAGAACCCGAGGCAGGCGGTCCCCGCGGAGGGGAGCTATATCGGCCCGGCGGCGCTTCCTTCCGGGGTCGCGATCCGCCTCATCAGCGCCGATCTGCAACACGGTCAAAGCGGCGGGCCAGTGGTGGATCGGTATGGCTCGCTGTTCGGCATGATCGTTGGGCGCAATGGTGATCATGGCGGCAACGGCGTGGTCCTTCCCACGCCCGCGATCGCCTCGTTTCTCGCCATGCATAATCTGATGCTATCGAAGCACCCTCCGCAGCCGCCGGCGGACCCGCAAAAGCTGCTTCGAGCCGTGACTGTTCTGGTGCAATGCCGACCCGCGTCCGGATGACAGTGGCGCGATGCTTCTGGAAGAAGGGTGGACATGTTGAAAAACCGGCTTCAGATAATGGGTAGCGCACCTCTGCCGAGGTTTCGAGCAAGACGCCGCTTCCCCGGCGCGGGAAAGAGGTGCCGGCGGGCTGCGCTGCTGTCGCTGCTCGTCGTTATGACGACCTTTCTTCCATTGGGAGCGGTGGCGACTGCCGCGTCAGCGGCGCTCTCGGAAGCTGCGCTCGTCGACGCTGTTCAATCGCATCAGACAAAAGATGGATCGGCCGTTGGGGACGTTGTGGGCAATGCCGCCGGGGGAATTCGAGCCCTTGGGTGGTGGGCCGATCAGGACAAGCAGGAAGCCGGGTATACTTACACCGACTATACGGCCCCGAAAGAGCGCCATTTCGTCATCTGGGACGTGGGCGCTGACGGGACAGTGACCCCACTCAGTGAAGAAGCTTGGATTGTGGAGCTCGGTCGGTTGCCGTTCAGCTATTTCATCAATCAGCGCAACCTCGATGATGGAGCGAAACAGTACGTTGATCGTCGGCTGATCGGGAATCCGCGTGCGCTCGCCTTCATGGCGACCGCTGATGGCAATTTGGCGCAGATATTCGCGCAAAAGCATTTGGCGCTCCGGCGGATGACGATTCAATGGATAAGCGACCCATCCGGCAAGGCGACGGGGGGGCGACTCTACTATGGGTATCTCGTCGCGATCGACCTTGCCTGCCGCGGACCGCAGGGGGAGACCGTCAACCAAAGCGTCCAATTCATGGAGCCCCACGGCGACGGCGGCTTCGAGCGGCTCGACCGTCCAGAGCCGAATGCGGTTTCGGCACCGGCGGTGAACTGCCTCCCATAGGGACGCAGATCTGCGTCCGCACCCTGGACGTTTTCGTCGCGACCGGTCTGGCTCCGGCGCGATTTTTCTGTCATTCAATCGGCCATGGCCGACGACGACAACATTGCAGCGTTGCCCGATAACCCGCGGGAATGCCTTGCCGAAGTGCGACGCTGCGAACGCGAGGGTGAGCTTTTCCGCGCGTATGACCTGGCTCGTCAGGCGCTCGAGAAGTTCCCCGATGACGTGCCGCTCAGCTACCGCGCGGTGTTGTGTCTCGCCTCGACCGGGGCGACCGCTCAGGCCTTCAGCTTGCTCGACAAGCTAAAGCTCGACCGCCGCGCGGAAGCCGCGATTAGCGAACCGATGGGTCTGCAGATTGCGACCTTGCGGCCGCGGCTGATGAAGGATGCGGCTCTTGCTGCCTCAGGCGAGAATCGCGCAACGCTTCTGGCAGCGGCGGCGGAGGCTTATGCCGCGGTCTACCGCCGGGCAAAGGAGGCGGGTCACGCGGAGGCCTATTATCCCGGCATCAACGGCGCGACGCTGCGGCTTTTGGCTGGCGAGGCGGCGGCGGCGATGGCGCTGGCGCGTGACGTCGTCGCCGAGCTCGATCTCCATGCGCCTGAGCGGAAGGAATATTACGAGGTCGCGACCGAGGTCGAAGCGCAGTTGATCCTCGGCAATGTCGCTGTGGCGCGCGAAAGAGCGCGAGGGCTGCGCGCGCAGATGCGGCGCGAGGCGCAGACCGATTATCGCGGCTGGGCGGGGACGGTTCGTCAGCTGCGCCTGGTTGTCGAGGCGAAGGAGCTCGCTGAAGCCTGGGACGACGCGCTGGCGCCGCCGCGGGTCATCCATTACGGCGGGCATATCATTGCACCGCCCGGCAGGCCTGGCCGCTTTCCGGCCGAGCAGGAGGCGGCGGTGAAGGAAGCGATCGAGCGACTCCTCGCCGAGGACGATGTCGGGTTCGGCTACGGCTCGCTCGCGGCCGGCGCCGACATCCTGTTTGCCGAGGCGCTGCTGGCGCGTGGCGCCAGCCTGCATCTCGTGATGCCATTCGACCGCGCTGAGTTTGTCGATGTGTCGGTGCGGCCAGCGGGCGAAGGCTGGGTCGAGCGTTTTGCGAAATGCTATCGCGCGGCGGAAACCATGGCGGGTGGCGCGGTGCATTTCGCGACTGAGGACCGATACCTCGACGACGACTATCTGTTCAGCTATTGCAGTCAATTGGCCATGGGGCTGGCGCTGCTGCGCGCCCGGCATTTGTCGGCGTCGGTCGAGCAGATCGTGGTGTGGGACGGCACCCCGCCGACGGGGCCTTCTGGCACAGCCGCCGACATGGCGATCTGGCAACACGCCGGATTACCCCGGAAGGTGATCCCGGTCGGCAACGGCTTTCGGCCGGCAGCGTCGAAGCCCACCGCGCCGCGCGGGATAAAGCGGCAGCCGCATGCCATGCTGTTCGGCGACATGCACGGCTTCAGCAAATTGCGCGACGACCAAATTCCGCCTTTTATAGACCGCGTGCTCGGCTGCTTCGCGCGAGTCGTCGATCGGCATAGGGCCGATATCCGTCTCGCGAATACCTGGGGTGACGGTCTCTTCTTGGTGTTCGACGATGCCGGTAAGGCGGCGGGTTGCGCGCTCGAGCTGCAGGAGGTCGTCGGCGAACTCGACTTAGTCGCGCACGGGCTCCCGGCGGACATGGGGTTGCGGATTGGGCTCCATCTCGGCCCCGCATACAGCGCGCCCGACCCGATCTTAGGAAGAGAAAACTTCTTCGGCGTGCATGTCAGCCGTGCCGCTCGTATCGAGCCGGTGACCCCCGAGGGCAGCGTCTATGTCACCGAAACCATGGCCGCGGTTTTAGCGCTGTACAACTCTACAGAGTATGACTGCGAACTGGTCGGCAACACGGAAGCGGCGAAGCACTACGGGGCGCTTCGCATGTTCCTACTGCGCCGCGCGGCGCAGTAGGAACGCGTCGCGTTACGGCGCGACGATCTCGACGCGACGGTTCTGCGGCTCGCGGACGCCCGGGGCCGTCGGCACCCGGTTGTCGTTCTCGCCGCGGCCGGAAACCACCATCTGCTCCCGCGGCACGCCCAGCGCCGCCAAGGCCCGCGCCACGTTGTTGGCGCGCCGCTCGGAGAGCCGCTGGTTGTAGCCCGGCGAGCCC
>DATHCK010000050.1:0-5173 GCA_035319545.1 Allostellaceae bacterium | reverse complement strand
CGAACGCCTATGACGCGCCCTCCACCTTGACCGCGATGGATATCGAGGGGATCGACGTCGCGGTGATGTACGGCACGCGCGGCCGGCAGATTTTGTGCCATGACGACCTCGCGCCCGATTACGCGGCAGCGCTGGCGCGCGCCTACAACAACTGGGCCGCCGATTACTGCAAGACCGACCCGACCCGGCTCAAATTCGCCGCGCAACTCGCGATGCACGATGTCGGGCTCGCGGTCGAGGAGGCGAAGCGCAGCGTCAACGAGCTTGGCGCGGTCGCGATCATCGGCACGCCAAACCCGGTCAACGGCCAGCATTTGCATGACGATGCGGTCGACCCGCTGTGGAGCGCGCTCGAAGAATTGAACGTGCCGATCGGCTTCCATCCGACCGGCAATACCGCATTGAAGGACGATGCAGGGCGGCGCTATGTCGGGCACGCCAATTTCCACCCGATCGCGCATGCGATCCGCAATCCCGTCGAGCTGATGGGGGCGATCGCGTCGTTGACGACGGGTGGCGTGCTGGAGCGGCACCCGAAGGTGCGCGCGGCGTTTCTCGAAGGCACGGCCGGGTGGCTGCCGTGGTGGCTGTGGCGGCTGGACGACCAGTGGGAGAAGTTCGGCCCGGGCTGCGAGCGGCAACTGAGCATGGCGCCGAGCGAATACTTCAAGCGGCAATGCTATATCGCGCTCGATGTCGATGAGGAGCCGGCAGTGCACGCGGTCAATGATCTCGGCGCCGAGTATTTTGTCGTGTCGAGCGACTACCCGCATTCCGACGGCGCGTTCCCCGAGGCGATGGAGCAGTTCCTCGGCCTGCCGCTCAACGGCGAGCAGCAGAAGAAGATCCTATGGGACAATTGCGCCCGGCTTTACGGCATCCCGACGCCGGCCCACGCGCTGAGCCGCGAGATCAAGCAGGCCCCGGCGGCGGAGTAGTTTACATCCCCACCCTGACCCTCCCCCATCGAGGGGGAGGGGATTAGGTCAGAGCAATCTCCCTCTCACCGTAAATGGCGTAAACGAGGCGAGGGGATAAAAAAGCTATGCCGGGAAACTCAGGAAGCACTTATCCGAAGCGAGGATGTAGGTCTCCATGTAGTCCTGGATGACCGGCTTTTTGTCCAAGGCTTCCATCGCGCCGATCAGGCACATCCAGTTCAGCATCTCGTGCTGGCCGGAGAATTCCATCTCGTCGAGCGTGCGCTTGCGCCAGGCGCCCCAATCGGCGCGGCTGACCGCGTCGAAGAGGATGCGGTCGCCTTCGTGGTCGGGCCACAGATAGCCGTTTTTCGGGCTGAGGAAGCAGTGCGACCAGGACGACGACGCGATCAGCGCCACGCGGTAAGGCGACTTCGCCAGCACCTCCCCGATCGCGGCGCCGACATCCATGCAGCGCCAGGGTTGCGGCGACGGCGGGTCGCCCGACTCGTTCTCAGGCCGCGGCGGCGCGAACAGGTGACCGAGCCCGCCATGCGCCTGGATCAGGTTGCGGCCGTAGCAGTTCACCGCGAACGGCACGACCGGGTAGGGGAAGCCTTTGCGGTCCCAGTCGAGGTAGAGGAAGGTGTTGGTAAAGGCGTGCGCCATCGGGTGGTGCAGCGGCTTATAGGCATAAGCGAGGTCGACGCCGCGCTCGATGAGGCCCGTGGCCAGCAGCTTCGCCGCCTCGCGATGGCCCTTGAGCTGCAGCCGCCAATCGCCCGGCTCGTCCCAGCGATTGGGCTTGCCGCCGTTTCCGTTATGCCAGGGCTGGAGGTCGAACTGCTCGTCGTAGCCGAGCACGCAGAATGGCGGGACGATATCCTCCTTGAAGTTCTCGTACTGGTCGTCCCCCCAGACGAGCACGAAATCCGGGTTGAAATCGTCGAGGATTTTGCGGATCGCGCGGAAATCGTTGCCGAAGCGCTCGCCGCAGCGATTGGCGGCGGAAAGGCCGTCATCATTGCCGAGCTCGGCGAGAAGCTCCTTCGGCCAATTCGCCGGGTCCTTGACCTTGGGGTTGACATTGGGCGCCTCGAGCACCCGCTTGAAGACGCCGGTGAGGGCTTCGTTGTGGCCGCACAGGGTCGGCCAGTGGGTGCAGCCCAGTCCGAGAATTTCCGCCATCGTCCTGTTCCTCCGCTATGGGGCTTGCGCTTCGTATATATCGTCGCCCGCGGGCAGCGTCACCCAGGGCTGCTTGCTGCGGGTAAAGTAATGCTCCGTCGGGCGCAGCCACGACCGGTCGTCGAGCGTCCCGGCGCGCACGCGCCGCACCAGCACGCCCGCCTCGTTGGGCCGGCCGATGCCGGAAATCCAGCAGCCGCAATCCGGACACAGCAGGCGGATATTGACCCGCCCGCTCGCGGCGATGCGCTCGACCGAGCGCGGCTCGCCCTTCACCAGGCGGAAGGCGCTATCCGGCACGATGATCGCCAGCGAAAAGGCGGTACCGGTGATGCGCTGGCAGTCGGTGCAGTGGCAGGTATAGGTGAGGATCGGCGCGCCCGAGATTTCGTAGCGCAGCGTGCCGCAGTGACAGCCGCCGGTCAGGGGAAGGTTTGGCGCCATGTTCTTGTCTCAGCCGGGCCGCTTTGCGAAGCGCGGGTGGTCGCCGCTCACCCGCACGAAGGGGAACTGATCGTCCCGAAATATCTCGCGCGCCGGAGTCACGCCCGAGATGTTGTCGAACGTGCCGGCGAAGAGGATCATCATGCCGGGCCGGGTTCCCGGCTCCTCGGCGATCGACGAGCCGCATTCGGAACAGAAATGGCGCAACACCGGCAAGCCGCTGCCGCCAACGCCGGTATGGGTCTTGACCGGCCCCGTGACGACGAATTCGGTCTTTGGCACCATCAGTAGCGTCGCGAAGGCGCTGCCGGTGAATTTCTGGCAATCACGGCAATGGCACACCGTCACGGCGAGGTTCTCGCTCTGCGCCGTGTAGCGCACCGCGCCGCAGAGGCAGCCGCCTTTTATTTCAGCCATTTATGCCTCATATCCTAATATTGCCCACCCTTAATATTGACCCTTGGGTTCGAGGCCAAAGGCGTGCTGGCCGTACATGGTGCCGACGGCGTCCCAATTGAGGCTGACATGGCGGGCGACGGCGTTGGCGTCGCGCCAGGCGCGCTGCACCGGGTTTGACAGCAAGAGGCCATAGCCGCCGGTCGAGGCATTCAGCGCCTCGACCGCCTGTACCGCGAGCCTTGTCACGTAAGCCTGGTTGCGGCGGCAGCGGATGCGGTCGGCGATCGTGATCTCCTGCCCGTCATGGAGCTTTTGCGTCATCGCGCGCATGTCGGTGAGAAGGATCAGCTCGGCCGCCTCGACATGGGATGCCGCCTCGGCATAGCGCAGCTGGATCGTCGCGAACTCGACCATCGGCAATTGGCCGCCGGCCAGCGCGCCGCGGGTCTTGCGCGGCGTGGTCATCTCCAGATAGCCGTCGAGCGCGCCGCGCGCGGCGCCGACCGCGGTCGAGGCCAGCATCGAGGCGCCGTGGATCAAGAGCGGCATCTTGTAGAGCGGGTTCTGGTAGTGCCTGGCGCCGGGGGTGGTCCCGGCGCGCGCGTCCGAAAACATCAGCACGCGATGCCCCGGCACGAACACGTCATGCGCGGCGATGTCCTTGCTGCCGGTGCCGGCGAGGCCGTTGACGAACCAGGTGTCGATGATCTCGACATCGCCGATCGGCAAAAGGAAGAACGCGCCCTCGAGGGGCGGCGTCTTGCCCTCCGGCGTGATAAACGCGCCGAGATAAATCCAGCTCGACCGGTCGCAGCCGCTGGCGAACGACCAGCGGCCGGTGAGCTGGTAGCCGCCGTCGACCGGCTCGGCCTTGCCGGTCGGCGCGAAGCAGGCGCAGGTGAACGGGTCGGGCTGGTCGCCGCCCCACACCTCCTGCTGCGCCTCGATGGGGAAATGCGCCAGCGAGCGGCCGTTCGACACCGCGCCGTTGACCGACCAGCCGGTCGAGGCGCAAGCCGCCGAAATGGTCATCGCGATCTTGAGCGCGGTCTCGCCGTCATGCTCGAACCCGCCGAATTCCTTGGGCCGGCAGGTGCGCAGCAGCTCGGCGTCACGGATTTTGTCGATGATATGCGGGAAGACGTTGCGGTTCTTTTCCGTCTCCTCGGCGAGCGCACGGATTTCCGGCACCATGGCCCGCGCCCGCTCGATCAGCTCGTCGGGCGACGGGATGCTCAATCGTCGAACCGTCGCGACCGTCATTTAGGCTGGAACCTCCCGTTTCGCCCGAGGCAGAATGCGCCTTGCGGCGGCCCCGAGACAATGGAAAACACCGCCACGGGAGAGCAAGACATGTCATCGCGCTGGGGTTGCCGGATTGGCGTTGCGGCCGGAATTTGGCTGGGGGTCTGTGGTGCGATCCCGGCTTACGCGCAGGAGGATCCGCTGAAGGCGATCCCGGCCGACGAGTGCCAGAAAATCGCGACCCAGCTGCAGGGCGCGATCGGCATTCCGATGAAGGCCGGCGAGGACGATTTCAGCGACATCAATACCGGCGAGGACGGCCGCTCCTGTCACATCACGGGAAACGCGTCGGACAAGACCTTCGCCAATCCGGACGAGGTCATGGACAAGATGACCAAGATATTCGACGGCTGGTTTGACGATCCCGAGCGCGCCGATAGCGGGCCGGATGGCGCCGACAAGGGCCTCACCAAGGGCAACCGCCTCGCAGTGCTGGGGGTCAGCTGGGAGCCGGGGCCGGGGGTCAACTGCTCCGACAAGGCGCCGCTCGCCGCCTGCCAAATCCTGCCGCAGCAGAAATTGTGGACGGCGACCGCCGATATCGTGGAGAAGGCGGGGAAGTAGCTAGGCTCGCGCTTCCCTAATCGCGCGCCAGACGGTTTCGGGGGTCGCGGGCATCGCGATCTTGGTGACGCCCAGTGGCTTGAGCGCGTCGATGAGGGCGTTGCCGACCGCCGGCATCGCGCCGACCGCGCCGGCTTCGCCCGCGCCCTTGACGCCCAAGGGGTTGGTCGCCGTCAGCACCGGGTTCGACTCGCAATGGATGGCGCAGAAATTGTCGGCGCGCGGCATCGCGTAATCCATAAACGAGCCGGAAAGCAGCTGGCCTGATTCGGCATCGAAGCGGATGTCCTCGAGGAGGATTTGCCCCAAGCCCTGGGCGATGCCGCCGACGATCTGCCCTTCGAGCAGGAGCG
>DATHCK010000049.1:0-11516 GCA_035319545.1 Allostellaceae bacterium | reverse complement strand
GGCGGGGTCGGCAAATCAACGGTTGCCGCCAATCTCGCGCTCGGCCTGCAAGCGAACGGGCTCACGGTGGGGGTGCTCGACGCCGACATCTACGGGCCGTCGATGCCGCGCATGCTCGGCATTTCCGGCCGCCCCACCAGCCAAGACGGCAAGACGCTGCGTCCGATGGAGAATTACGGTCTCAAGTGCATGTCGATGGGGTTCCTCGTCCCCGAGGAAACCGCGATGATCTGGCGCGGGCCGATGGTGATGAGCGCACTCAATCAGATGCTGCGCGACGTCGCTTGGGGCGAGCTCGACGTCATGATTGTTGACCTTCCACCCGGCACCGGCGACGCGCAACTGACCATGGCGCAGCAAGTGCCGCTGGCCGGCGCGGTCATCGTCTCGACCCCGCAGGACATCGCGCTCATCGACGCGCGGCGGGGCTTGAGCATGTTCGAGAAGGTCGACGTGCCGGTGCTTGGCATCATCGAGAACATGAGCTATTTCCTCTGCCCGCATTGCGGCGGGCGCAGCGACATTTTTTCTCATGGCGGCGCGCGACGCGAAGCCGAGCGGCTTGGCTGCGAATTCCTGGGTGAGGTGCCGCTCGACGTGACAATCCGCGAAACTTCCGACGAGGGCCGTCCGATCACGATCTCGGACCCCGGTTCGCCGCACGCTCTTTTGTTCCGCGAGATCGCCGCCAAAATCTGGGCGAAGGTGTCGAGCGAAGGCGAGCGCCGCGCGCCGCCGCGCATCGTGGTGGAATAAATGCGCCGGCTGCTTCTCGCCGTCGCCGTGCTCTTGACTTTCGGCGGCGTCGCGCACGCCGCCGATCCCGACGCGCTGTGGAAGATTGTCAGCGAGAAATGCCTGCCGGACGAACGCCAGTTCGGCAAGCCCAGCCCCTGTGCGAAGGTGGAGTTCGATGCCGGCTACGTCATTCTCAAGGACCAGGTCGGCGACACCCAGTACCTATTGATGCCGACCGCCAAGGTCACCGGCATCGAGGACCCGCAAGTCCTCGCGGATAACGCGCCGGATTACATGGCGTTGGCCTGGGGCGAACGACGCCTCGTCGTCGCCGCGGCGAAGCACGACCTGCCACGCGAGGATCTGAGCGTGGCGATCAACTCGGCTCACGGCCGCACCCAGAACCAGCTGCACATCCATATCGATTGCGTCGCCCCCGCGGTGCGCGACGCGATCGCCAAGAACATCGCCGCGATCGGCGACAAATGGGCGCCCTTTCCCGAACCGCTCCACGGGCATCCCTACCGGGCGTTATGGCTTCCCAACGATGCATTCGCCGACAACCCGTTCGTGATGATCGCCGACGGCGTTGCCGGCGCGCGGCAAGCAATGGACAAAGAGACGCTGGTCGTCGTCGGCGCCATCCGCCCGGGCGGGGTGCCGGGCATGGTGCTGCTCGAGGGCGAGGCCGATGCCGCCACCGGCGACAACGGCTCGGGCGAGGAGCTGCAAGACCATTCCTGCGCGCTGGCCAAGCAATAGGTGCTAATCTCCTCCTCAAATTCGAGGAGGATCGCCATGCTGCCGGCTCCGGGGTTTCACCACCTGCACCTCAATTCGGTCGACCCGGACGCGGCGATCGACTGGTACACGCGGCAATTCCCGTGCAGCTCGAAGACCGAATGGGGCGGACATAAGGCGCTGCATTCCGACAACAACGTGCTGATCCTCTTCAACAAGGTCGACAAGCCGCCCACTTCCGAGCCGCAAAGCGCGATCTGGCATTTCGGCTGGCATGTCACCGACTCGCGCCGCACGGTCGAGGAGTGGAAGAGCCGGCCCGAGGTCGTCTCGGCGCCGCTCTACCGCGAAGAGGGTGGTGAAGGTGTGGCGATCTCGAGCGACACCTGGCCCAGCATCGGCAACACGCTGGGTCTCACCAAGGCGCAGATCGCCGAGGCGAAGGCGAAGCACATCGAGCCGACGCGGGTCGGCGGCTTCGCCTATTTCGTCGGGCCGGACGACGCCCTCTTTGAGATCGCCGGCAATCATGGGGAGGAGCGCTTCAACCACGTGCATATGTGGCAGGAAGACCCGTTCTGCGCCCTCCTCTGGTACCAGAAGCACCTGAACGCGCCGCTGCGTCCCGGCTGGGAGGGCACCAACCTCACCGAGGACACCTGCAAGGTGCCGCGCCACCCCGACCGCACCTGGCCGGCCTTAAAGCAGGAAGGCATGTTCCGCACGCCGCGCGCCGGGGTCGAGTTCGGCGACGTGTCGATGATGTGGTACGCCAACCAGGGCTCGGCGCCGCTGGTGAGCCCCTTGGGCCAGCTGCAGGACCATATCGCGCTCAGCGTCGGCGACCTCGACGCGTGGATCGACAAATTGAAGGGCGAGGGCGTCAAGTTTCTCGACGGCCCCTACCGGCTCGGGGACACCCGCGCGGTGATGATCGAAGGCCCAAGCAAGGAAGCGCTGGAGTTGGTCGAGATCAAATAACCGCGACGGCCTCGATCTCGATGAGGAACTCGGGCGCGGCGAGCGCCGATATCGCGACCATCGTCGAGGCTGGCGCCTTTGGCCCGAAATACTCGCTGCGCAGCCTCGCGTATTCGGGGCGGTAGCGCATGTCGGTGACGTAGGTGTTGATCTTGACGATCGAGGCCATGGTGCCGCCGCCGGCCTCGACCTGCGCCTTCAGCGCTTCGAGCACCGCCTTGGTCTGCGCCGCGAAATCGCCGGGATGCGCGCAATTGCCGTGTGCGTCGTAATCGACCTGGCCGGCGATAAAGAGAAGGGTCTGCGCACCCTCGACCTTGACGCCCTGCGAATAGGCCGGCGGGTCGAACACGCTCTTCGCGGCATAGGATGTGATTTTCGGCATGGGGGACTCCTCCGTTCAGGGTTAGCGTTCAAGCACAGCCATCAGTTCGCGCCATTCGCGCGGGCTGAGGCCGCTGTCTTTCTGCTCGACGGTCTCGCCGGCGAGCAGGCGGCGGATCACCTTGATGCCGCTCGCCGAGATGCTGGCGGCGTTCATGCGGTATTCGAGAAAGGCGGCGTGGGCGAGCGGAACCCAGCGCCGCAATGTGTCGATCATCACGTCGGCATAGGCGCGGATTTCGTATTGCGCGTGCGGGTCGGCGCGCAGGGTGAGGAAGTGCATCAGGTTATGAAGGTCGGTTTTCCAATACCATTGGGTATAAAAGTTGAGAGATAGGTTCATCCGCGCGAGCTCGCGCGCGAGGCCGGGCCAGGACGCGTCGCGCGGCTGGCCGGCCTCGCCCGGGTTGAGCATCTCGACATAGCCGGCATAGGCGCGCTCGCTGTCCTCACGTAAGAGGTCGAGCACGCGCTGGGCGGCTTCGCCCTCGAGGACAGCGCCGCGGCCCTGACGGTTGGTCGTGGCCTGGGCCGCGAGGTGTTCGGGCGCGGGGATGTAGAACTCGTTGTCGAGGATCGAATAACGCGCGCTGTACTCGTTGACGTTGGCGGTCCGGTGCCGGATCCACTGGCGCGCGACAAAGATCGGCAGCTTGACGTGGTATTTGATCTCGCACATCTCGAACGGCGTCGTGTGCCGGTGCCGCATCAGGTACTGGATGAGGCCGCGATCCTCGCTGACGCGGCGGGTGCCCTTGCCGTAGGAGACGCGCGCCGCCTGCACGATCGCGCCGTCATCGCCCATATAGTCGATGACCCGCACAAAACCGTGGTCGAGCACGGGGAGCGGCTCGTAGAGAATGTCCTCGAGCGCCGGCACGGTGGCGCGGCGGGTGGGCCGCGTCTCGCCCCGCTCGGCGGCGATTTCCTTTTTCTGTTCGTCGGTAAGCGGCATTCAGAATCCTTCAGCCGAAGCCCCTTGCGTCCTTCGAGGCTTCGCTGCGCGAAGCGCCTCAGGATGAGGGAGAACAAGGGCGTCCGACGGTCCTCATCCTGAGGTGTCCCGGAACGGCCTGGAGGGCCGCTTCGGCGGGCCTCGAAGGACGCGCCGGCGATTGCGCTCAAGCCCCTGCCATCCTATATCTCGATTGTCGGGCAACCGACTATGGCGATAAACGGCTTATGGAATAAGCGTTGCGGACCCGGGGGCGGTACCCGGCGCCTCCACCAATTTCCGCCGGCGATCTCAGCTCCCTGGGGCAGAATCGCCGGCGCCTTGCGGGGGCGAAACAGGTTCGACGCGCGTGGTAAAGATAAGTACCGTCGCCCGGCATGATACCGCCGTTATCGGGTCATTTTTTAGATGCGAACGATAACTTCGCACCAGAGGCGCTCGCGGCCTAACCCTTAACGGGGTAAAAGCTTAGAGTTACTCGCGGTTCGGGGGGCACCGGGCAACAGAAGCCCCCCACTCATTCGTCGCGCCACGCACGGGAGCCCATGCCGCAGGATCTGTTCCACTACGACAAGATGGTCGAGCGGGCGCTGCGGGGCGTGATCCGCGACGTGCTGGCCCGCGCGGCGCAAGAAGGGCTCAGGAGCAGCCATCATTTCTATATTGGCTTCGCCACCACGGCGCCCGGGGTGGTGATCCCGTCGCGGCTGTTGGAGCGTTACCCGTCCGAGATCACGATCGTGCTGCAGCACCAGTTCTGGGACCTCGATGTCGGCGACGAGGCGTTTTCGGTGTCGCTGTCGTTCGACAAGCAGGTCGAGCGGCTGACCGTACCGTTCGCGGCGGTCAAAAGCTTCGCCGACCCGTCGGTCGAGTTCGAGCTCGCCTTCGCCGAGCCGCCCGCGACGGCCAGCAACGAGCCGGCGCTGCCGGCAATCGTCGCCGACAAGCCGGGGAAGAAGGAAAAGGCGCCGCCCGAGGAGCGCGGCCAGGTCGTCGCGCTCGACAGCTTCCGGAAGCGTTAGGGCCGCATTTGCATCCTGCGTCCTCTGCCAATCCCGCATCGCACGATTTCTTGACGCCGCACCGGAAACCGTGATCCTGCGCCCGACGTAGTTTCAGCGGGTTCAGGGGCGGGCATGAGCGAACTCGATTTTCACGAGCTGTTTCCGCTGGGCGAGGACGACACGCCCTATAAAAAGCTGACCGGCGATCATGTCGGCACGGCCAATTTCGACGGCGAGCGGGTGGTCAAGATCGCACCCGAGGCGCTGACCCTCTTGGCGCGGCAAGCCTTTATCGATTGCGCGCATCTGCTGCGGCCGGCGCATCTTAAATCGCTGTCGGCGATTCTCGACGATCCCGAGGCGTCGTCGAACGACCGGTTTGTCGCCTACGACCTCCTCAAGAACGCCAATATCGCCGCCGGCAAGGTGTTGCCGATGTGCCAGGACACCGGCACGGCGATCGTCATGGCCAAGAAGGGCCAGCGCGTGTGGACGGGCTATGACGACGCGGCGGCCATCTCGGAAGGCATCCGCCGCACCTTTACCGAAACCAACCTGCGCTATTCGCAGGTGGCGCCGCTGTCGATGTACGACGAGGTCAACACCGGCGATAACCTGCCGGCCCAGATCGACCTCTACGCCGAGCCGGGCGATGCCTATAAATTCCTCTTTATCGCCAAGGGCGGCGGGTCGGCGAACAAGAGCTTCCTCTATCAGCAGACGCGGGCGGTGCTGAACCCGAAATCGCTGACCCAATTCCTCGACAAGCAGCTGAAGAGCCTCGGCACCGCGGCCTGCCCGCCCTACCACCTGGCGATCGTCATCGGCGGCACTTCGGCCGAGTTGAACCTCAAGACCGTGAAACTGGCGAGTTGCCGCTATCTCGACAGCCTGCCGGCGCAGGGCAACAAATACGGCCAGGCCTATCGCGACCGCGATTTCGAGCAGGAAGTGCTGGCGCTGACGCGCGATTTCGGCATCGGCGCGCAGTTTGGCGGCAAGTATTTCTGTCACGACGTGCGGGTGATCCGCCTGCCGCGGCACGGCGCGAGCCTGCCGATCGGCATCGGCGTGTCGTGCTCGGCCGACCGCCAGATCCTCGGCAAGATCACCGCCGACGGGGTGTTTCTCGAAGAGCTCGAGACCGATCCGGCGAAATACCTGCCGGAGGTCGACGAGAAGGCGTTCAACGGCGAGGTGGTCGCGGTCGACCTCGGCCGGCCGATGAGCGAAATCCGCCAGCTTTTGTCGCGCTATCCGGTGAAGACGCGACTTTCCCTCAGCGGCACCCTGGTCGTCGCGCGCGACATTGCCCACGCCAAGCTGAAGGAGCGGCTCGACCGTGGCGAAGGACTGCCGCAATACGTCAAGGATCACCCGATCTACTACGCCGGCCCGGCGAAAACCCCAGAAGGCTATGCCTCGGGGTCGTTTGGTCCGACCACCGCGGGACGCATGGACTCCTATCTCGATCCGTTCATGGCGGCGGGCGGCAGCTTCATCAGCCTCGCCAAAGGCAATCGCAGCACCGAGGTTCGCGAGGCCTGCAGGAAATACGGCGGGTTCTATCTCGGCTCGATCGGCGGCCCGGCCGCGCGGCTGGCGCAAGACTGCATCAAGAAAGTCGAGCTGCTCGAATACCCCGAACTCGGCATGGAGGCGATCTGGCGAATCCAAGTGGTGGACTTTCCCGCTTTTATCGTCGTCGACGACAAGGGCAACGATTTCTTCGCGGGACTTTCGTGAACCGGCCTTTCTCACGAAAGCGGCGATGCAGGTGCAGCAACTGAACCGAGATTGCGCAGACCGCCGGCGAGATCAAGTCGATTCGCTCACCGCGCTGCTGGCGGGCGACAAGCGTTCCTGGGACCAGTTCGTCCGACGCTATGCGGCGCTGATCGTCGCGGCGGTGCGCGGCGTCGCGGCGGCGTCCGGCGAGGTGGAGGATCTGGCGCAGGAGGTGTTCGTCCGCCTGTGCAAGGACGATTTCCGCCTGCTGCGGACCTACGATGTGAGCCGCGCCTCGCTCTCCACCTGGATCACCATCGTGGCGCGCAGCACCGCGCGCGACGCGCTCCGCCGCCGGCGGCCCGATTCGGTGCCGATCGAGGCCGTGCCTGAGTCCCACCTCAAGGTCGATGCTGTCGAGCCGCTACCGAAACTGAAGCTTCCGGAGGCGCTGCTGTCGCCGCGTCAACGCGAAATCCTCGGCATGCTGTACGACAAGGAAATGGATGTCGCCGAGATCGCGGCGGCGCTCGGCATCGACCCGCAAACCGTCCGCAGCGCCCATCACAAAGCAATGTTAAAGCTTCGCACGCATTTCAGGAATGATGACAAATGAAACCAGAAACCAATAAGTTGTGGGGATGGCCGCTGCAAGCTCCGCATAGAACCGCAGGAAGAGGAGAGCGCTCGTATGCGAGCTCAAGGGACTAGCGGCGGGCTACCCGATCGGGAAATCTGGCGTCGCAGTCAGGAGATCGAGGCGCCGGTCGATGAGGCCGAGCAGCTACTTGACCTTGCCGCCTTCGCCGATTATCGGCTCGACGACGACGAGACCGCGCGGCTTGCCGCGCGCATCGCGCGTGATGCCGATGCCGACGGCGACGTCGCCGCCGCGCGCCTGATGGCCAGCGCGACGATGGAAGCCGCCGCCCCGGACGTCATCGCCCGCGCGACGCTGCTGGTCGGCGACGATCCGGTCGAGGCGCAGGTCATCGCGTTCCCGGCGCGTCAGCCACAAGGGCCGTCATGGTTCGGCGCGGTCCGTTGGAGCGGTCTCGCCGCGGCGATGGTGCTAGCTGGCTGGCTCGGCTTCAACCTCGGCAGCGGACTGCCGGGAGTTACGCCCGTCGGGCATACGGCAGACGAGGGCGCGCCCAATGAGCTATTCGACCCGGTGCCGCCGTTGATCCTGCGCGACTTCAGCGAAAATTCGCAGATATGAGCGTCACCACCGCGGACCTGAGCCGTCGAGGCGGCGTGCCGCGCCGCCGGCTCCTCGTCGCCGTGCTCGCGATTTCCGTGGCGCTCAATATCTGCGTGGTCGTGGGCGCGGTGTGGAGCAGGCTTCACCCGCCTCCGGCGCCGCTGACCTTTACCGAGCGGTTCCAGCGGCTGGAGGATACGCTCGATCTGACACCCGCGCAGCGCACCGCTTTTGATCGCTATGTCAGCGACATGGCGGCGCGCGGCGAGCAGGCTCGACGCACCGTGGATCCGATGATGGACGCGGTCTGGATCGAAATCGCCAAGCCCGATGCCGATCAGGCCCGGGTGCTACAGCTGCTCGACGACGCCGGCAACCAACGGCGCGCGTTTCAGCAGCAAGCGGTGACGGCGACGTTGTCGCTGCTCGCGACGCTGACGCCCGAGCAGCGCGCCAAGTTCATCGCCAGCGAACGCGAATTCCGCGCCGCCCAGCGCCGCCGCCACGCCGAAGAAGCGCGCTGATCCTGCAGCACCGCCACCGATCGTCCGGCGGATTTGACCGCCGGCGCGTTAACCATGATTTCTGCTCCGACGGCCGGCCAAAGACCCCATCTCTCAATGAGTCGGTTTCATTGGAGGCCCGAGATGCAGACCTGGATTCTTCTCGCCATCCTCATCATCGCGGAGCTTATCGTCTTTCCGCGCATACCCGCGGCACTGATCGGCGGCTCGGTGCCGCTCAACCCGCTCGGCTGGTTCGGCTATGGCGAGTTGTCGGAGGTGTGGATCGAACGGCGCACCTATCCCGCCGCCTATTGGCTGATTGTCCTGACCCTCACCGCTTTTGCGGCGATCATTGGCCTCTTCATCTACGCGGTCGTCTTCCGGTCGGTGAGTTAGCCTACTCCATCGCCACGGCTGGGCCGTCGGCGGCGCGACGCGGCCGGCGCAGCAGCAACAGGCAGGGCGCGGCCACCAGCATGATGATCACCATCAGGTGGAAATTATCGATATAGGCGATCATCTGCGCCTGGCGGGTGACCTCGCGATTGAGCGCGGCGATGCCGTGCACCTCGCTCAAGCTGAAAGGGATGCCGAGCCGCTGCGCGGCCGGGTTATCAGGGCGGACATGCTCGGCGAGCGTCGAATGAATGACCTGGGTGTTTTCCGCCAATAGCGCCTCGACGATCGAGATGCCGACGCTCCCGCCGATGTTGCGCATCAGGCTGAAGATCGCGGTGCCCTGGGTCAGCACGTTGCGCGGCAGGGTCGAGAAGGTAATGACCGAAAGCGGCGTGAAGACAAAGCCGAGGCCGATCCCCTGCAAGAGGCCGGTGGTGATAAACGGCCCCATCCCCATCTGCAGCGAGAACCCGGTCATCTGCCACAGCGCGATCGCGGTCAGGCTCATGCCGCCGAGGATGATGAGGCGGGTGTCGATCTTTCCGACCAGCCGCGCGACGAGAATCATCGCGATCATCGTCCCGATGCCGCGCGGCGCCGTGACCAGTCCCGCGGTGACGACGGGATAGTTCATCAGCGCCTGCATCATCGTCGGCAGCAGCGTCATCGTACCGTAGAGCGGCACGCCGACGAGGAACATCAGCACCGTGCCGGCAACACAATTCGCGTCGCGAAGCAACGCGCGGTTAAGGAAGGAGCGCTCGCCGGCGGTCGCGGTGTGGACAATAAAAAGATAGAGGCACAGCACCGCGAGGATGCATTCGACCCAGATTTCGTTCGAGCCGAACCAATCCTTCAACTCACCGCGGTCGAGGAGCATCTGCAGCGCGCCGATCGCCAAGCTCAGCGTCGCGAAGCCGAACCAGTCAAAGGCTTCGCGCTGCGCCGGCCGCGTGTCGAGGATGAAGACCATGATGCCGACGGCGGCGAGCAGGCCGAACGGCAGGTTGATGTAGAACACCCAGCGCCAGCTGTAATCGTCGGTGAGCCAACCACCCAAGGCTGGGCCGATGATCGGCCCGAGGATCACCCCCATGCCCCACACCGCCATTGCCTTGGCGTGGCGCTCGGGCGGGTTGATGTGCAGCAGCACCGATTGCGACAATGGCACCAGCGCGGCGCCGCACACCCCTTGCAGCAGGCGGTAGACGACGAGCTGCATCAGGCTCGTCGCCGCGCCGCACAGCGCCGACGCCACGGTGAAGCCGACGACCGAGATCAGGAACACGTATTTGATGCCGAAGCGGCCAGCGAGCCAGCCGGTCAGCGGCGTCATGATCGCCGCCGCGACAATGTAGGACGTCACCACCCAGGCGATCTGGTCCTGCGAGCACGAAAAGCTGCCCTGCATATGCGGCAGCGCGACATTGGCGATCGTCGTGTCGACGCCCTGCATGAACGTCGCCAGCATGATCGACGCGGTGATCGCGGCGCGATTGGTGCGTGGCGTCGAAGGTTCGCCGGCGGTCCGCATGCGCGCCATCCTCTGCAAGAGGCGCGCCGCGGGCAACCGCAGACTATGCAGGGCTGCCGGGCATCACTCCATCGCCACCGCCGGGCCCTTGGCGACGACGCGCGGCCGGCGCAGCAGCAGGAGAAGCGGCAAGGTGGCGAGGATGACGACCGCCATGAAGTAGAAATCGTTGATATACGCGATCATCTGCGCCTGACGGGTGACCTCGGCGTTGATCGCGGCGACCCCGGTCGCGGTGGTGAGGTCGTAGGGCGGCATCAGATAGGGCGCGCGCGCGAACGGGTTGTCCGGCCGGACATGCTGGATCAGCGACGAGTGGATCACCTGCGTGTTCTCGACAAACAGCGCCTCGACGATCGACACGCCAACGCTGCCGCCGATATTGCGCATCAGGCTGAAGATCGCGGTGCCCTGCGTCAGGTGCTGTCGCGACATCGTCGAGAACGCCGCGACCGAGAGCGGCGTGAACACAAAGCCGAGGCCGATCCCCTGCAAGGTCCCGGAGATTAAGAGCAGGTTCATGTCCATGTAGAGCGAGAAGCCGGTCATCTGCCACAGCGAGGCGGCGGTGAGCGCCAACCCCGTGAAAATAATGAGCCGCGTATCGATCTTGCCGATGATCCGGGCGACGAGGATCATCGAAATCAGCGTGCCGATGCCGCGCGGCGCCATGACGAACCCGGCGGTGACGACGGGGTAGTTCATCAGCACCTGCATCATCGTCGGCAGCAGCACCATCGTGCCGTTGAGGATGATGCCGACAAAAAACATCAGAATGATGCCGGCGGTGAAATTCGGGTCCTTCAACATCGCGCGGTTGAGGAACGAACTCGCGCTTGTCGTCGCCGTGTGGACGACAAAGAGGTAGAGGCACAGCGCCGCGACGGTCGCCTCGATCCAAATCTCGCTCGACCCGAACCAATCCTTCAGTTCGCCCCGGTCAAGCATCATCTGCACCGCGCCGACGGCGAGCGACAAGGTGCCAAACCCGAAGAAATCGAAACGGTCGCGGTGCCCACGCCGGTCGTCGTGGATAAAGACAAGGATGCCGAGCGCGCAGAGCACACCGACCGGCAAGTTGATGAGAAACACCCAGCGCCAGGTGAAATTGTCGGTCAGCCAGCCGCCCAAAGCCGGCCCGACAATCGGCCCGAGCATCGTGCCGATGCCCCAGATCGCCATCGCTCGTCCGTGGCGCTCGGGCGGGTTGGCACGCAGCAGCACCGATTGCGACAGCGGCACCAGCGCCGCGCCGCACATCCCCTGCAGCACGCGATAGAGCACGAGCTGGATCAGCGTCGTCGCCGCGCCGCACAGCGCCGACGCGACGGTGAAGCCG
>DATHCK010000048.1:0-4907 GCA_035319545.1 Allostellaceae bacterium | reverse complement strand
GGCATCGATTGCATCGCGATGAACGTCAACGATCTCTTGTGCGTCGGCGCGCGGCCGGTGTCGCTCGTCGATTACATCGCGGTCGAGAAGGCCGACGCGGCGATGATGGACGGCATCGCCATCGGCCTCGCCGAAGGCGCGCGGCAATCGAACATCTCGATCACCGGCGGCGAAATCTCGCAGCTGCGCGACGTGGTGCGCGGGTTCGACCTGGTCGGCACCGCGGTCGGCACCGTGCCGCTCGACCGCATTCTGGTCGGGCGCGACCTGCAGCCGGGCGATGCGGTGATCGGTTTGCCCTCGAACGGCATCCACTCAAACGGCATGACGCTGACGCGCCGCGTGTTTTTCGAGCAGGCCGGCGCCAAGATCGACACGTATTTCGCCGAGCTGGGCCGCACGCTCGGCGAAGAGCTGCTGCGCCCGACATTTATTTATGTGCCGGAAATTCTTGCAATTTTAGATGAGATATCGTCGGTCAAGGCATTGATGCATATTACAGGCGACGGATTGCTGAACCTGCCGCGCGTCGTCGCGGAGATGGGGTTCGTCATCGACGATCTGCCGGCGCCACCGCCGCTGTTCGGGCTGATCGAAAAGCTCGGTGGGGTGAGTCGCGCCGAGATGTTCGAGGTCTACAATATGGGGGTCGGGTTTTGCGTCGTCGTCGCCGCGGCCGACGCCGACCGCACGCTGGCGGTCCTCGCCCGGCACGGCCGCAAGGCGTCGGTGATCGGCCACGCGATCGCCGACCCGACACGCTCGGTGCAGCTGCCGCGCGAGAAGCTCGCCGGCACCGGCAAGCGGTTTCGGCAACTATGAGTCAGGTGCCATGAGCCAGGTGCCGTGAGCCAGGTGCTCGACCCGGAAGTGCTGGAGATGCTGGTCGAGGCGGTCGGCGCCGAGGCGACAAGCGGGATTGTCGAGTTGTTTCTTGTCGAGTGCCGCGAACTGACCGCGGCGATCGCCGCGCCGGGGGCGGAGCGGGTCGCGATCGGCCGCGCGGCGCATTCCCTGAAGAGCAGCGCGGGCCAAGTCGGCGCGATGGCGTTGTCGGAGGCGGCGCTGGCGGTCGAGATCGCCGCCGGCGACGACACGCCGGAGCTGCCGTCGCTCGTCGCCGCGCTTAGCCGATGCGCGGCGGCGGCCGAGGCGGCGCTGTCAACGCACCTTCGATAATGTCATCCCGGCCCACGGGTCTGGCCCTTGGCCCGCCCGAGGATAAACTCCGGCCGGGACCCAATTGATCGGCCATTCGTGCGTTTGGAGCATGGTCCCCGGCCTTCGCCGGGGTGGTGCGAAGGAAACTTAGCCCGCTGAGAGCAGGCGTTCCTTGTCCCATTCCGCCTTGCGGCGGTAGATCGTCGACGGGTTGACCTCGAGCAGCGCGGCGGCGCGCGGAATGTTGCCGTTGCATAGCGCGATGGCGTCCTCGATCGCTTCCTTTTCGATGAGCCAGAGCGGCTTGACGGTCTGTCCGGCGCCCGAGGCGCGGGCCGGCGACAGCGCGGCGATCGGCAGCGGCGCGGCGGGGCGCGCCACGGCGTTCGGGTCGAGCCGGTTGAGCATCGCCTCGGTGACGAGCGGCCCTTGGTTGAACAGCACTGCGTTGCGCAGCGCGTTCTGCATCTCGCGGATATTGCCCGGCCACGGGTAGCGCCGCATCGCGCGCTGCGCGCCGTCGTCGAAATCGGCGAAGTCCTTGCCCTCTTCCTTGGCGTATTGCGCGAGGAAATGCCGCGCCAGCAGCAGGATGTCGTCGTCGCGCGCGCGCAGCGGCGGCATCGCGCAGGGCACGACATGGAGCCGGTAATAGAGGTCCTCGCGGAAGCGGCCGGCCTGCACCTCGGCCCACGGGTCGCGGTTGGTGGCGCAGACATAGCGCACGTCGGCGCGCTCGATATCGCTGCCGCCGACTTTCTGGAACTCGCCCGACTGGATGACGCGCAGCAATTTGACCTGTAAGGTCAAATCCATCTCGCAGATTTCGTCGAGGAAGAGCGTGCCGCCATGCGCGCGAGCGATCGCGCCATCGCGGCTGGCGACCGCGCCGGTGAAGGCGCCTTTCACGTGGCCGAACATCTCGCTTTCCATCAGCTCGCGCGGGATGGCGCCGCAATTGACCGCGACGAAGGGGCCGTTGCGGCGCGGGCTCAGCTGGTGGATTGCGCTCGCGCAAAGCTCCTTGCCGGTGCCGCTCTCGCCGGTGATGAAGACGGTGGCGCGGCTCGACGCGGCGTTCTCGATGACGTTGTAGACCGCGCGCATCGGCAGCGACGCGCCGAGCAGGCCATGAAACTTGCCTTCCTTGGCGATATCGCTCGCCGCGACGAGGGTCTGCAGCTGGCGGCGCTCGAGCGCGTTGCGCACGGTGACAAGCAGCCGATCGGGCGGGAACGGCTTGATGATGAAGTCGTAGGCGCCCTCGCGCATCGCCTCGACGGCGATTTTCACCGAGCCGTGCGCGGTGACGACGATGACGGCGGAGGGCAGGTTGCGCGCCTTGATGCGCTTCAGGATGTCGATACCGTTGGCGTCGGGCAACTCGACATCGAGCAGCACGAGATCGGGGATGGTCTCGTCGAGGATGTCATAAGCGCGCGCGCCGGTCGCGGCGTCGATCAGCTCGACGTCGAGCTTCTTCAGCACCTCGTGGTAAATCCGCATGATCGAGGGCGTGTCCTCGACCACGAGCAGGCGCGGTTTTGTCGTCATGCCGCCTCCGACAGGGCCCGCGATCATAGCTTTCTTTTGGTTATTAATGGCTGAACGCGCGAACATGCCTAATATGGCAAGGCTTTATGGCCGCCAAACGCAGGGTACAAGCGCAATTTTAGCTAAAAAGTAACCTTGCGGGATGAGCCTGAGGCCTTTTACGGGCCGGGTTTCGAGAGGGGCGCTCGCCTGAGCAATCCAGTGGAACACCCTGGGGAATACCCTGGGGAAAACGACGAGACGCCGTATGAAATGCCGGACCCGGCGTTGAGCCTCGTGCGGCGCGGCTGGCTGCCGGTCGCCATGGTGCTGTTTGGCGCGCTCGTGGTGCTGCTGATCGTCGGCGGCGTCATGCAGCAGCTGGCGGCCGAAAGGAGCGCGATCCTCGAAGAGGCGAGGAAGCACACCTCCAATCTGGCCCGCGCCTTCGAGGAGCATATCCGCCGCACGCTGGGCGAGGTCGACCAGGCGTTTCTCGTGCTGAAGCGCGGCGACGAAAGCGACCCGCGCAATTTTCGGCTGTGGGATTATCCTGGCGGGGATTTGCTGCTGCACGATTTGTCGGCGCAGATCTCGATGGCCGACAAGGACGGTACGATCGTCGGCACGACCGATGGCCCGGCCTCGGTCGTCGCCTCGGTGCGCAACGAGGATTATTTCCTCTATCAGCTCAATCACGACGACAAGACGCTGTTTATCGGCAAGCCCGTGCGCGGCGGCGGCGATCACTGGACGATCCCCTTGTCGCGCCGCCTCGACGCGGCCGACGGCAGCTTCGCCGGGGTGCTGATCGTCTCGCTCGACCCGTATTACTTGGCGCGCTTCTACGAGACCGTCGATCTCGGCCGCGGCGGCACGGTGATGCTGGTGGGGCGCGACGGGATCGTGCGCGCCCGCGTGTCGTTCGCGCGCGCCTCGCCGACCGCCCAGAGTCTCAAGCCGGAGCTCACGATCGGCGAGACGGTGATGCTCAATTTCGCGGGCGATGCCGGCGAGCGCACGCTCTACGCGGAAAGCGGCTTTGACAACGTGCGCCGGGTAATGAGCTACAGCGTCCTTCACGATTATCCGCTGATCGTCGGGGTCGGGCTGTCGGACAGCGACCTCTTCGCTGAATACG
The DNA here is from genome assembly GCA_035319545.1 of Allostellaceae bacterium. Classification (GTDB taxonomy): domain Bacteria; phylum Pseudomonadota; class Alphaproteobacteria; order ATCC43930; family CGMCC-115725; genus DATARH01. The sequence continues at coordinate 1,072 of DATHCK010000048.1, read as the reverse complement.
ATGCCAGCCGCTGGCGGCTGATCGGCGCGGCGGCGCTGGTCTCGCTCGTGGTGATCGGGGTTACCGCGCTGCTCGCCCGGCAGATGCTGCGCCGGCAGCGTTTCGAGGCGGAGCTCGGCGCGCGCGAGATCGAGCTGCGCGCCGAGCGCGCGCATCTCTCGGACGCGCTCGATTCGCTGCAGATCAGCAACGACCGGTTTCGCGCCATCATCGAAACCGCGCGCGACGCCATCCTCACCGCGACCGGCGACGGGGTGATCGAGATCGTCAACCCGGCGGCGGCGCGGATTTTCGGCACTTCGGCGAACCGGCTGCGCGGCCGCAACATCGTCGATCTTGCCACCGACGCCAGCGGCGCCTTTCGCGCCTATTTCGGCAATGCCCGCTCGGCGGCGGCGCAGGCGCCCACCGGCGGTCCGCGCGAATTCCTCGGCCGTCGCGCCGACGGCGCGTCGTTCGACATGGAGGTCGCGTTCGCCGACTTCTATGACGCTGGGATGCGCAAGGTCGCGGTCATCATGCGCGATATCAGCGGGCGCAAACACGCCGAGCGCGAACTGGTCGCGAGCATAGAGCGCGCCGAGCAGGCCAACCGCGCGAAATCCGAATTCCTCGCGGTGATGAGCCACGAAATCCGCACGCCGATGAACGGCGTCGTCGGCATGACCGGCCTCTTGCTCGACACGCCGCTCAGCTCCGAGCAGCGCCGCTATGCCGAGATCGTCCGCGACTCGGCCGATCACCTGCTGTCGGTCATCAACGATATCCTCGACCTGTCGCGCCTCGAGGCGGACCGGCTGGTGCTCGACGAAGGCAATTTCGACATCGAGCCCCTGGTGCAAAGCGTCTGCGACATGATGGCGCCGCGCGCCCATGCCAAGGGGCTCGACCTCGGACTCTACATGGCGCCCGGCATCCCGCCCTCGGCCTTTGGCGATGCCGGGCGGCTGCGCCAGATCCTCTACAACCTCGTCGGCAACGCGATCAAATTCACCGACAAGGGCGGCGTCGCGATCTCGGTTTCGCCCGGCTCAAGGCGTGACGGGAAGCCGCCGGAGGGCCGGTTCCTCTT
>DATHCK010000047.1:0-16625 GCA_035319545.1 Allostellaceae bacterium | reverse complement strand
CGAAAACCCGCGCGCGGCAAGGCGCGCCGAAAGCAGACCGTTCTGCGCCGCCTTCCCGGCATGGAACGGCTTGCACATCGTGCCGAATTGCGATTTGAGCCCGGCCGCCTGGGTTCCGGCGATGCCGAGCGCGCGAGCCGTCGCTTCGGCATCGAGGCCGAGAAGGTGCGCGCACGCTGCGGCTGCGCCAAATGCGCCGACCGTGCCGGTCGCGTGAAAGCCTCGATTGTAATGCCCCGGGCGCAGCGTCATGCCGACGCGGCAGCAGGTCTCGTAGCCGGCGACAAAGGCGGCGATCACTGCCTTGCCCGATGCTTTTTTCTCTTCCGCGAGCGCGAGAAGCGCCGGCAGGATCGCCACGGACGGATGGCCCGGCATCGCCAGGTTGACATCGTCGTAGTCGAGCGCATGGGCGGTCGCCCCGTTGACGAGGGCAGCCGCCGCGACCGGCAGCCGTGCGGCATGGCCGATGACCCCGGCCTGCTCGGCGCCGCCGGCCTCGGCAAGCTCGTCGAGCAGAATACGGGCGAGCGGGTCGTCGGCACCGGCAAGCCCGACGCCGAGATAATCGAGCACGCATTGCCGCGCCAGCTCGCGCACCGCCTCGGGCAGCGCGTTATACGTGACGGCGCAGGCTTGCTCGGCGAGTGTTCGGGTGAGGTTCGTTCCGCTGCTGACCGCTGCGCCGTCCATCGTTTCCTCCTCAGCGTCCCTTGAACACTGGCTTGCGCTTCTCGTTAAAGCTGTTGATGCCTTCCCGTCGATCCTCGGTCGGGACCATGCGGTTGTAGGCTTCGATCTCCAGCATCATGCCGGAGGCCAAATCCATCTGCAGCCCGTAATGGATCGCGTGCTTTGCCTGTCGCACGGAGATGGGGGCGTTGTCGGCGATGCGACGCGCGGTTTCGAGCGTCTCCTCCAGCACCTTGCCGGGCGCGCAGAGCCTGTTGACCATGCCCCAGTCATAGGCGTCCTGCGCCGAGAACGGGCGGCTGGTGAGGATGATCTCCTTGGCGCGCCGCTCGCCGACCGCGCGCGGCAGGTTTTGTGTGCCGCCCGCGCCGGGCATGATGCCGAGCGACACCTCGGTCAGCGCGAAGCGCGCGGCCTCGCTCGCGTAGATGAAGTCGCAGCAGAGGGCCAACTCGCAGCCGCCGGCATAGGCGGCGCCGTTGATCGCGCCGATCACGGGCACCGGGCAGGCGATAAAGGCGCGGATCGCGCGCTCGAACAGTAAATGCTGGGCCTGCCAGGTTTCATCCGACATGCCCTGGCGTTCCTTGAGGTCGCCGCCCGCGCAAAATGCCTTGTCGCCGGCCCCGGTCAGCACGACGCAGCGATGCGCGAGCGGGTCGGCGTTGACAGCATCGAAGAACGCCAATAGGTCGCGGCCCATCTGCGTGTTCATCGCATTGGCGACTTCAGGCCGGTTGAGGGTGAGGACGCTCAATCCGCCGCCCTGATCCGCGATGCTGATGGTCTCGTAGCTGCCGCTCATCGCTGCCAACTCATCGGTTCCGCGGGTAGCTTATACTTCGCTGCCACCCTCCGCGAGCGCCACCGATGAAAACCATCCACGGAACTTGGAACGACTCGTCCGACGCGGTCACCTTGATCGACGCGCATCATCACCTGTGGGATTTGTCGATGAAGAAGCACCCGAACCGAGTATCGGGTGTGCGCCATGATTTTTTTATGGGCGACGACAGCGCGATCAATCGCGACTATCTACCCGCTGACTACCGCCGCGATGCCGCCGGTCACAATGTCCTGACCACGGTGCATTGCGAGGCCGAATGGGCGCGCGACGACCAACTCGGCGAGACGCGTTGGGTGACGGCGATGCACGAGCGCTACGGCATCCCCGGCGCGATTGTCGCGCACGCCTGGTTCGACACACCAAACGCCGAGGAGATCATCGCCGCCCAGGCCGCCAATCCCCTCGTGCGCGGCATTCGCTCAAAGCCGGTAACGGCGTCCGCGCCGGACAAGATGGTTCCAGGGGCGTCTGGCACGATGCAGGATAAGGAATGGCTGCGCGGCTTTGCGCTGCTCGAGAAATACGCGCTGTCGTGGGACCTGCGGGTGCCGTTCTGGCATCTCGAAGAGGCCGCTGCGGTCGCTCGCGATTTTCCAAACACCAAGATCATCCTCAACCACACCGGCTTTCCATGGGATCGCAGCGAGGAGGGGCTTGCCGCTTGGCGGCGCGGCATGGAAGCGTTGGCGCGCGAACCCAATGTCTGGGTCAAGGTTTCCGAATTCGGGCTCAAAGATCGCGCTTGGGACTACAACGACAATCGCCGTGTCGTGCTCGATGCGATCGCGATTTTCGGCATCGAGCGCTCGGTGTTCGCGACCAACTTCCCGGTGGCGAGCCTGCGGATCGGCTACGACGCGCTGGTGCGGGCGATGAGCCGGATGCTGTCTGATCGGAGCCACGAGGACCACGATCGGTTCTTCTGGAAGAACGCCGCCGAATTCTACCGGCTGCGAATCGCCTGACGACCCCTGCCGCCGTCGGCTTCCTTACCGCTTTCCGACGATGTGCCGAAGTTATTGGAACTTCAGAGGTTTCACAGCCCCAGACGGTGAGCAACCGTTGAGCGCCGCTGCGTCTGTACAATTAGGCGGTTCACCTAGGGGATTTGCGCGTTGGCCTCGCAGCTGGTGGTCGTCGTCGATGACAGCGCCACCAACCTTAAGATTCTCGCCCGGCTCGCGATGTCGTTGGGCGAGGCGGTTGTGGTGCAGGCATTCGCCGATCCGGCGGCGGCATTGTCCTCGTGTGTTGGGCAGCGTCCCGATCTCGTCGTGGCGTCCGGTGAAATGGCTCGGCTTGATGCGGCCGCCTTTATCGGCAGGTTGCGTGATGAGGCAGGATGCGCCGAGGCGCCGGTTATCGTCGTCGCCGGTTTTGATGAGCGTCCGGCGATCGACCGCGCGCTCGATGCTGGCGCCGCCGATTATATCTTTTCCCCGGTCGATCATCGTGAATTCCGTGCCCGCGCTCAGAACCTGTTGGCGCTCCGACGTCATCAGCAAGCGGCCAGGGAGGAGAAGGAAGAAACGGCACCGCGTGGCGGCAGTGGCCTGTCGCGCGCTCATGAACGGCTGCTGCGGGTCATCGACGCCGTGCCGGCGCTGGTCTGCGCCACCGATGGCGACGGCCGCTATATTTTCTGCAACCACCGCTTCGCGTCGTTTGTCGGGTTGCGACCCGGCCGGCTGATCGGCAGGCGGCCCTTGGAGGCGCATGACGATGCGCTCGGCCGCCGCCTGGCGGAGCAGGACGCCCGGCTGCTGTCGGGCGAAATTCTACCACCCTCCTTCGAGGAGGAGATCGTCGATCGCGACGGCAATTTCTGCGACCTGCTCACGAGTAAATCCGTCTATCACGACGGCGACGGCACGATGGTCGTCACCGTTTCGCTCGACATCACGGCTCGCAAACGCGCCGAGATGGACCTGCTTGCGGTCAAGGAACACGCCGAGGTCGCCAATCGCAGCAAGACGGAATTTCTCGCCAATATGAGCCACGAGCTGCGGACGCCGCTCAACGCGATCATTGGCTTCTCGCAGGTGATGGCGAGCGAGATGCTGGGGCCGATCTCGACGACGCGTTATGTTGGATACGCCCGTGACATCCTGGCAAGCGCCGAGCATCTGCTCGGCATCATCAATGACATCCTCGACGTCTCGAAGCTCGAGTCCGGTAAGCTCGATCTCGCCGAGGAACTGATCGACCTGCCAAAGGCAATCGCCGATCTGATCGTGCTGGTCGACGGCAAGGCGAAGGCAGGGGAGATCAAGCTCGTTGCCCGCCATGAAGGTGAGCTGCCGCTGCTTAGGGGCGATCTGCGCAAGGTGAAGCAGATCGTTCTCAACCTCGTCACCAATGCGATTAAGTTCAGCAAGGCCGGCAGCGATGTCGAGATCGTGCTCAAGAACGATGCCGGTGCGGTGACGATCGAGGTTGTCGATCATGGCATCGGCATGGATCCGCACGAGGTCGAGCTGGCGATGACCCGGTTCGGCATGGTCGCCGGTGCCTGGACTCGCGATCATTCCGGAACCGGCCTTGGTCTGCCGCTGGCTATCGGGCTCGCCGAGTTGCACGGCGCGACATTGGCGATCAACAGCACCAAGGGCGTCGGGACGATCGTGACGATCGCCTTCCCGGCCGCGCGTTCGCACACGGCGCAAAACGAGACGGAGGCGGCGCAGTCCGCCGTCGCGCGATGAAACCACCTTTTCGCAAAGAGGAACCGGCCATGCCGCGCACCTCCCTGGACCGGTTGGGCTCGGGCTCGTCCGGGGCCCCCATCGGGCCTTCGTTGTTTCGCGCATCGACCGAACCGGCCATGCCGCCGCAACCGGTCGCACCGCTGTTGAAGCACGACCGACTGGAACCCGCCGTGACGACGCGCGCGGCGCGTTTCGCCGTGATTGCCCTCGCGGTCGCGGGGGTGGTGCCGCCGCTGGCTTTCACCTCGCGTCCCGCGGATCTTGGCTCGGTCCTCGGATTTCCGGTCTCGATCGTGCTGACCGCGTTGCTGATCTTGGCCCCAGCCGTGGTCGGCCTCATTGCGGCGATGATGGGGCTTGAGGGAGTTCGCGAAAACTGCCGCGCGCGCGGCGACAAGGAGCATGAACAAGCGGTCTTGCGGGTTTTCGTCGCGGTGGCGGCGGTGGTCTATGCCTTTACCGTCTCGATGATGGGCGAAACGGCCGCATCCTGTCAGATCGTTGCCGCCTTGGGTCTCGCCGGTGCCTGGATCTTTTTGCTCCTGGCGATCATCGACCCGATCTCGTCGCCGCTGCGCCACTACGCGGGAACGCTTTACGACACGGCCTTGGTGGCGATGTTCCTACACGTCGGAGCGGTACGGACAGCGCCGTGGTTCCCACTGTTCCTGCTCACGACGTTCTATGCGGGGTTCCGCTTCGGCCCGGGAGCGCTCGCGACCGCGGCGGTGGCCAACTTTGTCGGCTTCGCGCTTGTGGTGGCGACGACTGCCTTTTGGCAGGAACAGGCGCTCCTGGCCTTCGGGCTGTTGATCGCGATGGTCATTCTGCCCGTATATGTCGCCGGCATGGTGCGCGAAGTGGCGCGGTCGCGCGCCGCGGCGGCTGCGGCGCAAGCGGCGCGCACCAGGTTCCTCATGGTGATCAGCCAGGCGCTGCGCGCTCCGCTCGACGCGATTCTCGGCAACAATGGCGCGGCCGAGACGGCGATACGCGGACCCGAGGTATCATCGATGCGGCCCTCGGCGCGAGCGCTGTTGTCGCAGGTCAGCAACATCCTCGATTTCTCGGCGATCGAGGCGGGGGCCTTCGTCCCCGAGACCGAAGCGTTCGACCTGCACCAGCTGATCAACGAGACCTTTGCGGTCCGGCGCAAAGAGGCCAAATCGCGTGGGCTGCGGCTGCTTGTCCATGTCGATCCCGCGATGCCGTACCGATTGCGCGGCTGGCCGCAGCAGCTGGGACAGATCCTTGATTTTCTTGTCGCCCGAGCCATCGGCGTGACGAGCAATGGCGCGGTGCGGATCGCCATCGGTGCCGCCGATCGCGTCGGCAGCACGATAACTCTGCGGATTGTCGTAAGAGATGAGGGCGCCCCTATTGCTCCCCCCGATGCCGAGGCGTTCTCCAATCCGTTCTCCGGTCCCGCGACGCATGCGTCGGGGTCGGGCAGCACGCATGGCGCATTCGGCCTGGCGGTGGTCGAGCGTCTGGTCGAGCTGATGGGCGGTCGGATCGCGGTCGAGAGCGGCGCGGCGAAGGGTGGTTCGTTGATGATCACCGTGCCGCTCGCCGTCGACGAGCCGCAGGTGGACAGAGCGATCGATCTTGGCCACTGCCTGGTGCTGATAGCGACCGAGGATAGCCAGTTCGCCAGCGACCTCGCCGAGCCGCTCAACGCCTGGCACGGCGATCCGCGCTGGATCGAGGGGTTCAGCGGCACGCTCGGTTTCGACACGAGCGAGGGGGGCGCCTGCAGCGTGCTGATCGTCGACGGACGCGACCATATGCTGGCGGCGCTCAGTTTCGCGCACCGCGCATCCAGCAGCCCGTCCCCGCCGTCGTTCTTGCTGATGGTCGCCGAGGAGGAACAGATTCACGGGCTGCTCGAACTGGCTGACGGTGTACTCGATGGCGTGCTCGCGGCGCCGCTGGACAATCATTGCCTCGCCAACGCGCTCCATTCGCTGCCGCTATGGCGCGGCGCGCCCCCGCGTCCGGTGATGATGCCCGAAACGATCGAGCCGGAAGCGGAACCGGAATCGCCGCCGCCTGTAACCCTGGAAACGGTGGCGCCCCAGGAACCGGAAGCCGGCCCACAGGTGACGCCCATCTCGATGCACCCGCGCTTCGGCGCCGACACTCAGATTGTCGATCCACGCGCCATCGCGGCGTTGCGCAGGCTCGGCGACGGCGATGAATTTCTCGCGGAGATCATCGATAGCTTCCGTGTCGAGACGAAGGAGATCATGGACCGGATCGTCCGTGCGGCGGCTGCGGCGGATGCTGGCAATTTCGCCCGCAGCCTGCACGCGCTCAGGAGCTGCGCCGCCAATCTGGGCGGAACGCGGCTGTGCGAGCTGGCGCTCGCGATGCGCGACATCAGCCAGCGCGAACTGCGCGAACAAGGCAGTGGAGTGGTTCAGAAGCTTGGCGACGAGTTGGCGCGGCTTGACACCGCACTGCTTGAGTTTTTGTCCGACCGCGCCGGCAATGCAGCGCGCTTGGGCGCCTAGCCGTCAAGCGCCTCGCGCAGGGCCTGCCACAGCGCCAGTTTCTCGGCAAAGCTGCGGCTCGCATGAGCCGGGCTGGTCGACGGCAGATGCAGGTAAGCGACGCCAGGCCGGCGCGTGAAATGCCGGTCATGAAGCCGGCGCGCGGTGCCGCCGTTGAACGCGACGGTTCGAATGCCCGGGTTCGCGTCGAGCAGCGCGTCGATCGTGTTCGGCACCTCGCGCTTGATTTCGGTGTCGAGGCTGGCGCGCCGCTCGGCGGCCGCGCACACATCCCACAGCGCGATCCGCCGAGCCATCACAAAGACGAGCCGCTCTTCATAAATCTCGGAAGGTGTCGCGCCGAACAGCGCGTGGACGATCGGCCAGAACAGGTTGCGCGGATGCGCGTAGTAGCGAACCTGGCGCAAGGACTCTTCGCCCGGCAGCGTGCCGAGCACCAACGCGCGAGGATTGGGGCCGATGATCGGCGGAAAGCTGCGCTTCGCGGTCGTAAGGGGTGCCGTGCTCAGCCGACGTAGCGCCCGAGGCGCACTGCGGTTTGCCCGCGGACCAGCCGACGCGACGGCATGATCAGCACGCAATTGTCATAGGGCGTGCACACGTCCTGGTCGCCGTCATGTCCGATTAGCGTGCCTTGTTTGGCGATGATCTCGAGGCCGATATAGGGCTCGACAAACTCGAACCGGTTGCCGGTGATCGTCACCGCCTGAGTGACCTCAATGACCTTCTGCTGCGGCGTCGCATCGAAATCGGGCCCACCGAGCGCCGCGACATCGTCGCGCGTAACCACGCCGAGTGTGATCAGGAAACGCAGCATCACGTCGGTCGCGACCTCGGCGGCGCGCCTTTCCCAATGCTGGCCGGCTTCGATAAGCAGCGCCGTCTTGGGTGAGGTGGCGTCGCCGAACCCGCCATAGTCGCGGATGCGCGGACCCGCGGCGTGGCCGGCATCGCACATGATGATCTCGGGGATGCCGACCCGGCGCGCCAGTGCGCGCGATTTGTCGAGCAGCCCCGCGAGCATGAGCGGCGAGGTCGCGTACTGCATCGAATGTAGGTCGAGCAGGTAGTCGGCGGTGTCGACGATCGGCCGCATCGCGCGAGCACGCTGCAACTCGGTGGAATTGCGCGTGCCGTCAAGCGTCGCAGGCGACCACAGCCGGTTGAAGTCCTCGTCGATGTAGCGTGAGGCAATAGGATAGCGCGCGTCGAATTCGAGGTAGGCGGCGACGTTGTTGAAGCCGAGCGTCAGCGTGCCACGGCGTGGCCGGATGTTGGCACGGAACAGTTTGTCGATGGCGATCGCGCCACAAATCTCGTTGCCGTGCGTCAGGCCGAGCACCGCGACATGCGGCCCCGGCTCGCTCGCCGCGAAGCTCGTGACATACTCGACCCCGGTGTTGCCGGAGCGATATGCCGAGATATCGGGGGGCACCAGCTCGACATTGTATCGCGGGTCGGACACAGCGCGTTTTCCAGCTCAGACGGAGAGCCGGTCAACCAGGCGCCGCAGAAATGTCTCGCAGCGCGCGATCTGTTCGAGCGCGACAAACTCGTCGGGCTTGTGCGCCTGGTCGATCGAGCCGGGTCCGCAGATCACCGTTGGGATGCCAGCTTCCGCGAAGAGCCCGCCTTCGGTGGCAAAAGCGACCTTGACCGTTCCGTTGCTGCCGGAGAGCGCGTTCGCGAGTTGCGTCGCCTCATGATCGATCGGGGTCGACAGCCCGGGAGCGGCTGTGAGTTCCTCGATGAGGATGCCCGTCTCCGGATTCACGGCATGCATTTCCGGCAACAGGCGCTTGGCGGCAAATTCCTTGAGCTCGGCGACGACTGCGGCGACGTCGTCGCCAGGCAGCTGCCGCATCTCGAAATCGAAGGTGCATTCGCGCGGGACGATGTTAAGTGCCGTCCCGCCTTGGATCACGCCGGTATGCACCGACGAGTAGGGCGGCTGAAAATCCGGGTCGAACGGTCCGTGGTCGCGCTTGCGCCGCGCGATTTCCTTGAGCTTCGCGACGAGTTCGGCTGCGGCCTCGACGGCGTTGACCCCTTGGTGCACCAGCGACGAGTGCGCCTCGTGGCCATGCACGGTGCAGCGGAACGAGTGCTTGCCCTTGTGCCCGACCCCGACCTGCATGCCGGTCGGCTCGCCGATGATGGCGAGGCGCGGCTTGTTGAGGCGGTCCTTGAGCAGGTCGATGAGTGAGCGCACGCCGATGCAGCCGACCTCCTCGTCATAGGAAAAACATAGATGAATGGGTTCGCGTAGCTTGCGGCCAGTCAGCTCCGGCACGAGCGAGAGCACCGTCGCGATAAACCCCTTCATGTCGGCGCTGCCGCGGGCATAGAGCCGATCGTTCTTTTCGACAATCTTGAACGGGTCGCTATGCCAATCCTGGTCGTCGACCGGCACGACGTCGGTATGGCCCGACAGCAAAATGCCGCTTTGGTCGTCCCGTCCGATTGTTGCGTAGAGATTGGCCTTTTGCCCGCCGGAATCATGCACCAACTCACTGTTGACGCCATAACCATCGAGATAGTCGCGGACGAATTCGATCAGCGCGAGGTTCGAATTCCGGCTCGTCGTGTCAAACGCGACAAGCCGTTTTGTCATCTCGATCTTGTCAATTGTCGCGCGGGCCAATCGGCCCTCCGTCCAGCCGCGAGAGAGCGCGCACGATAGGCCGCATTTGGGTCGTAACGCCAGCGCCTTGCCATGGCGGCATGTTTCCTGCGACGCCTCGCGCCGAGGGGTTGCCTCTTTTCTCAGGGCTGGGCTTATGCGATGGAACTAGCAGCGCAATTGGCGAGCGGAGCGATGAACGGGGTCGCGCCCCACTACGAAATTCCCGGCGTCTTGTGGCGGCGCGATCCGGCTGGCGACGCGTTGCCGCTGGTATTCGACTCGCCACATAGCGGCTCGCTCTATCCCGACGATTTTTCGTTCTGCTGTCCGTTACCGATCCTGCGCCGCGCCGAGGACGCGTTTGTCGACGAATTGTTTGACGCCGCGCCCGACCACGGCGCGACGTTGCTCGCCGCGGTGTTCCCGCGCAGCTATCTCGATGTCAACCGCGCCGCCGACGACCTCGACCCCGGTTTGTTGGCGGCGGCTTGGCCCAACCATCTCTCGCTGCGGCCCGCAACTCGCGTCGGGCTGGTGCGGCGTTACGCGCAGCCGGGCATCCCGATCTACGACCGCAAGCTGCATCCGAGCGACGTGCTATCGCGCATCGAGCGCTATCACTCGCCCTACCATCGCGTGCTCGACGAGGCCTGCGACCGGCTTTACGCCGAGTTCGGCGCGGTCTGGCACATCAACTGTCATTCGATGCCGTCGACCGGCAACCGCAAGCTCGGCCGCAAGGGTGAGCACGGCGATTTTGTGCTCGGCGACCGCGACGGCACCACCTGCGACGGCGAGTTCACTGATTTTGTCGCGCGCGCTCTGCGCGGCATGGGTTACGAGGTGCACGTGAACGACGGCTACAAGGGGGTCGAAATCGTGCGCCGTCAGGGCCGTCCGGGCGAGCGCCGGCATTCGCTGCAGATCGAGGTCGACCGCGCGCTTTACATGGACCAGCGTACGCTCGAAAAGAGCGCTGGCTTCGACCAGCTGAAAGCCGATCTCGCCGCGCTGGTCGAGGCGTTGCGCGCGTTCGTCGCTGAGAGGGTTTGAGCACCTTAAACGGTCACGGAGGAGACGAGTGATGGCCAAGATTCCGAAAGTGCTGCACGAGCACATCAACACGGCGTTTCCGGCCAATGTCTGCCTGTTAGGCTCGACACTGCCCAACGGCTTCGCGCAGATTACGCCGCGCGGCGGGACGATGATCTATGACGACGAGCATATCGGGCTGTGGGAACGCGGCAGCGGCAGCTCCGCCGCGGCAATGCAAGACGGCAGCAAGCTGACGATCTATTTCCGCAAACCCTCGCTGCGCGAGGAAGGCGTTCTGCCGCGCGGTGGCATCGCCCGATTCTACGGCACCGCCAAAATCTATAAATCCGGTGCAGTTTACGACGAAGTGTGGCGGCGGCTCGTCCAGCCGGAGAAAGACCGCGACCCCGACAAGAAGGGCTATGCGGTACTGATCAGAGTCGAGCGCGCCGAGGATCTGGCGGGCGAGGCGCTGAACCTGGAATAGGGGCACCACCGATGCAGTCGAAGATTACCGGAACGACGATGCCGGTGCTGGAGATCGGCCTCGAGCGGGGTGACGTGATCATCGCCGAGCCAGGCGAGTTTTCCTGGATGACCGACAATGTGCGGCTCAACACGACGACGCAAACGGCCGGTGCCAGCGGCTTTCTCGGTGCGCTCGGCCGCGCGCTCGGCGGCGGCGGGTTGTTCATGACCGAGTACAGCGCGGAAGGCGGCGACGGCGTCGTCGCCTTTGCCGCCAAGCTTCCAGGCACGATCTTCGAAGTGCCGGTCGCGCCGGGGCAGGAATATATGATTCATCGCCACGGCTTTGTCTGCGCGACCCAGGGCGTGACCTTGTCGACCGGGTTTCAGCGCTCGCTCGGCGCGGGGTTGTTCGGCGGCGAGGGCTTCCTCTTGCAGCGGCTCTCGGGCTCGTGCACCGCCTGGGTCGAGCTGGGCGGCGAGATCGTGACCTACGACTTGCAGCCCGGCGAGTCGATCCAGGTCCATCCCGGGCATATCGGCATGTTCGATGCGGCGGTGAATTTCGATGTCGTCTTCATGCGCGGCATCAAGAACGCTCTGTTTGGCGGCGACGGGCTGTTCATCGCGCGCCTGACCGGCCCCGGCAAGGTCTGGTTGCAATCTCTGACCATGCCGGGCTTCGCGCATGCGCTGCAGCCGTATCTCGGCGCCCAGCCCGCGCCGACGGTGCAAACGACCGAAGCCGGGATTGTCGGCGGCGTCGCCGGCTCGGTGTTCGGGAGCATTTTCGGCAATCGCGACTAGACAGCCGCGCTCAAGTCAGGAACTGCTCCTTGAACACGCGTTCCTGAAGGTTGGCGTCGCGGTCGAACAGCAAGGTCATCGCGATATCGCGGTTTTCCGCGATTTCGACCGCGGTCATATCGCGCACCTCGGTAAAGTCGGCGACGGCGCTGACCGGGCGTTTGTCGGTTTCCAGCGCGTCGATGCGCACCTGCGCGCCGTGACGCAACAGCGCGCCGCGCCAGCGCCGCGGGCGGAACGCGCTGATCGGGGTGAGCGCGAGGATTTCGGCATCGAGCGGGATGATCGGCCCGTGCGCCGCGAGGTTGTAGGCGGTGCTGCCGACCGGGGTCGCCAAGAGGATGCCGTCGGCCATCAGCTCGTCGAGCCGCACCACGCCATCGACTTGGACGCGCAGCTTCGCGGCCTGTCGCGTCTCGCGCAGCAGCGACACCTCGTTGAACGCGATCGCGCGCGTCACCGCGCCGCTTTCTTGCGTCGCCACCATTTCCAGCGGGTAGAGGGTCACGCGCTGCGCCGTGTTCAGACGCTCCGCGAGGCCCTCGAGCTGATAGGGGTTCATCAGGAACCCGACGCTGCCGCGATGCATGCCGAAGATCGACACCCCCTTGCCGACAAAGCGATGCAGCGTTTCGAGCATGAAGCCGTCGCCGCCGAGAGGCACGACGATGTCGGCCGCGGCAGGATCGACCATGCCGTATTCGCGGCTCAAATCGGCGAGGGCCTGCTGCGCCGCCTCGGCATCGGAGGCGACGAAAGCAACGCGCGGCGAGCTCACCCGCCGGTCACGCTCATATGGCGGGCAAGGGCCGGCCGCTGATGGCGACGGTCGATGATGAAATCGTGGCCTTTCGGCTTGCGGTCGATCGCTTCGCGGATCGCCTGCTCCAAACGCTCGTCGCTTTCCGACTGGCGCACCGGCGTGCGCAGGTCGGCGGCGTCCTCTTGACCCAAGCACATGAACAATGTGCCGGTGCAGGTCAGCCGCACGCGGTTGCAGCTTTCGCAGAAATTATGGGTAAGCGGCGTGATAAAGCCGAGCCGACCGCCAGTTTCACGCACCGTCGCATAGCGTGCCGGTCCGCCGGTGCGATAGTCGCTGTCGTCGAGCGTCCAGCGCCGTTCAAGGCGAGCGCGCACCAGCGACAGCGGCAGATACTGCTCCAGCCTTGTCTCGCCGCCGATATCGCCCATCGGCATGACCTCGATCAGCACGAGGTCAAATCCCTCGCTGCCGCACCAGGCGACCAGATCGTCGATTTCGTCTTCGTTGATGCCGCGCAGTGCCACGGCGTTGATCTTGACCTTGAGCCCGACACGTTTTGCGGCGTCGAGCCCGGCCATCACCTGGTCGAGCCGTCCTCGACGGGTGATAGCGGTGAATTTCGCCGGATCGAGCGTGTCGAGCGACACGTTGACCCGCTCGACGCCGCAGCTGCGCAATTCGTCGGCATAGCGGGCGAGTTGGCTGCCGTTGGTGGTCAGGGTGAGTTCGTCGAGCGCGCCGCTGTCGAGATGCCGGCCGAGCGAGCGGAAGAGGCTCATGATGTTACGCCGCACCAGCGGCTCGCCGCCGGTCAGCCGCAATTTCCTGACCCCGAGGCGGACAAACGCGCTGCACACCCGGTCGAGCTCTTCGAGCGTCAGCAATTCCCGCTTTGGCAGGAATTCCATCTCTTCCGCCATGCAATAAACGCAGCGAAAGTCGCACCGGTCAGTGACCGACACACGCAGATAGGAGATGTGGCGTCCAAACGGGTCGATCATACCAATGTTAGCGCTCTGCCCCGGCAATACGTTGAAGCCTATATAAGGATCGCGCCGCCAAATGTCGCCCCTGATGTCGTCATGGGTATGGTGCGGGCCGGCTATTTATGCGTCGGGATATCGAGCGGTTGGCAGTTGGTGCGACCTGACGCCAGGCAGTCTTCGAGCTTGCCCTCGTTGCGCAGCGAATTGACGAGATAGTAGGCGGCGACGACCAACACAACACAAATCAACAACCCGATCAGCGCCCCGCGCCGACTGCCGCCACCGTCATCGTCCCGTTGGTTCGGCCCCTGATTGGCACCATGGTTCATGGTGGCACACTGCAGAGCCGGCCGAGCTTGGGCAAGTGTGTCCTCATCCCCGCATGGCACCATCGCTCTTCCCGCAGCCGTTGCCGCCGGGGTAGTTTCCGCGCGAATCCGGCGCGGAGGAACAGATGCCCGACGCAACCTCGCTCCATCCCTTGTCGCTTAGCGTGCGCGACGCCGCGCGCGAGATCGCCGCGAAGCGGCTCGGCGTCGTCGAATATGTCGAAGCCTGGCTGGAGCGGATCGCCGTGCGCGAGGTCGAGGTGGGCGCCTGGCAGCACTTCGATCGCGATCTGGTGCTGGCGGCGGCGAGGCGCGGCGACAACGAGCCGCCGCGCGGCCCGCTGCACGGCATTCCCCTCGCGGTCAAGGATGTGATTGACACGTTCGATCTGCCGACCGGCTATGGCTCGCCGATTTATGCCGATCATCGTCCGACCACGGACGCCGCCTGCGTCGCGCTTGGGCGGGCCTCTGGTGCGATTGTGCTCGGCAAGACGGTGAGCACGGAATTCGCCTATTTCACGCCTGGCAAGACGACCAACCCTTACAACCGCGCGCACACCCCCGGCGGCTCGTCGAGCGGCTCGGCGGCGGCGGTCGGCGCCGGCATGGCGCCGCTCGCTTTAGGTACGCAGACGGCGGGCTCAATTTTGCGGCCGGCCTCCTATTGCGGTGTCGTCGGCTACAAGCCGAGCTTCGGCCTCGTGCCGCGCTCGGGAGTCAAGGCGCTTGCCGACAGTCTCGACACGGTCGGCGTCATGGCGCGCAACGTCGAGGACGCCGCGTACTTCATTGGCGCGCTGACCGACCGGCGCGCGCTGCGCGACATCCCTGATGCAGCCCCTTTGCCGCCGCACTTTGGCTTCTGCCAGACGGCGATGTGGGACGAAGCCGAGCCGGCGACGATTGCAGCGCTCGACCGCGCGCGCGGCGCGCTGCTCGCCGCCGGCGCGCGCGTCGACGACATCGCCGTCCCCGGCGAGCATCGCGGGCTTGCGGCGGTGCAGGATACGGTCATGAGCTATGAGATGACCCGCGCGCTCGCCGACGAGCGGATTCGCCACAGCGCCCAAATCTCGCCTCGTCTGGCGCAGCTCTTCGATCACGGCATGACGATTGGTGCGTCGGCCTATGATGCGGCGATTGCCGAGGCGCAAACCGCCCGGCGGCAATTGCCCGAGTTCTTCGGCGCCTGCGCCGCGATCGTGGTGCCGGCAGCACCTGGCGAGGCACCGGAGGGCCATGCTTATACCGGCAACCCGGTCTTTAACCGCATGTGGACGCTGCTCGGCACGCCCGCTGTAACGATCCCGTCCGGCAAGGGGCCCAGCGGATTGCCGGTAGGCATCCAACTTGTCGGCCGCATCGGCGATGACGCGCGGCTGATGGAATGCGCGCTCTTCGCCGAGCGAGCGTTGGCGGCATGATCCGGCGCCGCCTGCCGGCGCTGCTGCTCGCTGCGGCTTTCTCGGGCTGCACCGTAATGACTCCGTTTGCCACCGCTCCGCGCGCGCTTGAACCCAACACTCCCGATCCCGGGCAACGCGTGGCGATTTGCTACAATCCGTTGAAGACCCCGCCCGAGAAGGTTCAAGAGCTGGGTCAGGCTCAATGCATCGGCGACACGCTCGCGCAGCAGATGGGGACCGACTACCGGCTCGACGATTGTCCGGTGCTCACCCCCGAGCGGGCCACGTTCCTTTGCAAGCCGAAGTCACCGCCTGCTTCCTCCAAGGGCGCGCTCACGGCCGCGCCCTTGCCAACGCCTCCCCCAACGCCAAAGTGATTGCCGGCGCGACACACCGCGCACTGGTGGATCAGCGGCGATATGATATCGTTCTTATCTCTAGGTAGATTGCAACGACCATGAATTTCGACTCTTTTTTCAAGGAGCGGCTCGACGCGCTGCACAGCGAAGGCCGCTACCGCGTCTTTGCCGATCTGGAACGCCGCCGCGGTGATTTCCCGCGCGCTTTCGATCATCGCGTCGGCGTCGATGTAACAGTGTGGTGCTCCAACGACTATCTCGGCATGGGTCAGCACCCGGCGGTGCTCGCGGCGATGGCCGCGGAGATGGAACGGACCGGCGCTGGCGCGGGTGGCACCCGCAACATTTCCGGAACCAGCCACGCTCACGTGCTGCTGGAGCGCGAGCTCGCCGATCTGCACGGACGTGAGGCGGCGCTCGTCTTTACCTCCGGCTTTGTCGCCAACGAGGCGGCGCTCTCGACCCTCGCCGGCAGCATGCCCGGCATGGTCGTGCTGTCGGATGCGATGAACCACGCCTCGATGATTGCGGGCATCCGTAACAGCCGCGCCGAGCGAGTCATTTTCCGGCACAACGACCTCGACCATCTGACCGAGCTGCTCGCCGGCTTGCCGGCCGAGCGGCCCAAGCTTGTATGCTTTGAGTCGGTCTATTCGATGGATGGCGACATCTCCCCGATCGGCGAGATTTGCGACATCGCCGATCGCTTCGGAGCGATGACCTATCTCGACGAGGTACATGCGGTTGGGCTCTACGGCGACCATGGTGGTGGAGTGTCCGAGCGGGACGGCGTCTCCCACCGGCTGACGGTGATCCAAGGCACGCTGGCAAAAGCGTTCGGCACGATGGGCGGCTATGTCGCGGGATCGGCACTGATGTGCGATTTTCTGCGCGGCCATGCGCCTGGCTTCATCTTCACCTCGTCGATGCCGCCGCTGGTGGCGGCGGGCGCACTCGCCGCGATCCGCCATTTGCGGGAAAGCAAGGCCGAGCGAGCGCGGCATCAGGAGCGGGTCGCCGCGGTCAAACGCCGTCTCAGCGGGGCCGGGCTGCCGTTAATGCCGTCGACCAGCCAT
>DATHCK010000046.1:0-6403 GCA_035319545.1 Allostellaceae bacterium | reverse complement strand
GCCTTTGAAGAGACGGAGAATGGCATCGAGGGACTCGGCCATGCGGTCGCGCTGGGTGATCGGGTCGATCCCCATCATGATCGCGTCCGACGCCAAGAGGCCCGGACCGGCGCCGAACATGACCCGGCCGCGCGTCATGTGGTCGAGCTGGACGATGCGGTCGGCGACCATCATCGGGTGGTGGTAGGGCAGCGAGATGACGCCGGTGCCAAAGCGGATGTGCCGGGTGCGCTCGGCGGCGAAGGCGATGAAGATTTCCGGCGACGAGATGATCTCGAACCCGGCCGAGTGGTGCTCGCCGATCCAGGCCTCGTTGAAGCCCAGTTTGTCGAGCCATTGCATCAGATCGAGGTCGCGTTCGAGGCATTGCGTCGGGTCTTCCTCGTTCGGGTGGAACGGCGGCAGGAAGATGCCGTGGCGCAGGTTGATCTCGGTCATCGGGTCGCCTCGATAAAAATTCGCACTCGCTTGGACGATGCTGTCATTGCGAGTGCAGTGACGCAATCGTGATCGACTGCAGGGCCCGATGCGGGGCGCGCGAATGCGTGTCGCCCCGAGATCATCGGGGCGAGACCTTGTCGGATAAGCGGAAGCGTTAGGCGCTGGGCGGGAAGAACACCAGCGTGCGCACCTCGATGCTTTCGCGCGGCGGCGCGCCGGGGGTCAGTGGATTTTCGAACGAGGTATGGAACGACAGACGCGCGCGGCCGTCATTGGCGCTGTCGTGCACCCGGATGAACAGCACCTCGTCGGTCTGCTGCTCCGAAAAATAGTACCAGCGGTGCCTCGGGCTGAATTCGACCCGCGAGGTCTCGCCGCGCACATGCGCATAGACGAGGTCGCTGGCGATGAGGTCGTCGTCGGTGAAGCTCCGCGCGTCGCACAGCGCCAGCGGTGAATCCAGAACCGGACCGCGGACCGGCCGCCACACATTGACGATGCCGAACCGGCCCTTCAGCAGCTCCTCGGCCTCGTCGGGGAGATGGTCGCGCACCCGGCGCGGCGCCGAGTTCACCGTGTGGTCGTTATGCACCTGGCGTGACGGGGCCGGCATGCCGGGGATTGTCGCATTGCGTACATTATGGTCGAAGACGAAGACCCGGCTGGCGCCGAGCTTGTCTTTCAGCAGCTGCTCGACCTCGGGATAGTAGACGCGCTTGATCACCTCCGGGTCATAGAAGTCGTCATGTGTCATGGCGGTCGGCGCCTTGACCAGCTGGAAGCCGTTGCGGTCGAGCGTAAACTCGGCCTCGCGGCCGCGCGCGTCCTCGATCGTCACCTCGCGCATGTCGTCCTCGCCGTTCCACTTCGGCGTGCCTGGTGGCGGATCGATCCGGTAGTAGGCCGGCTTTTCCGCGCCGCGCTTGAGGTAGTGAAGCGTCGAGGTCAGCGTCTTCGGGGTAAAGGCAGCATCCAGCGGCATGATCGAGCTCCTTGGAAATCGGCGTAAGTCGGACGGCTTGAGGTTTTGCGGTCTTACAGCGTCGTCACGGAATCCTCCATGTCGCCGGGCCGTTGTCAAATTTTATTACGACGTTGAATCGTGAAAATAATTCAATCAACACTTTAGAAACTGTAATAATCCGCCGCAAATTTCGTCGGCCCGGCTGATGATCAGCCATGCAACCTGTGCGCAGTTCGCGGCTGCGAAAAGCATTTCCGCGGGCAACGCAGGCAGGTCATGATGGATGACCTAAGAGCTGGTCTTTAGTCCCTTGGAGCCCGCGCCCGCCATGAGCCTGTCGCCTGAAGAATACCGCGAGCATCTCGAAACCACGGCGGTGCGCGCCGGCTTTGAGTTTCCCGGCGTGGTGCTGCCGACGAGCCACGAATTCCACCTCGGACAGATGCGCTTTCACTATCTCGACTGGGGCAACAAGGGGAAGCCGACGATCGTCTTCTTGCATGGCGGCGCGCTCAACGCACACACCTGGGACCTTGTGTGCCTGGCGATGCGCGACGACTATCACTGCGTCGCGCTCGACCAGCGCGGCCACGGCGACAGCGACTGGGCGCACGATGCCGACTACACGATGGGCGCGCAGCTTTCCGACACGAAAGGCTTTGTCGACCATCTGGGCTTGGACAAGTTCATCCTCGTCGGCATGTCGCTGGGGGCGATCAACTCGCTCGCTTTCGCGATCAACCACCCCGAGCGGCTGAGCAATCTCGTCATCATCGACGCGGGACCGGAGATGCGCCGGCCGGGGTCGAGCCGCATCCGCGACTTCGTCAACGGCGTCGCCGAGACGGTGACGGTCGAGGCGATCATCGAGAAGGCGCTCGAATTCAACCCGCGCCGCGACCCGAAAATCCTGCGGCGCAGCCTGATGCACGCGCTGCGGCAGCAGCCCGACGGCACCTGGCGGTGGAAATACGACCGGCGGCGGTTTCAGGTGCTCGACCAGGAAAAGCACCGCGCCGAACGCGCCGCCTTGGGTGATGGCCTCAGCCGCATCACCTGCCCGACCTTGATCGTGCGCGGCGGCGAGAGTGACGTGTTCCACGAGGAAGACGGCATCCGCCTCGCGGCGCGGCTGCCGGACGGCAAGTTCGTCACCGTGCCCAAAGCCGGCCACACCGTGCAGGGCGACAACCCCAAAGACCTGGTCGCTGAGCTGCGGCGGTTTTTGACCAAGGCGAACTAAGCTCGCGTTTGCCTGGCGCTGGCTGAGCGCCCCGCCGGTCAGCCGCGGATGACCTTGCGGATGCGGTGGTTGTTGGTGTCGCCGATATAGACCGCGCCGTCGGGGCCGACGACCGCGCCGTGCGGGCGGTCGAGCCCGGCGAGCTCAGCCGGGCCGCCGTCGCCGCTCGACCCCTGCCGCCCGCCGGCAAGGTTGGTGACGATCGTCGTGCGGGGGTCGATGCGGCGGATCGCGTGGTTTTCAGTATCGACGATCAGGAGCGAGCCGTCGCGGTCGATCGCCATCTCCTTCGGCGCGTCGAACACGGCGGCGAGCGCCGGGCCGCCATCGCCCGCATAGCCGCGCGCGGTAGTGCCGGCGATGGTCGAGATGATCCGGGTCGCCGGATCGACGGCGCGCAGGCTCGAACCCTGCCGTTCGAGGATGTAGACCGTGCCGTCCGCTCCGACCTTGACGGCGCGCGCGCCGAAAGTGCCGGCTTTCGTGGCCGGGCCGCCGTCGCCCGAATGCGCGGCCGCGCCGGTGCCGGCGAAGGTCGCGATGGTGCTAGCCGCAAGATCGACGACGCGCACCCTGTTATCGGCGACGTCGGTGATGTAGAGCAGCGTTTCGCCCGGCCCGAAGGCAAGGCCGTTCGGCTCGGCGAGGCCGGCCTGGGCGGTCGGACCGCCATCACCCGAATAGGCCGCCTCGCCGGTGCCGGCGAGCGTGGTGATGATGCCGGTCGCGCCGTCGATGCGCCTGACCCGGCGATTGAGCCGGTCGGCGAGGTAGAGATTGCCGGCGCGGTCGATCACCACGCCGTAAGGCTCGTTGAGCGCGGCTTCGGTGGCTGGGCCACCGTCGCCGGCAAAGCCCTTCTCGCCATTGCCGGCGACGGTGGTGATGACTCCGCGCGCCGCATCGACGCGGCGGATCCGGTTGTTGAACGTGTCGGAGAAATAGAGGTTGCCGGCGCGGTCAAAGCACACATCGAACGGGCCGTTGAGCAGCGCCTTCCCGGCCGGCCTACCATCGCCGGCAAAGCCCTTCTCGCCCGTCCCGACCGCGGTCGTGATGATCTTCGGCATCCTCTACCCCTCACACTGCCCGGCGAGATTGCTTCGCTTCGCTCGCAATGACACCTACTTTAATCGTCATTGCGAGGAGCGCGCCTCTTCGTCTCATTGGGCGACGCGGTAATCTCGTACAGGAGGCCATCATGCCCGAAGGAAAGAAGCCGAGACTCGTTGGCATCAACCATGTCGCGATCGAGGTCGGCGACATCGACAAGGCGCTCGACTGGTACGCGCGGATTTTCGATTTCACGCTGCGCGGCAAGGGCGAGCGCAACGCCTTTATCGACATGGGCGACCAGTTCATCAACATGACCCTGGTGCGGGATTACGCGGTGCCGGGCGAGGAAAAGCGCCATATCGGTTTTGTCGTCGACGACCGCAGCCGGATCATCGAGCTGGCGAAAGCGGCGGGCGCGCGGTTTGTCGAAGGGCCGTTTCTCGATTTTCTCGACCCGTGGGGCAACCGGCTCGAGATCATCGAATATTCGAACATCCAGTTCACCAAGGCGAACCACGTACTACGCGGCATGGGGCTCGATCTCGACAAAAACGACAAGGCGAAAAAGGAGCTGGCCGACAAGGGCATGGTGGACGATGCCTGGGTTTAAGCTCAGCCTCATCGTCCGCGGCCAGCACCCGCCAGGCGATCCGGCGGGGCATCTGGCGGACGATCTCGAGTTGGTGCGCGCCGCCGACCGGCTCGGCTTTGACGGGGTGGTCAAGGGCTCGCATTTCAGCGCGCACCCGTTTCAGTCGGTGCAGCAAATCCCGTTTCTCTCGTACTGCGCGGCGATCGCGCCGCGGCTGCGGATCATCTGCGGGCTGGTGCTCGTGCCGCTGCACAAGCCCCTCGACCTCGCCGAGCAGCTGGCGACGCTCGATCTGCTGTCGGGCGGGCGGCTCGTCTTTGGCGCGGGGATCGGCTACCGCGATGTCGAGTTCAAGGCGTTCGGCGTGCCGCGCGGGAAATTGGGCGCGCGGTTCGAGGAGGTGATGGTCGCGGTGAAGCGGCTGTGGACCGAAGGTTTTGTCGACATGAAGGGCCAGGACTGGGAGCTCGACCACGCGACCTGCCCGATCAAGCCGGTGCAAAAGCCGACCCCGCCGATCTGGATCGGCGCCAACGCCGACATCGCCGTCAAGCGCGCGGCGCGGATCGGCGATTGCTGGTACATCAACCCGCACAACACGCTGGCGACGATCGAACGCCAGATGGATTTGTACAAGCGCGCACTGGACGAGGAGGGAAAGCCGTTTCCGGCAGAGGTGCCGATGCGGCGCGAAGTGTTTGTCGCCACCTCGCGCGCCGAGGCGATCCGCCTCGCGCAGCCCTACCTCGAAGAGAAATACCGCGCCTATCGCGCCTGGGGGCAGGACAAGGTCATGCCCGAGGGCGACGATTTCGACCACGAATTCGCCGAACTGTTGGAAGACCGGTTTTTGATGGGGTCACCGGTCGAGGTCGCCGAGCAGATGGTGCGGCTGAACCGGCGGCTCGGGGTCAACCACATCGTCGCCTCGGTGCATTGGCCGGGGATGCCGAACAGCCTCGCGCTGGAGCAGCTGGAGATTTTGTCCCGCGAGGTGATGCCACAGGTGCGCGCGGCCTAGCGGCTCACGCAGTTGAAATTGGCGTAGTGTTCGAGCAGACCCTTTTCATCCTCGCTGCGCAATTGCGCGATCTTGCCGTGCGCGGCGCAAAGCCGGTTGGCCTCGGCGAGGGCATCGTCTTCCGTCATCGCGCCGCCATAGCGGATCGAGACGCTCGACGGCGTGTTTTCCAACACCTCGACCCGCGCGCAAGCCGCGAGGCCGGCCAAGACCGCCAGCGCGAAAAAGCGCAGTCGGGGCAAGGTCAGTTGGGGTGGACGATGGTGCGCAGCATGACGCGGCGCTCCTCGGGCGCGGCGTCGGCGGCGCCGCGATGCATCGTCGCGATTTCGTCCCAGATCACCACATCGCCAACCCGCCAGGCGTGGTAGTAGGTGTTGTCGTCCTGGATCGCGTGGTCGCGCAATTCGAGGATCAGCGGCTCGGACTCCTCATTGCTCATGCCGACAAAGCCGTGGCAATGCGTCGGATTGACGAACAGCACCTTGCGGCCGGTGACCGGGTGCTCCTTGACCGCCGGATGCAGGCATTCCGGCCGGCCCGCATTGCGCTGGCGGATATGCTCCTCGGTATAGATTTTGCGGGCGTCCGGGCCGTCGGTGTAGCCGTGGCGGCCGGTCATGCCGGCGAGCCTTTGCTTCATTTCCGGCGATAGCGTTTCGTAGGCCGCGTACATGTCGGCGAAGAGCGTACCGCCCTTCTCGCGCGGCACCTCAACCGCGTGGAGGATCGCCAAGCGCGGCAGTTTTTCGGGCGGGTCGTAGGTTTCGTCGGCGTGCCAGCTCGACGCGCGAGTGACGCCGAATTTGTCGACCCCGCCATCCTTGGCGACATTGGTGATGAACGAGACGCGCGGGTCGTCCGGATGCCGGTAGTTTTCGAGAATGTGCTCGCGCAGATGGCCAAAGCGCTGGCCGAACGCCGCAAGCTGGTGCGCGTCCAGTTTCTGGTCGCGGAAAACGAGCACCGGATGGCCGCGGAAGATGTCCTCGATTTCGGCAAAGGTCTTGTCGTCGATGTTCGCGAGGTCGGCGCCCTCGACTTCGGTGCCGAGCCTCTTGCCCAGCGGGCGCAGCGACAATGCGG
>DATHCK010000045.1:0-5037 GCA_035319545.1 Allostellaceae bacterium | reverse complement strand
CGTGTAATGCTCTTCGCCGACGACGCGCGGGTCGAGCATGCGCGAGGTCGAATCGAGCGGGTCGACCGCGGGATAGATGCCGAGCTCAGCAATTTGGCGCGACAGCACCGTCGTCGCGTCGAGATGCGAGAATGTCGTCGCGGGCGCCGGGTCGGTCAGGTCGTCGGCCGGGACATAGATCGCCTGGACCGAAGTGATCGAGCCCTTTTTTGTGCTGGTGATCCGCTCCTCCAGCGTTCCCAAATCGGTCGCTAGCGTCGGCTGATAGCCGACCGCCGACGGGATGCGGCCCAACAGCGCCGACACCTCGGAGCCGGCTTGGGTAAAGCGGAAGATGTTGTCGACAAAGAACAGCACGTCCTGACCTTCCTCGTCGCGGAAATATTCGGCGAGGGTCAGCCCCGATAGCCCCACCCGGGCGCGCGCGCCTGGCGGTTCGTTCATCTGGCCGTAGACCAGCGCCGCCTTGGAGCCCGGGCCGTCAGGGATGATGACTTTCGACTCCATCATCTCGTGATAAAGGTCGTTGCCCTCGCGGGTGCGCTCGCCGACGCCGGCGAACACCGAGTAGCCGCCGTGCGCCTTCGCGATGTTGTTGATCAGCTCCATGATGATGACGGTCTTGCCGACCCCGGCGCCGCCGAAGAGACCGATCTTGCCACCCTTGGCGTAAGGCGCGAGCAGATCGACGACCTTAATGCCGGTGACGAGGATTTCCGCTTCGGTCGACTGATCGACAAATTCCGGCGCCGGCTTGTGGATCGGCGAGCGCATCTTCGTGACGATCGGGCCCTTCTCGTCGACGGGTTCGCCGATCACGTTGAGGATGCGGCCCAACGTCTCCGGCCCGACCGGCATGCTGATCGGCCCGCCGGTATCGACCACCTGCGCGCCGCGCACCAGCCCGTCGGTCGTGTCCATCGCGATCGTCCGCACGGTGTTTTCGCCAAGATGCTGCGCCACTTCGAGCACCAGGTTCTGCCCGCCATTATCGGTGTGCAGCGCGTTGAGAATGGCCGGCAGCTCGCCCTCAAAATGCACATCGACGACCGCGCCGATGACTTGCGTGATGGTGCCGACGATGTTGGTGGCCATGTTCGGATGATCCCTGGGTTAGAGCGCCTCGGCGCCGGAGATGATCTCGATCAGCTCCTTGGTGATGGCGGCCTGGCGGGAGCGATTGTAGACGGTATTGAGCCGATTGATCATGTCGCCGGCGTTGCGCGTGGCGTTGTCCATCGCGGTCATCCGCGCGCCCTGCTCGCTCGCCGCATTTTCGAGGAGCGCGGTGTAGATCTGCACCGCGAGGTTGCGCGGCAACAGCTCGGCGAGGATTTCCTCTTCGTCCGGCTCGAATTCGTAGATCGCCCCGCCTTCGGTTGCCGGCGCCTCGGCGACTTCGGGCTGCGCGAACGGCACCAGCTGCTGCACCGTCACGATCTGCGTCATCGCCGACTGGAAGCGGTTGAAGATGATCGAACAACGGTCGAACCCGCCGGTCTCGAACATCGTCAGCACACGCTGGGCGATGTCGCGCGCCTCCTCGAACGCGACACCGCGGCGACCGATATCGGTGAGGCTGTCGTGAATGTAGCGGGCATAGTCGCGGCGCAACCCGTCGCGGCCCTTGCGGCCCACGGTGATGACCTTGACCTCTTTGCCGCCCGCCAAGAGCGTACGGATCTGCCGCCGCGCCTCGCGCAGGATCGACGCGTTAAAGCCACCGGCAAGCCCGCGATCCGAGGTCGCGACGACGAGGAGATGCGTCTGATCCTTGCCGGTGCCGGCCAAGAGCGGCGGGCCGCCGGAAAGGCCCGACATGCGCGCCGCCAGCGACGCCAGCACCCGCTCCATGCGTTCGGCATAGGGGCGCGCCGCCTCGGCCTGCTCCTGCGCGCGGCGCAGGCGGGAGGCGGCGACCATCTTCATCGCCGAGGTGATCTTCTGGGTCGACCTGACGCTGCGGATGCGGTTGCGCAGGTCCTTGAGACTGGGCATGCGCTCCTACGCGAAGGTCTTGGCGAAGTTGTCGAGGAAGGCGACCAGCGCTTTCTGCGAATCGTCCGACAGCGCGCCCTCGTTGCGGATCGCCGCGAGCAGCTCTCCTTTGGACGAGCGCAATTCGCCGAGCATCGACGCCTCGAAGCGGCCGACTTCGCTGACCGCGACATTGTCGAGATAGCCGCGGGTGCCGGCGAAGATCGCCACCACCTGCTCCTCGACCGGCACCGGCGAGAATTGCGGCTGTTTCAGCAGTTCGGTCAGCCGAGCGCCGAGCGCCAGCAAGCGCTGGGTCGAGGCATCGAGGTCGGAGGCGAACTGCGCGAAGGCCGCCATCTCGCGATATTGGGCCAGTGACAGCTTGATGCCGCCAGCGACCTGCTTCATCGCGCGGATCTGCGCCGCCGAGCCGACGCGGCTCACCGAGAGGCCGACGTTAATCGCCGGCCGGATACCGCGATAGAACAGCTCGGTCTCGAGAAAGATCTGCCCATCGGTGATCGAGATGACGTTGGTCGGGATGTAGGCCGACACGTCGCCCGCCTGCGTCTCGATCACCGGCAGCGCGGTCAGCGATCCGGCGCCGTGCTCGTCGTTCATCTTGGCGGCGCGTTCGAGAAGCCGCGAATGCAGGTAGAACACGTCGCCCGGATAGGCTTCGCGGCCGGGCGGGCGGCGCAGCAGCAGCGACATCTGGCGATAGGCGACCGCCTGCTTCGACAGATCGTCGTAGATCATCAGCGCATGCATGCCGTTGTCGCGGAAGAACTCGCCCATCGTGCAGCCGGTGTAGGGGGCGAGGAACTGCAGCGGCGCCGGCTCCGACGCTGTCGCCGCGACGACGATCGAATATTCGAGCGCACCGTAATCCTGCAGCGTCTTGACAATCTGTGCGACCGTTGAGCGCTTTTGCCCCACGGCGACATAGATGCAGTAAAGCTTCTTTGATTCGTCGGTGCCGGCGTTGACGCCTTTCTGGTTGAGGATTGTGTCGATCGCCACGGCGGTCTTGCCGGTCTGCCGGTCACCGATGATCAGCTCGCGCTGGCCGCGGCCGATCGGCACCAGCGCATCGATCGCCTTCAATCCGGTCTGCACCGGTTCGTGCACCGATTTCCGGGGAATGATGCCGGGCGCCTTGACCTCGACGCGGCTGCGCGTGACGTCGGTGAGCGGCCCCTTGCCGTCGATCGGGTTGCCGAGCCCGTCGACGACGCGCCCCAGGAGCCCGCGGCCGACCGGCACGTCGACGATCGCGCCGGTGCGTTTGACGGTGTCGCCCTCGCGAATGCCGCTGTCGTCGCCAAAGATCACCACGCCGACATTGTCGGTTTCGAGGTTGAGCGCCATGCCGCGCATGCCGTTGGGGAATTCGAGCATCTCGCCGGCTTGGACCTTGTCGAGGCCATACACGCGGGCGATGCCGTCGCCGACCGACAGCACCTGGCCGATTTCGGCGACATCGGCTTCGCTGCCGAAACTCGCGATCTGCTGCTTGAGGATGGCGGAGATTTCCGCCGCGCGAACTTCCATGGGAATTCCTCTGCCTTTGGCTCTCTAGCCACTTCCTCTCATGCTCAGCTGCAACCGCTGCAGCTGGCCTTTCAACGAACCGTCGACCATGCGGGAGCCGATCTTGACGACCATGCCGCCGAGCAGGCTCGGATCGACGCGCACGTCGATCGCGACCCGGCTGCCGACGACCCGGCGCAGCTGATCACCCAGCGCGTTTTGCTGCGCTTCCGACAGCGGTTGCGCCGCGGTGACCTCGGCGGTCACCTCGCCGCGCCGCTCGGCAAGCTTGGCGAGATAGGCGTCGATCATCGCTGGCACCGCGAAAAGCCGCCGGTTGCCAGCGACGACCCCGATAAAATCCGCGGTGAGATTCGACAACTTGGCGTCCGTGACGAGCGCCGCCATCGCCCTGCCCTGTTCGGCGCGGGTCAGCACCGGGCTGCGCACGAGGCGCAGCAAGTCACCGCTCGCGGCGAGCATCGCGCGCAGCTCGCGCAAATCGCCGGCGACCGCGTCGAGTTCCTGGCGCTCGTCCGCCAGCTCGAACAGCGCCGCCGCATAACGTTCTGCCAGGCCGGAAATGCCTGTTGCTTCAGCAGCCAAAGGGAGACGTTCCTCGATCTGCGCGCCGGGGAGCGGTGGGTCGCGACATTGTCCTTGTCGGATTCGCCAAAGACGACCTCGGGGCCACCACAGCCCCGCGAAATCCGCGCGGTTCCTAGCATGTTCGCGGGCGCGGCGCAACCGCCAGAGGTTTGCGTTAATTCAATGGCTTACGTGCTTCGCGCAGGTGCCATGCGTCAAAGAAAGCTGTAGGGGTCGACATCAACCTGCAATCGCGTCGATCCGGCGAAGCGCACCTTGGCGAGCCACTCGCGCAGCACCGCCTGGAGATTGACCGCGCGCTCGGCCTGCACAAGAAGGCGGCGGCGGTGCCTCCCGCGCAGCACCGCGAGCGGCGCGGGCACCGGCCCCAACACGCCAACGCCTGGCATGTGCGGCGCGGCGCGCGCCAGCGCGCGGGCGGCGAAATCGGCCGACTCGGCGTCGGGCGCACTGACGATAAGCGCGGCGAGCCGCGCGAAAGGCGGCAGATGCGCCTCGCGGCGCTGCCGCGCCTCGGCCTCGAGGAAACGGTCGCGATCGTTAGCGGCGAGCGCCTGCATTACGGGCTGCTCAGGCATATAGGTCTGGATCAGCACCTGCCCCGGCCGCTCGGCGCGGCCGGCGCGGCCGCCGACCTGATGCAGCAGCTGGTAGGTGCGCTCGGCCGCGCGCAAGTCGCCGCCGCCCAGGCCGAGATCGGCGTCGACCACGCCGACCAAGGTGAGCATCGGGAAATGGTGCCCCTTGGCGACGATCTGCGTGCCGATCAGCAGATCGTAGCGATGCGCCGCCATCGCCTCGGCGAGCTCGGCGGCGGCGCGCGGACCGGGCAGCAAATCGCTGACCATCAGCGCGACGCGCGCTTGCGGAAAGCGCTCGGCGACCTCCTCGTTGAGCCGCTCGACCCCCGGCCCG
>DATHCK010000044.1:0-4459 GCA_035319545.1 Allostellaceae bacterium | reverse complement strand
GCGACGGTGTCACGATGATGCGACTGCCCGAGCACGATTGGCGGGCGCGCGACGGATTCGCGCTGACCGATGCCGGCACCGACCTCGCCGGCGCGCTCGATCAGGCGAATTACTGCATCTGGTGCCACAACCAGGGCAAGGACAGCTGCGCGCACGGGCTAATCGAGAAGGATGGCGGCTTCAGGAAAAGCATTTTCGGCGTGACGCTCGCCGGCTGTCCGCTCGACGAGAAAATCTCCGAGATGAACCTGGTCGCGACGCGCGGCCACAGCCTCGGCGCGCTCGCCATCGTAGCGGTCGACAACCCGCTCTGCGCCGCGACCGGGCACCGCATCTGCAACGACTGCATGAAGGCCTGCATCTATCAGCGGCAGGACCCGGTCGATATCCCGCAGGTCGAGACCCGCATCCTCAAAAATGTGCTGGCGCTGCCCTGGGGTTTTGAGATTTACAGCCTGTTGACCCGGTGGAACCCGCTCAACCTGCGCCGCCCGCTGCCCAGGCCGGCGTCGGGCTACAAGGTGCTGGCAGTGGGGCTGGGGCCTGCCGGGTTCACGCTCGCCCATCACCTCATCAATGACGGGCATTTTGTCGCCGCGATCGACGGGCTGAAGATCGAGCCGCTGCCGCCGGCGATTTCCGGCGTCACCGCACTCGGCGAACGCGCGCCGTTCGAGCCGATCCGCGACATCGCGAGCCTTTACGAGCGGCTCGACGCGCGCACGATGGCCGGGTTTGGCGGGGTCGCCGAATACGGCATCACCGTTCGCTGGGATAAGAATTTCCTCAAGATCATCCGCCTCTTGCTGGAGCGGCGACGGCAGTTCGCAATGTATGGCGGCGTGCGCTTTGGCGGGACCGTGACGATCGATAACGCCTTCGCGATGGGGTTCGACCATATCGCGCTGTGCGCCGGCGCCGGCCGGCCGACGGTGATCCCGATGGCGAACGGGCTGGCGCTCGGCGTGCGCCAGGCGAGCGACTTCCTGATGGCGTTGCAGCTCACCGGCGCGGCAAAGACCGACAGCATCGCCAACCTCACCGTGCGGTTGCCGGTGGTGGTGATCGGAGGCGGGCTCACCGCGATCGACACCGCGACCGAGGCGCTCGCCTATTACCCGCTGCAGGTCGAGAAGTTCCTCTCGCGCTACGAGACTTTGGCCGCCGAGCGCGGCGCGGAAGCGGTGCGTGCCGGGTGGAGCGCGGCCGAGAGCGAGGTCGCCGACGAATTCACCGTCCATGCCCGCGCGATCCGTGCCGAGCGTGAGGCGGCTAAGGCCGAGGGCCGGCCGCCGCGCCTGGCTCCGCTCGTCAACGGGTGGGGCGGTGTCACCATCGCCTATCGCCGGCGCCTGATCGATGCGCCGAGCTACACCCTCAACCACGAGGAAGTGGCGAAGGCGATGGAGGAGGGCATTCGTTTTGCCGAAGGCCTCACCCCGGTCGCGGTCGAAATCGACCAGGATGAACAGGCGGTGGCGCTGCGCCTCTCGCGCGCCGAGGGCGAGCCGCAAGTAGTGCTGCCGGCGCGCACGATCCTCGTCGCCGCCGGGACGCAGCCCAACACCGTGCTGGCGCGCGAGGACCCGGCGCATGCCTCGCTCGATGGCCGCTATTTCCAGGCGCTCGACGAGGACGGCAACAAGGTGACGCCGCAGCGCGTCGCCAAACCCGACGCTGCCCATGTGCTGATGAGCTTGATGCCGGACGGCTGCGCGGTCAGTTTCTGGGGCGATCTGCATCCGAGCTTCGCCGGCAATGTCGTCAAAGCGATGGGCGGCGCGACGCGCGGCTATCCGGTGGTGAGCCGCACGCTCGCGCGGCGTGCGCCTGTCGAGCCCGCGCCCGAAGCGCTCAAGCTGCGGCTCGACGACGAGCTGCGCGCCCGGGTGCACGAGGTCATCCGTCTGACCCCGAAGATTATCGAGATTGTGGTGCGCGCGCCGATGGCCGCGCGCGCCTTCCAGCCCGGCCAATTCTACCGTCTGCAGAATTATGAGACCTTTGCGCAGCGGAGCGATGGCACGACCTTGGCGATGGAAGGACTGGCGTTGACCGGCGCGTCGATCGACCGCGACAAGGGATTATTGTCGACGATCGTGCTCGAAATGGGTGGCTCATCCGATCTCTGCGCGCTGCTGCAGCCCGGCGAGCCGGTGATCCTGATGGGGCCGACCGGCACGCCGACCGAAACCCCGCCCGGCGAGACCGTGCTGCTGGTCGGCGGTGGGCTCGGCAATGCGGTGCTGTTTTCGATCGGCGCGGCGTTGCGCGCCGAAGGCTCGCGTGTCCTCTACTTCGCCGGCTACAAGACGCTCGCCGATCGTTACAAAGTCGCCGATATCGAGGCCGCCGCCGATACTATCGTGTGGTGCTGCGACGAAGCGCCCGGGTTTGCGCCGGGCCGCCCGCAAGACCGTGCCTTCGTCGGCAACATCGTCGAGGCGATCGAGGCTTACGGCACCGGACGGCTTGGGGCCATCGAAATCCAGCTCTCCGAGGTCGATCGGGTCATCGCCATCGGCTCGGACATGATGATGAACGCCGTTGCCGAGGCGCGCCGCGCCCGGCTCGCGAGCTATTTCCGCCCCGGTCATCGCGCGATCGCATCGATCAACTCGCCGATGCAATGCATGATGAAGGAGATCTGCGCGCAGTGCCTGCAGCGCCAGCGAGATCCCGTGACCGGTACCGAGACTATCGTCTTTTCCTGCTTCAACCAGGACCAGGACATGGACCGGGTGGATTTTCCGACCCTGCGCCGCCGCTTGTCGCAAAACGGCGCGCAGGAAAAACTGACGCGGCTGTGGATCGATCGTTCGCTGAAACAGCTTGGCCGCCGCGAGAGCGTTGCCGCGGCGGAGTAGTCCAGACTTCCTCCCCGAGCCAAATCGTCACATTGGCGTGTCATGTGACGATTATTTTTCAATTTGCCGCGAACTTATGTAAAAACCGCCGCGCTTCGTCGGATTCCGACGTTTGCGGAATGAAAGCCGGAAACAAAAGTTTCGGGAGGACGCGTCATGGAGAGCTCGTCAACAGCGGCAGGCGCCGGCGCGCTGCCGCCGACGAGTCGTTGGCTGCAGCTCGTTATCGCCATCCTCTGCATGGTGATGATCGCCAATCTGCAATATGGCTGGACCTTGTTCGTGCAGCCGATGGCCGCGGCGCGCGGCTGGCCGGTCGTCGATATCCAGGTGGCGTTCGCCATCTTTGTCGCTCTGGAAACCTGGCTGACGCCGATCGAAGGCTGGATCGTCGATTGGGTCGGCGCCAAGAACGGCCCGAGACTGATGGTCGCCTTTGGCGGGGTACTGACGGCGCTCGGCTGGATCGTCAATTCGTTTGCTGACTCGCTGCAGCTTCTTTATCTCGGCGCCGCCCTGTCGGGTATCGGCGCCGGCGCGATCTACGCGACCTGCGTTGGCAATGCGGTGAAGTGGTTCCCCGACCGTCGCGGCTTGGCGGTGGGCCTGACCGCCGCCGGGTTTGGCGCCGGTGCGGCGTTGACGGTGGTGCCGATCCGCCTGGTGATCGAGTCGTCGGGTTATGCCGCGGCGTTCTTCTGGTTCGGATTGGCGCAGGGTGCCACCGTCTTTATTGTCGCGTGGTGGATGCGTGCGCCGCTCGGCGACGAGACCCGGAGCGCGCCGCCGAAGCTCATGCAGACGACGGAGAGCTATTCGCCCAAGGAGATGCTGGCGACGCCGGTGTTTTGGGTGCTCTACGTGATGTTCGTGGTCGTCTCGGCGAGCGGCTTGATGGCGACCGCGCAGGTCGCGCTGATCGCCAAGGATTTTCACGTCGCCGACACGGCGGTGCTCGTCGGGGTATCGACGTTGACCTTGACACTTCTTGTGGACAATGTCGCGAACGGCGCGGCGCGGCCGCTCTTTGGTTGGATTTCCGACAATATCGGCCGCGAGAACACGATGGCGCTCGCGTTCGGGCTTGGCGGCATCAGCTACTGGCTGCTCGGCTCGCTCGGCACGAGCCCGTGGGCCTTTGTCGTCTTCGCCGGGCTCATATTCCTGACCTGGGGCGAGATTTTCAGCCTGTTCCCGTCGACCTGCACCGACAGCTTCGGACCCAAATTCGCCACCGCCAATCTGAGCTTCCTTTACACGGCGAAAGGGCTGTCGGCCTTTCTGGTGCCGCTGGCGAACCTGATCAAGTCGGCGAGCGGCGGCTGGTATGCCGTGTTCATCGTCACCGCGATCATGAACTTCGGCGTGGTGGCGATGGCGATATTCGTGCTGAAGCCGCTGCGCCAGCGCAGCCTCGCGCTCGGCATCCGGCACGCCGCCGCCAGCGCGGAGTAGACACCTTCATCCCCCTTGGCCGGGTTTGACCCGGCCATCCACGAATAGGTTGAGGCTATTCGTAGACCCCCGGATCAAGTCGCGGGGGAGGGGACTGAAGTCTGACGAACTACGTACTAGCCGCCTGATAGAGCGCG
>DATHCK010000043.1:0-10023 GCA_035319545.1 Allostellaceae bacterium | reverse complement strand
ACACGTCGATCCTGGTCGAGCGCGACGGGCGGATCGTCGGGCGGTATCGCAAGGTGCACCTGCCGGGTCATTCCGAGCATCTGCCGCAGGCGCCATTCCAGCATCTCGAAAAGCGCTATTTCGACGTCGGCAACGAGGGGTTCAAGGTGTGGCGCGCCTATGACGCCGTCGTCGGCATGTGCATCTGCAACGATCGGCGCTGGCCCGAGACCTATCGCGTCATGGGGCTGCAAGGGGTCGAGCTCGTCGCGCTCGGCTACAACACGCCGATCGAGAACATCCACCACCGCGAGCCCGAGCATCTGCGGATGTTCCACCACCTGCTGTCGTTGCAGGCGGGCGCCTACCAGAACGCCGCCTGGGTGTTGGCGGCGGCGAAATGCGGCGCGGAAGACGGGTTCGGCATGATCGGCGGCTCGGCGATCGTCGCGCCGACCGGCGAGATCGCCGCGCTCGCCCAAACCGAGGACGACGAGGTCATCTCGGTGAACCTGGATTTGGAGCTGGGCGATTATCTGCGCCGCACGGTCTTCGCGTTCGAGAAGCACCGCCGCACCGAGCATTACGGTCTCATCACCAGCCGCACAGGAGCGAAGACCGAGGTCTAGTAATCCGATAGCTGAATGTCGGGCGAATAGTCGGCGCCCTCGACGTCCTTGACGATCGCCTGGCCGCAAATGACCCGTTTGGTCTCGGCGTTGTAAGTGAGGGTTGGCTGGCCGTAGAGCTGCCAGCCGCGGTTGAGCGCGGCCGACACGCGGTGACAGAAGCTCTGGTCGTCGACACCGGTCAGGTAGCGGTAGAGCTTCATTTGTCGGCCACGCGCCCGTAATGGTCTTCGAAGCGGACGATGTCGTCCTCGCCGAGATAGGCGCCCGACTGCACCTCTATCAGATGCAGCGGGATCTTGCCCGGGTTTTCCAGCCGGTGCGCGATGCCGAGCGGGATGTAGGTCGACTGGTCTTCGGTGAGCATCAGCTCTTCGTCGCCGCGCACGATCTTGGCGGTGCCCTGGACGACGACCCAGTGCTCGGCGCGATGGTGGTGCATCTGCAGGCTGAGCTTGCCGCCCGGCTTGACCAGGATGTGCTTGACCTGAACACGGTGCCCGGCATGCAATGTCTCGTAGCTGCCCCACGGGCGATGGACGCGCGGCAGCGCGTCGGCCTCGCCGCGGTTCTCCTGGAC
Source organism: Allostellaceae bacterium (assembly GCA_035319545.1). Taxonomy (GTDB): domain Bacteria; phylum Pseudomonadota; class Alphaproteobacteria; order ATCC43930; family CGMCC-115725; genus DATARH01. The sequence continues at coordinate 8,835 of DATHCK010000043.1, read as the reverse complement.
GAGCCGTGCGACCAGCCGGCGCACGTCCTGCGCGCGGCTCTTCGGCGCCAGCATCACCGCGTCGTCGGTGGCGACTACGATGAGGTCCTCAACCCCGAGCGCCGCGACCAGCCCCGCTTCGGAGCGCAGATAGCAATTCTTCGCGTCCTCGGCGATGACGTTGCCCGAAATCGCGTTACCTGCCTTGTCCTTGCCAGCCAGTTCCCACAGCGCGTCCCACGAGCCGAGATCGCTCCAGCCCATGCTGACCGGCACCATCGCAGCTTTCGCCGTGTGCTCCATGACGGCGTAGTCGATCGAATCCGCCGGACAGGCGGCGAACGCCTCCTTGTCGAGGCGGATGAAATCGTCGTCGCGCCGCGCGGCTTTGAGCGCCGCATGGCACGAAGCCAGCATGTCGGGGCGCAGCCGCTCCAGCTCGCTCAGGTAGAGCGCCGCCGGGAACAGGAAAATGCCGCTGTTCCAGAAGAAATCGCCGGATTTGAGGTAGCGCTCGGCGGTCGCGGCATCGGGCTTCTCGACAAAACGGGCGACCGCGAATGCACCCTCGGCGCCGGCCAGAGCGGCGCCGCGCTCGATATAGCCATAGCCGATTTCGGCGCGCTCGGGATGGATGCCGAAGGTGACGAGGTGCCCGGCCCGCGCGGCCGTCGCGGCACGCGTGACAGCCGCGAGAAATGCCGCGAGGTCGTCGATCGTGTGATCCGACGGCATCAGCAGCATCAGCGCCTGTGGGTCGCTCTCGGCGAGCGACAGCGCCGCAATGGCGGCTGCGGGCGCGGTGTTGCGGCCGACCGGCTCGAGCAGCAGCCCTTGCGGCGCAACCTCGATCTCACGCAGCTGCTCGGCGATGATGAAGCGGTGCTCTTCGTTGGCGATGACGAGCGGCGCGGCAAATCCCGGCGCGTCAGCAATCCGCAAGGCAGCCTGCTGAAGCAAAGTCTTGTCGCCGACCAGCGGCAGGAGCTGCTTCGGATAAAAGGTGCGCGACATCGGCCACAGCCGCGTCCCCGACCCGCCCGACAAGATCACCGGGTGGATCGTCCCTGCGCCGCCTTTGCCCTTATCGCCCATGACGCACCGTTTGCCGCAGCATGGTTAAGATAACGCTAGCGGCCCGCCTATGTCGCGGAGATTGGCCCTAGGCGTTGCCGCGCGCCTCGCGCCACAGGCCGAGCTTCTCTTGGACGACGCGGTCGGAAAAGCTGAACAGCACGGATTCCGCGGCCGCGTGATGCGTGTGCGACGCCCAGCTCGGCACGACAAAGATGTCGTTCTTCGACCAAGTCAGCACCGTGTCGCCGACGCGCGTCTCGCCCTCGCCCTCGACGCAGACAAACACCGTGCCGTCGGTCGACCGATAGGGCAGCGACGCGAAGCCCGCCGGCAGGAGCTCCACAAAGGTCGCGATGGTCGGCATCGCGAACTCACCCGAGGCCGGGTTCACATAGCGCAATTTGTGGCCGTGATAGGGGTCGGGCGCGCCATTCTTCGCCAGCGACGCCAGCGCCTCGCGGGTGCGGGCATAGGGATAATTGAACACTGGCGAGGTCTTGACGTCAGGCTTCCAATCGACCGGCAGCAGATTGTTGCCGTAGCGCGCAAAGCTATCGCCCTCGGGGCGCGAGATCGGCTGAGTGTCGTCGGAATAGCCCTCGGCAAAGCTGGCGTTGAGCAGATTGACGATCTGGATGTCCAGCCCGTCGAGCCAGACCACCGGCTCCTGCGTGTCGTTGCCGTGGTCGTGCCAGGTCCAAGACGGGGTGATGATGAAGTCGCCCGGCGCCATGGTCGTGCGCTCGCCATCCACCGCGGTGTACGCTCCGCGCCCCTCGATCACAAAGCGCAGCGCCGATTGCGTGTGGCGATGCGCCGGCGCGACCTCGCCCGGCATGATGAGCTGCAGCCCCGCGAACAGCGAGCCGGTGATCGAGGCCCGCCCGCCGAGCCCGGGGTTCATAAGCATCAGCACGCGGCGCGTCGCTTCTTGCGCCGAGATGAGACTCCCCGATTGCATCAGGAACGGCCGCACGTCGTGATAGCGCCATACCGTCGGGAGCGCCATTGGCTGCGGCGCCGGTGTCACCAGGGTGTGCAGCTGCTCCCATAGCGGCGCCAAATTGCCCGGCGCGATCTTGTCGTAGAACGCCTGGCGCTCTGGGGTGCGGGCGGGATGCTCGGCAGCCATCGCCGGCTCCTCGTCTACTCCGCCGCTTCGCGCCGTCGCTCGCCGAGGCTGTAGCCGATCTTTTCGAGATCGGCGAGCAGCGCTGTCGACTGCGCGTCGGAGAGGCGCTCCATCGGCGGGCGCACCGCGGCCCAGTCGGGGTCGTTGTGGAAATGCGCGACGATGCGCTTCAGCGCCGGCACCATCGGGTATTTCTGGATGGTCATGCGCACCAGCGTGATATCGGCCTGGAGCTGGTCGGCTTGCGGCGTTTGCCAGTTCTCGTAGACCTTGCGGATGCCCGGTACGTTGACATTACCCGAGGCGGTGATGCAGCCCACGCCGCCATGCCGCAGCCCATCGAGCAGGAACACCTCCGAGCCGGGAAATACGCCGAAGTTCGGGAACTTCTCGGCGAGCAGCGCCTCGGTGTTCTTCCAGTCGCCCGAGCTGTCCTTCAGCCCCGCGATCGTGCTCGGGTACGCCTTGATGAGGCGGCCCACGAGATCGATCCCGAACGGGATCATGGTCTGCGGCGGGATGTGATAGAGGTACATCTTCAGCGCCGGCGACGAGACCTTCTCGATCACCGAGGCGATGAAATCGTAGACGCCCTGGTCGGTCATCCCCTTGTAGTAGAAGGGCGGCAGCATCAACACGCCACCGCAGCCATGCCCGACCGCATGCTTGATCAGCATCGACGCCTCGGTGATCGAGCAGGCGCCAGTGCCCGGCATCAGCCGCGATGCCGGGACGCCCGCCGCGATTAGCCGATCGAGCAGCGCCATGCGCTCCCCGGCCGACATCGAATTCGCTTCGCTCGTCGTGCCGAAGATCGCCAGCCCGTCGGCGCCTTCCTCCAACAGCCAGCGGCAGAACGACAGGAAGCGGCCGGCATCGGGCTCGCCCGCAGGGGTGAACGGGGTCAGAACCGGGACCAGCACCCCGGCAAAGGCTTGCGGCATAATCGATGCTCTCCTTCTCAATCTTAGCCCCCTTGGCCGGACTTTATCCGGCCATCCACGAATAGGTTGAAGCTATTCGTAGACCCCCGAGTCGAGCCCGGGGGAGGCGAATTAGTGGATGCTTTTGCGCTCTGGCCGGTCACACCGTCTGCAATATTTTGTCCTTGGTGATATCCGGGGCCAGGATCGCGTGCCAGTCGGCGTCGCGCGGCAACACCTCTTCGCCGGCGCGGATATGATAGTAGCTGGTGCCGGTACCGGCCGGCACACCGCCCGCCGCGACCGTTCTGACCGCCTGACCCAACATACGGCGCGTCTGGCCGATCGCCTTATCAGCCGGCCCCAGATGTTCCTTCGAGCGGTCGACAATCGGCCCCATGCTTTCCTGCAGCGCACGGTCCTGCTGGTTGATCCCGTCAATGCCGGTGTAGCTCTCGGTCTTCTGCACTTCACGGTTCAGTCCGTAATTATTCGATCGGTTCTGCTTCGACCGGAACGTCGTCTGGTCGACAAAATCCGGCCCGTTGCCGATGCCGTACTCGCGTCGGTCCTCTTCGGTCAGCGGCACGTCCTCGGTGGTGTAGTTCCAGTTGTAGACCATGGTGTTGTAGTCATCCATCGGGGCCCAGATATGCCCGGCGTCCATCGTCGCGCCGCTTTCCGACCGCGACGGGCGGATCTGATGAAACGGCATCACGAAGTGGTAGCTGCGGATGTGGACGTCGGCATCCCCGAGCGGCCGGATCCCGGCGTAGAGATAGCCGTAATCGGTCACGTCGACGACGAGCTTTGGTGCCTTGCCGCGCACAAACGGGCTCGACGGCTTCATGCCACCGCGCTTCGAGTCGTCGGTCAACAAGCGATGCAGGATCGGCGCGTGTGAGGTGTCGATGCCGCCCTCCAAGGCCTGCAGATAATTGCATTCCTCGATGACCTTGGAGACGTGGCGGCGCTCTGCCGGCACTTGCGTCCACGCGAATTTCGGCGCCGGCGGCATCTTTTCCGGCGGGCCCATATAAGCCCAAACCAGCCCGCCCATCTCGACCGTCGGATAGGCAGTGAGGTGGATATGCTGCTTGAATTGATTCTCCGGAGGTTCGTTGAGCTGATCGACGCAGTTGCCTTCGACGTCGAACTTCCAGCCGTGATAGACGCAGCGCAGGCCGCATTCCTCGTTGCGCCCGAAATAGAGCGACACCCGGCGATGCGGGCAGAACTCCTCGACCAGCCCGATGCGGCCGTCGCTGTCGCGGAACGCCACGAGGTCCTCGCCCATGAGCTTGACGCGCACCGGCGGGCCATCGGGCTCGGCGATCTCCCATGACAGGCAGGCGGGGATCCAATAATGCCGCATCGCATTGCCCATCGGCGTGCCGGGTCCGACCCGGGTGATGAGTTCGTTTTCCTTCGCTGGCAGCATGATCGGGCTCTCCTCGTCTCATCTTGTCAGCCGCCGACCCTCAGGGCCCGCGGCGCGTCCGTGAGCGGAGAATAGCTTATTTCGTGCCAAACGGGAGGGGTTTCGCCGCGCGCCGGGATACTTCGCTCCACGCCGCCATGATGACGGAACCATGGCAACGCGCGCTCGCCTTGGGCATAAAGACGCGCATGCAACAGGCGGGCGAGCACAGGCCGCGCGAATGGTGACGGCGGTGGTCCTCGGCCTGCCGACGGCGGCGCTTGTCGCGCTCGTCGCCGTCTTTGTGCTCGGCGGCATCGTCAAGGGCGTGACCGGCGTCGGGCTGCCGCTGGTGCTGGTGCCGCTCGCGACGCAATTCGTGCAGGTGCCGGTCGCGGTCGCGCTCGTCTCGGTATCGATGGTCGTCACCAACATCGTGCAATCACTCGAGGGCGGTCACACCGGCAAGGCGGTGCGGCATCTGCTGCCGATTCTCGGGCCGCTTGTGCTGGGTTCGGTGATCGGCACGCATCTCCTCATCAGCATCGACCCGCGCCGGCTGCGCCTCATCATCGGCGTCGCCTTCTTATCTTTGGCGGTACTGCTGTTGTGCCTGCCGCGGGTACGGATCAGTGCGCATACCGCGCGCTGGAGCGGACCGCTCGTCGGCCTCGGAGCGGGCATGCTGGGCGGCATGTCGGCGATTTTCGGCCCGCCGATGATCGCCTATCTGGTAAGCTCCGGCGTCGACCCCGACACGTTTGTCAAGCACATGGCGATCCTCGCCTTTACCGCGGCGGTGACGATGATCGCCGTGCTCGGCGGCAGCGGTGCGATGTCGGGCGGCGATTTCGCGATGTCGGCGTTGGCGGTGATCCCGATCCAGCTCGGCATGCCCCTCGGGCGCTGGATGCGCGCCAGGATCAGTCCGAACGTATTCCGCATCCTGGTGCTCGCGGTGCTCGCGACAAGCGGATTCGATATGCTCAGGCGAGCGCTGTTTTAGACGCAACTGTGACACGGCTATTCTGGTTTCGCTATTCAGCCGGACGCGAGGCGGATAAGTGATCCCCGCCCTGCCCGGGCAGACACGAGAGCAACTGATGACTGCGCCCTACAGCGACGAACTGACCGCCCGCTTCGGCTTTGACCTCTTCCTCGGCGGCACGGTCGAGGACAATTCCTGGATTAAGCGAGTGCTGCTGCGCCGGACGCATCGCCGTTACAGCGACCGGCCGGTGCCTGAAGCGCTGGTCCGGCTGATCCTCGCCGCGGCGTTTTCAGCTTCGTCGAAATCGGACTACCAGCAGGCCACGGTGATCTGGGTCGTGGATCGCGAGCAACGCGACAAGCTCGCCGCGCTGATCCCGGACATGCCGTGGGTCGGGACCGCGCCGGTGTTCCTTGTCTTTCTCGGCGACGCACGGCGCCTGGAACGGATCAGCAAGCACCCGGTGAAAAACGGCTCGCTCGAAGGCTTCTTCAACGCGACCGTCGATGCCGCGCTCGTGTTGCAGACCGCAACCCTGGCAGCCGAGACCCTGGGGCTCGGCACTTGCCCGATCAGCGTCTTGCGCAACCACATCGACGCCGTCGGCGAGATTCTGGCACTGCCCGACAAGGTGTTCCCCGTTGCCGGGTTGTGTGTCGGCTATCCGGCGCAGCAGGGCTTTACCAGCATGCGCCTCTCGCCCGAGGCGACGGTGCAGGAGGATCGCTACCACGACAGCCGGACGATCCCCGCCGTCAATGCCTACGACCAACGGCGCGACGCCCGACACTCAATCAAGGACCGGCAGAAATCGCCTGAAATCTATGGCACCGCCGAGTTTTACGGCTGGTCCGAGGACAAGGCGCGTCAGGCGATGAGCCCGGAAGGCACTGGCTTCGCCGCGTGGCTCCGCACGCGCGGTTTCGATCTCGGCAAATAACGGTATTAGAAAAGGCCGTCTCCCGAAAGTGACGGCCTTTTCCCCGAATAACCAGCGGCTATCGCAGCCGCGACACCGCCCGATTAGGCGTGGATCTCGGCTTGCGCGGGGATCCTGGTCACGGAAGCGGTAAACCGCGGTTGATCGTTAGACACAGGATCACCTCCTTTCTGTTGTGGCCACAAGGGCTTTATTCTACAGCCTATTGTGTCGTTTCCGCAAGCATTGCCCTCGCGTGACAATGCGCCGCACAACTACGCGGCGCTGCTCGATCGGGCGATAGTGGCAACGCCGCGCTTCGTGGCATAAAGCGCCGACCGAGCGACGACAAACGAGACGATAGGATCATGTCGGAAACCACCGAGCGGATGACCGTCAACGGATTCGAGGTTGAAGTGCTGCGCCGCGGCCGGGGCGCGCCGCTGGTGCTGCTGCACGGCATGGACACGGTGAGCCCGAAAGCGCCGTTTCTCGATCTGCTCGGGCGGCATGTCGAGATCATCGCGCCCTCCGCGCCGGGCTTTGGCAATTCGCCGCGGCCGCAGGATTTCGACACGATCTACGACCTCGTCCACCTCTACCTCGCGCTGCTCGACCAACTGCCCTACGAGAAGGTGACCCTAATGGGGCTGTCGTTCGGCGGTTGGCTCGCCGCTGAGGTCGCGGTCGCCAGCTGTCATCGAATCGCGAATCTGATCCTGGTCGATCCGCTAGGCATCAAGATCGGCAAACGCGAGGAGCGCGACATCCTCGACGTGTTCAATACCCACCCGAACGAGGTGAAGCGTAGAAGCTGGGCCGATCCCGCCAAGGCGCCGGATTACGACGCGATGACCGATGAGGAGCTCGTCATCCACGCGCGCAATTGGGAAACGCTCTGCCTCTATGGTTGGCACCCCTTTATGTACAACCCGCAGCTCAAACAGTGGCTGGGGCGGATTTCCGTGCCGAGCCTGGTGCTGTGGGGCGATCATGACGGCGTTGTCACTCCGGATTACGGCCGCGCCTATGCGAAGCTGATCCATGGCGCGGAGTTCCGGCTGATCGAGGGCGGCGGCCACCACCCCGAACAGGAGCAGCCCGAGAAATTCGTCCAAGCGGTCATGGGGTTCTTGGGGGACTGATGGAGCTCCCCACCCTCACCGAGCTCGATGCCGCCGCCGATTTCGTCCACTCGATAATCCCGCCGACGCCGCAATATTGCTGGCCACTCCTGTCGGCGCGGGTCGCCGCGGAGCTCTGGGTCAAGCACGAGAACCACACCCAGACCGGCGCCTTCAAGCTGCGCGGCGGTCTTGTCTACCTCGCCGATCTGAAACGCAAAGAACCCGGCATCGCCGGGGTCATCAGCGCCACGACCGGCAATCACGGGCAAAGCATCGCCTACGCTGCGACCCGGCTCGGGATAAAATCGGTGATCGTCGTGCCGCACGGCAACAGCCCGGAGAAGAACCGGGCGATGGCCGCCTTTGGCGCGACGCTCGTCGAGCACGGCCACGATTTCCAGGCGGCCTATGAGCACGCGATGGCGGTGGCCGACCGTGAAAATCTGCACCCGGTGCGCTCGTTCCACCCGCTTTTGGTGCGCGGGGTGGCGAGCTATGGGCTCGAGCTGTTCCGCGCCGTGCCCGACCTCGATGTCATCTACGTGCCGATCGGCCTGGGTAGCGGAATTTGCGGCGTCATCGCCGCGCGCGAAGCGCTGGGGCTCAAGACCGAGATCGTCGGCGTCGTGGCCGCAAACGCCCCGACCTACGCGCTGTCTTTCGCCGCCGGCAAGCCGGTCGGCACCAATAGCGCCGACACCTTTGCCGGCGGGCTGGCGGTGCGCGTTCCCGACGCGGCCGCGCTCGAAGTGATCCGCCGCCATGCCGCGCGCATCGTCACCGTCTCGGAAGAGGACATGAAAGCGGCGATGCGCATCATCTTCAGCGACACGCACAATGTCGCCGAGGGCGCGGGTGCCGCCCCCTTTGCCGCCGCGCGCCAGGAGCGCGACCGGCTGCGCGGGAAGAAAGTTGCGGTCATTCAGTCGGGCGGCAATATCGACCGGGCGCTGTTCGCGGAAATCATCGCGGCGACCGATTAGCCCTTTGCCAACTCGCGGGCGATGACCAGGCGCTGGATGTCGCTGGTGCCCTCATAGATTTGGCAGACCCGCACATCGCGGTAAATGCGTTCGACGGGGAAGTCCGCGAGATAGCCGTAGCCGCCATGAATCTGGATCGCGTCGGAACAAACGCGCTCGGCCATCTCGGAGGCGAAGAGCTTGGCCATCGCTGCCTGTTGCAGGCAGGGCTCGCCGTCGTCGCGGCGCTGCGCGGCATCGAGGATGAGGCCGCGCGCCGCCGCTAGCTGCGTCGCCATGTCGGC
>DATHCK010000042.1:0-10137 GCA_035319545.1 Allostellaceae bacterium | reverse complement strand
CTGCCGAAATCGTAACTCCGCTACGCGTAGAGCTCCGCCGGCAGCACCGGCGCGGTGCGGTTGCGGGCATGCAAATAGGATTGCCAGAAGAGGCACGCCGCCACCGTGCGCCACGGCCGCCAGCGCTCGCCGACCTCGCGCAACTCGCGCTCGCCGAGCCGCGTACCCAAGCCGAGCTCGGCGGCGACGCCGAACTGCAGACCGAGATCGGCCGCAGGCCAGATGTCGTCGCGGCCGAGCGCGAAAATCAGATAGATTTCCGCGCTCCACCGGCCGATGCCCTTCAGCGCGACCAGCGCCGCCAGCGCCTCGTCATCCGGGGTCGCGGCGAGCCGCGCGAAGTCGAGCGACCCGCTCGCCACCGCTTCGGCCAATCCACGGCCATAGGCTGCCTTCTGCCGGCTGAAGCCGCAACGCCGCAGATTGGGCTCATCGACGGTCAGGAAGGCCGCCGGCGTCACCTCGCCGAGCAGCCCGTGTAGCCTGCGGAACATCGCCGCCGCCGCGTCGATCGACACCTGCTGTTCGAGGATGATGTGCAGCAGGGTCTCAAAACCGTTGCGCCGCCGCCGGAACCGCGGCGGCCCGGCGCGTTCGAGGATCGCCGTGAAGACCGGATCGCCGCCGAGCGCGGCCAGCCCTTGTTCCAATCTCTGGGGCGCAAACACCGGCGCGGTCAGCCCCACAATTTCGGGTCCGGCGGATAAACAAGACTGCCCTCATAGCGCAGCCCCTGGTTGCGGTCGGCGGCAAGCAGCAACGGCGCGTCGAGATCGACGATATCGGCCTGCTGCGCCAAAAGCATGGCCGGCGCTATCGCCAGCGAGGTGCCGATCATGCAGCCGATCATGATGCCAAACCCGCGCTCGCGGCCGGCTTTCGCCAACGCCAGCGCCTCGGTCAGCCCACCGGTCTTGTCGAGCTTGATGTTGATCGCATCGTATTTGCCCACTAACCCGTCGAGATCGGCCGCGACATGGCATGATTCGTCCGCGCAGACCGGAACCGGATGTGGCAGTTCGGCCAACGCGTCGTCGTCATCGGCCGGCAGGGGCTGTTCGATCAGCTCGACCCCGAGTGCGGCGATGGCCGGCGACAACTCAGCGAAGTGGCGCGCAGTCCACCCCTCATTAGCGTCGACGATAAGCCGCGAGGCGGGCGCGTTCTGGCGCACCGCGCGTACCCGCTCGACATCGCCGTCGCCGGTCAGCTTCAGCTTCAACAGCGGTCGTTGGCGCTGCGCGGCGGCGGCCTCAGCCATGCGCTGCGGCGTGTCGAGCGACAGCGTATAGGCCGTGGTGACCGGTTTCAGCGCGGCCAAACCCGCGAGCTCGGCGACGCTGCAATAGGCGCGCTTCGCCTCGATGTCCCAGAACGCGGCATCGAGCGCGTTGCGCGCCGCGCCCGGCGGCATCGCCTCTTGCAGCGTCTCGCGATTGAGCCCAGAGAACACGGCGCCCTTCATCGCTTCCAGCGCCGAGAAGACGCTGTCGACGCTCTCACCGTAATGCGGATACGGCACGCATTCGCCGCGCCCTTGCGAATCGCCGTCGTGCAGTTCGGCCACCACGACATCGGCGGTGGTCTTGCTGCCGCGCGAAATGACAAACGGCTGAGCCAACGGCCAGGACCGCTTGATCACGTGTAGACGTTGCGGGTGAGGCGCCATGATGGGTCAGCTTAAGCAACCGGAGCGATTGACGAAAGTCTCGGCGAGCTGATTTAGGCTCATGCCGACTACCCGCGGAGAGATATCGACAGGGTGCGGCGAAGTCGCCAATCTGACGGCAAATGGGCGAGGACAGGCGAATTTCGCTGATGCGGGACGCAGTGTGGCTCTCCGCCTTAGCGCTTTCCATGACGCTCGACGGATGCGCCGTCGAGCATCATGACGCGGTGATGCAAGGCAATGCGAACGGGGTGGTGATCAATTATTACGGCGACGTCACCGAGACCGTAACGCTGGCTCAACAGTACTGCGCGCGCTTTGAGCGCGTATCGGTGCTGCACGAGACCAAGGAGGACAACGCCTATTATTTTTGTGTCCCGCCAGCCCAGGCGCCGCGCTAAATCTCCTTAAACCCAAAATTAACCTTGATCGCCGATTGATCTTGCAACGCGCCGTGGTGGCCGGGAACCCGATCTCCATGAATTTTCGTCTCGCCGATCCGTCCCGCCCCGCGGCTCCGTTTCGCCGCTATGAGGTCATCGCGATCCTGGCGGCGATCGCCGTGGCGGGATTTGCGGCGATGGCCATCCTGGGGACGGCCGATCGCCGCAATGACGCGGCACGCAGCGCGCATGTCGCGGTTACCCATGCAACCGACACGGCGTCGGCGATACTCGATCGCCAGCAGCGCATCCTCGACCGACTAACGCAGACCGGCGCGACCGCATCGGATGCCGCCGCCCAGCAAGCCCTTGACCAGGTCTCGACTCTGATGCCGGGGGTTCGCGGCGCGGCACTTGCCGATCCGGCCGGCGGCGTCGAGCTGCGCAGCGCTCAAGGGCCAGACGAGACCGCGCTCGCGGCGCTCGCCGCGGACGCCGCCAAAGCGGCCGAGGCCGATCCCACCACCCCGATGTTGACGACGCGGACGGTGTATGACGGCGATACCGCGATGGTCGGTCTGGCGCGCCCATGGCGGCGCCCCGATGGCAGTCCCACGGGGATCGCCATGATCGTCGTCGACGCGACGGCGTTTCCGGGGCTCGATCTGGCGCGCGGCGACAGCTCGCCGCTGTTCGCCGCCGCCAAATCGGATACGGAGCGTGTCGCACTTGACGGATACTCATTGGTCTTGCGTCTCGCACCGGCAGAGCATGGCTCAGCAGGCTGGCCGTTTCTCGTCAGCGCGGGGATCAGCATCGCAGCCCTTGTCGGGCTGCTGGCTGTATCGATCCACTGGCTGCGCCGCGCCGAACGCGAGCTCGCACGACACGCACAGCTTGAGCACGATCTCACCGAAAAGCTTGCCAGCGCCAGCGCCAGCGCGAACCGCACCGACGAGCTGAGTCGCGCGAAATCCCGCTTTTTCGCCCAGGTGACGCACGAACTGCGCACGCCCCTGAACGCGATCATCGGCTTTTCCGAGACGATCCGGCAGGAAATCTTTGGGCCGATCGTCAACACCCGTTATCTCGAATATGCCGGGCTCATCCACGATGCCGGCGCGCATTTGCTGTCGCTGATCAACGATCTGCTCGACGAGGCGCGCATCGAAGCCGGCAAGATGGAGATCGCGCCGATCCGCGTTTCGGCTCCGGCGCTTGCCCGCTCGGCGCTCGACCTCGTCGAGATGCTGGCTGAGGGCCGCGATCTCGCTGTCACCACCACCGGGCTCTCCAGCTGCCCCGATCTCAATATCGATCCGCGCTCGATGAAACAGGTGCTGGTCAATCTGTTGTCGAATGCGATCAAGTACACGTCGCCGGGGGGTCACATCGATCTTCGCTTCGCCGCACGCGCCGATGGCGGCGTCGCGATCGAGATCGCCGATACTGGGATCGGCATGTCGGCCGAGGATCTGCATGTCGCGTTCGAGCCGTTCGGCCGCGCCGGCGACATCGAGGCGCGGCGGCGCCAGCAGGGCACCGGACTCGGTCTTTCACTGGCTCGTGCGCTTGTGCGGCTGCATGGCGGCGATTTGACGCTGGCGAGCCAGCCCGACTGCGGAACGACGGCCACAGTAATCCTGCCGCCCAGCGCCGTCTGCGCGCCTCCCGGCACGGCAACCCCGGCAAAAGCCCCGGCAAAGGCTGCCTGAGCCCTCACCATCGCCTAGAATAAGCGCTCAGCAGCGCTGAGAATTGGGCGGGGTGGAAACGCAATGACCGACGCCACGCGGCCGGCGATCCGCTCGGCCGGCTTCCACCTTGCGCTCTTGTGGCTGATCGGCGTGCAGCTGCGGCTCACCGTTCTCGCGGTACCGCCGGTTCTGCCGTTGATTCACCGAGACCTCGCGCTCAGCGAGAAGGCCGTCGGTGTGCTTTCGGCTTTGCCGATCCTGCTGCTCGCGCTGGCCGCGCTTCCCGGCTCGCTGATGGTAGCCCGGCTCGGCGCGCGGCGAGGCTGCATCCTCGGGCTGCTGCTGGTTGCCACCGCCAGTGCGGCGCGCGGGATCGGCCCGTCGGCGCCGATGCTTTACGGCATGACCCTGGCGATGGGGATCGGTGTGGCGCTGATGCAGCCGACCTTGCCAACTTTGGTCAGCGAATGGTTCGCCGATCGCGTCGCTTTCGCGACCGCGATCTATGCCAACGGTCTGTTGATCGGCGAAGCCATCCCGGCGGCGATCACAATCTCTTGGGTTCTGCCGCTGGTCGGCGGGAGTTGGGAATGGAGTTTTGCGTTTTGGTCGATCCCCGTCGTGGTGACCGCGTTGCTCCTCGCGACCGCGACACCGCACGTGCCGCGCGCGCTCGCGGCAGCCGAATATCGCTGGTGGCCGGACTGGCGTCGAGCGCTGCCGCTCGGTCTGCTGCTTGGCGGCACCGGCGGGCTCTATTTCTCGACCAACACCTTCATTCCGGATTACCTGCACGCGATCGGGCAGCCTTGGCTGGTCGGACCATGCCTCACAGCGATCAATGCCGGGCAGCTGCCGGCGTCGTTCTTGGTGCTCGCGTTTTCCCGTCAGCTAAACGGCAAGCGCATCGTGTTTATCGTCTCGCCGCTCCTTGCGTTTTTGGGTACTGCGGCGTTGCTGATGCCATACCCCGCCGTGATCGTCGCTTCGGCGGGGCTTGTCGGGTCCTGCTGCGGCATTCAGATCATCTTGTCGCTCGCCTTACCGCCACTTTTAGCTGACGTCGACGACGTGCATCATTTGTCGGCCGGAATGTTCGCGATCGGTTATTTCGTGTCGTTCCTGGTCCCACCGCTCGGCGGCGCCATCTGGGACGTCACCCAGATCCCAGCGACATCGTTCATTGCCGGCGCGCTTTCGACCGTACTGGTGCTTGGCGCGGCGTTGACCCTTAGAATTGCACCCGCTGGGTCAGCGCCCCGTCGATGATCAGGTTCGTGCCTGTGATAAAGCTGGCGCGCGGACTGGCGAGGAACACGACGGCGTCGGCGACTTCCCGCGGCGTGCCCATGCGCCCCGTGGGATTGCGCGCGAGCATCGATTTGAACATCTCGGGATTGCGCTCCTCGACGATGTTCCACACCCCGCCCTTGAAGTAGACATTGCCGGGCGAGACAAGGTTGGCGCGCACGTTCTTCCCCGCGAGGTTGCGCGCCAGCCCCTTGATGTAGGGGATGAGCGCCGCCTTGACCGCGGCATAGGAGCGGGTTGGGCCATAGATTTCCGCCATCGCCGTGCTGCCGACCGCGACGATGGCGCCGGCCTCCGATTTTTCGAGATAGGGCAGCGCCGCCTCGCAGCCGAACACAGTCGCCATCACATCGATCTCAAAGCCCTTGCGCCACGACTCCTCATCCATGCCCTGCGCCAGCGCACTGACATTGGCGACAAAGATATCAATGCCGCCAAGCGCCGCCGCGGCCGCGCCGACCCAGTTCTTGAGCGCCGCGACAGTTTCCGCGACCGGGCCGGCGCTGCGCGCGCACAGTGCGACGTTGCAGCCCTCATCCGCTAGCTGCTCGGCGATGGCCCGGCCGATGCCGCGCGTGCCGCCGGTGACCAGCGCCCGTTTTCCTTTCAGCCCGAGATCCATCGCTGCTGCATCCCATTTAAGTCAGGCCTGCCCCAAACAGTCCCAGTGTAGACTACAAAGCCGAGGCCGGACCAACAACCGGTCGCCGGTGGGAACCGCCTGTAGACGTTTCGAGCCCATGTCTCCTTCCGAGCGGTCCGGGATCGCCCCGGCATCAGCGACGATTTTGCCCGCCGTCGCACCCGCCGCCGGCAAAGCATGGCTGTTTGCGTTGCCGGATTTCCGTCGGTTGTGGCTGATCGGCCTCATCGTCTTCGCGGTGCGCTGGCTCGAGATGCTGGTGGTCGGCGTCTTTGTCTACCAGCGCACGGGTTCGGCCTTTCAGGTCGCGCTGATGACCCTGCTGCGCATGGCCCCGATGGTGATGTTCGGGCCGCTGATCGGCGCTTATGTCGAGCGCATGCAGCGGCGCCGCGCGCAGTTGCTCGTCAGCCTGTCGATGCTGGTGACGGCGATGGTCGTCGCGGCGCTCGCTTATGCCGGCCGGCTCGAAGTCTGGCACCTGGCGCTCGCCGCTTTTTGCAACGGGATCGCCTGGGCCGCCGACAACCCGGTGCGTCGGGTGATGATCGGCGAGGTCGTCGGCCCGGATCGCATGGGCTCCGCGATGGCGATCGATGTCGGCGCCAACAACGCCAGCCAGATGCTGGGCCCGACCGTCGGCGGGCTGGTGCTGTCGAGCTCTGGCGTCTCCGGCGCGTTCTCGATCAGCGTCGCGTGCTACGCGCTCGCGGTCGTTTCGGCGTTGCGCATCCAGCACCGCAACAATGTCGCACCGTTTATCAAAGGTGCGATGTTTGCCCATATCATCGAGGGGCTGCTGCTGGCGCGGCGCGACAAGCGGCTCGTCGCGGTGCTGACGATCACCATCACGTACAATGTGTTCGGCTGGCCGTTCACCAGCATGATCCCGGTGATCGGTCAGGACAGCCTGCACCTGTCGCCCGGCGGGATCGGCCTCCTCGCCAGCATGACCGGGGTGGGCTCGTTTATCGGTGCGGCCGCTATCGCGCTCTGGGCGCGCCAGCGGCACTTTACCCGGCTCTATGTCGGCGCGGTTCTCAGTTATCTGACGGTGATGATGGGGGTCGCGCTTGCGCCTCGGGCGTTTCTCGCGGGCTCGGCACTGCTGGCGACCGGACTGGCGAATTCCGGGTTTAGCGTCATGCAGGCAACGCTGATCTACCTAGTCGCGCCGGCCGAGATGCGCAGCCGGCTTTACGGCGTGCTGTCGCTGTGCATCGGTTCGGGGTTGATGGGCTTCATCAACATCGGGGTGATGGCCGAGCTGATCGGCGCGCCCAACGCGACGATCCTCAGCGGCATCGAGGGCCTCGTGGCGATGGCGCTGACCTGGCGCTGGTGGCGCGAGATCGGCAGCGCCGGCTATTCCGCCCGCGCGCCGTAGCGATGCACATGGTAGGGCATGCGCGCGAGACCGGGGCAGAAACTCCCGACCACCGGTTCCAGCGCAGCGTAAAGCGCGCGGTTGTCGGCGTTTGCGGCAGAGAGCCGCTCGCGCGCGGCCTCGGCGCGCTCGTGCAATTTTGCGAGATCGATCCCGATCGGCCTGCGGTTCTGCACCACCAGCCGGCCGCCGATCATCACGCTGTCGACCGCAGTGCCGTCTTCCGCGTGTACGAGCTGGTTGACCGGGTCGTTGAGCGGCAGCCAGTTCGGGTGATCGAGGTCGAGCATAACCAGGTCCGCTTTCCAACCCGGCGCGATCCGGCCGATCTTGTCACCGAAGCCGAGCGCGCGGGCACTCCCTTCGGTCGCCGCCAACGCCGCCTCCCGCGCCGTCAACCAGCGGCGCCATTCCGGCCCCTGCACTTTCGAGACAAACGACGCCAGCCGCATCGCCTCGAACATGTTCTGGTTGTCGGCGCAGGTCGCGCCGTCGGTACCGATGCCGAGATTGACCTGTCGCTCAAGCATCGCGCGTGCGTCGGCAAGACCGCTGCCGATCCGCATGTTACTGCCCGGATTGTGCGCGACCGAGGCGCCGTGATCGCCAAGCCGCGCCATGTCGTCGGGGTCGAGCCAGACACCGTGCGCCACGGTGAAATGCGGGCCGAGTACGCCGAGTGCATCGAGATGCGCGGTCTGCGTGGAACCGTAAATTTTGAGGCTCGCCACCGCCTGCACCTTTGATTCCGCGACATGGCTGTGCAGCCCCACTGAAAAATCGCGCGCAATCCCGGCACAGCCAAGGATGAACGCGTCGGAGCAATGATGCGGAATGGTCGGCGCCACCGCCGGGCTCACCTGCTCGCGATCGACTGACCACGCTTGAAACCCGTCGCGGATCGCCGCCAGCGTCTCGTCGCGCGGCGCGAGCCGCAGCGCCCCGACCCGCTCGCGCAGCGCCGGCGGTAGCGCGTCCGCGAGGCCAGGGATCGCCTCAAAGAAGGTGCGATCGGCGACCATCGGCGCGATCACCGCGCGCATGCCAAGCTCTGCATACGCCGAGGCGACCGCGTTAATGCCGTCGCGCGTGGGCACCGGCCATTCGAAGAACAGGTCGTAGCAGGCGGTACAGCCCTTCAGCATCATCTCGACCGCGCCGATCTGCGCCGAGAGCCGTAGATCGTCGAGCCCGCGATAGCCGGTCAGCATCGGCGCCGCCGTGAGCAGCAATTCGAGCGGCCAGCAGTCGCCCATCCCCTTGCCGAGATTGCCGTGCGAATGGGTATGCGCGTTGACGAGGCCGGGATGGATCAGCCGGTGTGACGCGTCGATAACCGCCGCGCTCTCCGGCACGGCGAGACCGGGCGAGCCGATCTCGCGGATCGTGTCGTCCTCGATGAGGATATCGGCCGCCGGTGCCGTCCCGGCCGCGATGTCGAGGACGCGCGCGCCCCGCACGATCGTATAAGCCATCGCCTCGGCTCCCTGTTCGAGGATGACGTGCGAGCCTAGACGGATTTTGTGCGGCGCGGAACAGCCCGGCGCCGGCTCACCCTCTATTCGTGGCCGTCATCCCGGGCACAGCGTGCGTCGCGCCACTTGCCATCATGGACATAGCCGGCCGCCTCCCAATGCGTGCCCGGCGGACACGCTTGGGCGGGTGGCGGCGGGTTTTGCGAGCTCGGCGGCGGATTGTTGGTCTGCTGCGCGAGCACGGGCGCCGCGAGGGCGATCGTCAACCCAAAGACAAGCAACAAAAGCGAAAGCGCTCTACCGATCATTCTGGCCTCCGTTCACATAGGCGCGCGACGAACGACCAACGCTTGGTTGGTGGAGCTGAGGGGGATCGAACCCCTGACCTCGGCATTGCGAACGCCGCGCTCTCCCAGCTGAGCTACAGCCCCGATCGATCGATGACCGATTCGCCCGAATTCGCACCGCTGGTCCGGCACCGGGCGCGGCGGAATATGGGGAAGGGGTCGGAGGCTGTCAAGCGCGCCCCAAGCATTTGCCTAACCCGCGGAAATGCTGGCAAATCGCCGCCGACCTCGGGGGCGGTCACGCTTGCGGAATAGTTGAGCCGCCGCTACCGTCGCACTCATGTCGTGAGGCGGCGGATAATCGAATGCGCGCGATCCTGTGGCTGATCAATACGGTCATTGAAATCTATGTCTGGCTGTTGATCGCCCAGGCGATCCTATCCTGGCTGCTCGCCTTTGGGGTTATCAACCGCTACAACCGCGGCGTTTCCGTAATCGGCGACTTCCTCTATCGCGTCACCGAGCCGGCGCTGCGACCGATCCGCTCGTTCCTGCCGAATTTTGGCGGCATCGACATTTCGCCGATCGTGCTGATCCTCATCCTGTATTTCATCCGAGTTTTAATCAACGAGGATCTAGCGCCCTATTTGCTCGGCTACTTTCCGTAGCAGGTGACGGCCGTTATTTCCGCCCCTGTCGCGCGGCGAGCCGCAGGCGTAATGCGTTGAGCTTGATAAAGCCTTCGGCGTCGCGCTGGTCGTAAACGGCGTCTTCCTCGAAGGTGACGTGCGCCTGGCTGTACAAGCTGAAAGGCGACTGCCGGCCGACGACGCGCACCGCGCCCTTGTAGAGTTTCAGCCGCACCCGGCCTTCGACCTTGTCCTGGCTCTTGTCGATGAGCGCCTGCAGCATCTCGCGCTCGGGCGAGAACCAGAAGCCGTTGTAGATCAGCTCGGCATAGCGCGGCATCAGCTCGTCCTTGAGGTGCATCGCGCCGCGGTCGAGGCAGAGGCTTTCGACGCCGCGATGCGCCGCCTGGAGGATCGTGCCGCCCGGCGTCTCGTAGACCCCACGCGACTTCATCCCGACAAAACGGTTCTCGACGAGGTCGAGCCGGCCGATGCCGTGCGCGCCGCCCAGCTCGTTGAGCCGGGTCAGCAGCGTTGCCGGCGACAGCGCCACGCCATCGACGGCGACCGGGTCACCGCGGACAAAATCGATCTCGACATATTGCGGCTGGTCGGGCGCCTTTTCCGGCGCGACGGTGCGGCTGTAGACATATTCC
>DATHCK010000041.1:0-16398 GCA_035319545.1 Allostellaceae bacterium | reverse complement strand
AACGAGAGCTACAAGAAGATCGCCATCGAGCGCGGCGGCAAGAAGCCCGAGGATGTGTTTATCGTCCGCTCGGCGCCGTCGCTGGCGAAGTTCAAGCTCTACGAGCCCGATGCGTCGTTCAAGAACGGCAAGCCCAACCTGATCGTCTATCTCGGCGAAATGGGGCCGCAGGACGGGGTCGATAATCTGATCCGCGCGGTGCGCGTGCTGCACGACGATTTCGACCGCAAGGACTTCCATTGCGTGCTGATTGGCGGCGGGACCCACCAGCCGACTGTTGCCGCCTATGCCGAAGAGATCGGCGTCGACCATCTTTGCACCTTCACCGGCATCGTCAGCGACGAGATGCTGTGCCGCATCCTGTCCTCGGCCGATATCGCGGTTGATCCGCTGCCGAAAAACGGCTGGTCCGACCGCAGCACGATGAACAAGGTGCTGGAATACATGTTCTTTGGCCTGCCGATCGTCGTCGGCGAACTGACCGAGGCGCGGGTTTCGGCCGACGCGGCGGCGCTTTACGTCGAACCGGGCAGCGCGCCGGCGATGGCGGAAGGCATCGCCGCGCTGCTCGACGATCCCCAACGGCGGCGGGAGATGGGCGGGTTTGGCCAGCAGCGGCTGCGCAATGCGCTGGCCTTCGAATACTCGGTGCCGCATCTGCTCGCCGCCTACGACGCCGCCTGGGCGAGGACGCGTCGCGCCCACGCTCCCGGCGCGGGCATGGTTTCGACGCAAACGCGCTGATTGAACCGGCGTTTATTCAACGATTCAATTAGCGCCAAGTCTGCTGGCGCGCCTTCGGCATTGCCGGTAAGCTGCGCGTCTCCGCGCCAAAATCGGTTTGGGTCCGATGTACGAGCGCTTCTATGGGTTGTTCCGGCAGCCCTTCGCGGTGACGCCGGATCCGAGCCTCCTCTACATGAGCCGCGTCCACCGCGAGGCGCTGGCAACGATCGTCTACGGCATCGAGACCCGGAAGGGATTTATCGTCTGCACTGGCGAGGTTGGCACCGGCAAGACGACCGTGGTGCGCGCGTTTTTCGACCAGGCGAAAAGCGACAGTTTCGAGATCATCTACATCTTCGCGCCGCAGGTCAGCCCGCTGGAGATGGCGACCTTTATCTGCCGTGAGCTCGACGAAGATGATCCGCCGAGTGTCTTCGCCGCGGTGCCGCGGCTGCAATGGAAGCTCCTGGAGATTTTCGAGAGCGGCAAGACCGTCGTGCTGATGATCGACGAGGCCCAGCTGCTGCCGCGGGAAACGCTCGAATTCCTGCGCCTTTTGTCGAATTTCGAGACCGACCGTGAAAAGCTGATCCAGATCATCCTGGTCGGCCAGCCCGAGCTCGATAACACGCTCGTGCGGCGCGATATGCGCCAGGTCAACCAGCGCGTCGCGCTGCGCGCCCGGCTCGCGCCGTTGGAATTGAACGAGAGCATGGAATATATCGAGCACCGCCTGCTGGCGAGCGGCGCCGAAGACTTGACGCAGATTCTGTCGCCGAGCGCGGCCTGGCGCATCGCCGAGGCGGCTGGCGGCATTCCGCGCGCGATCAATATCCTGGCCGACAATGTGCTGATCGCGGGGCTCGGCGCCGGGCAGCGGCCGATTGGAGCGGTGCTCGCGGAAAACACGATCCGCGAGTTCATCGACAAATCGGGCGCGGCGAGCCCCATGCGCCAGCAGCGCCGGCGATGGCTGTCTCGCCGCAATCATGCGCCGTACCCGCCGCGTCACGGCGCGTCTTCCGCCACGATGCGCTTCGCGCGGTAATCCTCGCTTTCGGGCGCCCTGTCCACGCTTTATTAAGAATAATGTCGGACACGTTGACTGCGCCTCGATCTCGACGGCGGCGCGGTCAAACGGGGCTCGCCGGTGAGCAGCTCGACCCTCACGACGGAGCGGCAGAAGGCGGGCGGCGCAAGCCAGCCGCTGGTGGTCGATCTCGACGGCAGCCTTGTCCGCACCGACACGCTCGTCGAATGCTTTGTCGCGGCGTTGTCCCACCCACTGAAACTCGCGCGCGCCCTGTTCGAGCTGCGCGGCGGCCGCCCGGCGCTCAAGGCAGCGCTCGCCGACATCGCGGCGCTCGACCCAGCGCTCCTGCCCTATAACCGCGAGCTCCTGGCCTTTTTGCGCGAGGAGCAGAAGCGCGGCCGGCCGCTCATCCTCGCGACCGCGGCCGACCGGCGGGTCGCGCTTGCCGTCGCACAGCATCTCGACCTGTTTGACGCGGTGCTCGCCTCGGACGGCGGCGTCAATCTCGCCGGCCCCGCCAAGCGCGCGGCGATCGAAGAGGCGCTCGGCCGCAGCGACTTCGCTTATGTCGGCAACAAGAGCCGTGACCTCGCCGTGTGGCGCGACGCGGCCAGCGCGATCACCGTCGACGCGACGCCACGCCTCGAGCGCGCGGTGTCCCGGGTCGCGCCGATCGAGCGCTCGTTTCCCCGCGATCCGGCACGTGCCCTGGCAATCTTCCAGGCAATGCGGCCGCACCAATGGGTCAAGAACCTGCTGGTGTTCGTGCCGATCGTCACGGCGCGGGCGATCGGCGATATCGGCGGCTGGGCCGAGGCCTTCCTGACGTTTTGGGCGTTCAGCTTGACCGCATCGGGGATTTATCTGATCAACGATCTCTGCGATCTCGCCGCAGATCGCCAGCACCCGCAAAAATCCGGCCGGCCCTTCGCCAGCGGCGTGCTGCCGCCGCAGATCGGGCTCGTCGTCGCGCCGCTGCTGGTGATCGCCGGCTTCTCACTCGCCGCCGGCGCCGGCGCCTGGCCGGTGCTCACTGTCTATGCCGCGTTGTCGCTCGCCTATTCGTTCTCTCTGAAATCGCTACCGTTGATCGATGTGTTCGCGCTGGCCGGGCTCTACACGATCCGGCTGATCGGCGGCGGCATCGCCAGCGGTTATGCCGTCTCGCTGTGGCTTTTGGCGTTTTCGAGCTTCTTGTTTCTCGCCCTGGCGATCGTCAAGCGGGTCGCCGAGTTGCAAGCCATGACGAAACGCGATCGGCGCGGACTGGCGCGTCTTGAGGGCGTGGCGCGAGCGGATGCGGGTAAAATCGCCGGGCGCGGCTACTTGGCGAGCGACACGCATATCCTCGAGCTGATGGGCGTCGCGGCGAGCTTTGTGACCGCACTGGTGCTAGCCCTCTATGTTCAGAGCGAGCTGACTCCGACCGGCGACCATCGCCCGACGCTCGCCTGGGGCATCGTGCCGCTGATCCTGTTCTGGCAATGCCGCGTCTGGTTTGTGACGCTGCGCGGCGAAATGCATCACGATCCGATCGTCTACGCGGCGCGGGATTGGGTATCATGGGTCGTGACGATCGCCGCATTCGCCATGCTGTTGTTGAACGGCCGGGGGACGATCTTCGGTCTGTGACCCGCATGTCGCCCACCGTTTGTTAAAGCCACCCGCCTAGATTGCCGCCATGACGCTTGCCACCAACGTTTCCGCCAGCCGCAGCACGGCCGGCCATAGTGCCGAGGGACGTATCCTCGTCCAGCCAGGGCACAACGCGTTTCCCGACATGGTGGCGTTCATTGCCGAGACATTCGGCTTCGAGCTGTTGCAGCTCAGTGATTTCGAGATCCACCGCGCGCTGAGCAAATGGGCGCATCTGCGCGGCCTCATCCGGCAGTCCGTCGATCTGCTGCGCTCGCTCGGGCGGCTGCGTCGCTGCCGCGTGGTGATCGCGATCGGCCCGATTTCCTATCTCATCAAGCTGCTGCGCCGGCTCGGCCTCATCCGCTACGAGACGTCGTTCTGCCTAGGCTGGCATGTCCGCTCGCCGCGCTGGTTCCCGGTGTTCCGCGTGCTGAGCCGGCTCGACGGAGCCGGCGATCACTACATCGTGTTCAGCGAGTGGGAGATCGGGCTCTACGAAAAGAAGCTCGGCATCGCCCGCGAGCGCATGCATTTCCTGCCTTACGGCGATTGGTCGCCAAACCCTGTCGAGGCGGCGACCGAAAAAGCGATGGGCGACTATTACTTCGCCGGCGGCTACAGCAACCGTGACTACCCGGCGCTGATCGCGGCGTTCCGCGCGCTTCCCGCCCGGCTCGTCATCATCTGTTCGGCGCTCAACAAGGAGATCGTCGACAGCGAGCTGCCGGCCAACATCACCGTGCTGCGCGACGTGCCGGGCGAGATGTTCGATCGCTATGTCCGCGACGCTAAGGCCTGCGTCATCCCGCTGAAGCACGACACCGGCGCCTCGGGGCAGAGCGTCATGCTGCGCCTGATGAAATACAAGAAGGCGATCGTCGCCAGCGATTTCGGCGGCGTGCGCGGCTATGTCGTCAACGGCGAGTCGGGATTGCTCGTTGAGGACTTGGAGCGTGACCTGCCGGCGATCGTGGCGCGCATCGAGCGCGACCCGGCTGCCGCCGAAGCGCTCGGCGCGGCGGCCTATGAGCGCTATTGCCGGTATTTTTCGTTCGATGCGGGAAGCGAGGCGCTCGGCCGCATTCTCGCCCCGTCGCTGACCGCATGAGCCTAGCGTGGCGGATTTGAAGTTCGCACGTTTGTGGTGGAGGATTCGTTTGCGAACTTCAAATCCTAAAGCCACGCTAGCTTTAAGTCGGCTCGTGGACTCTCGAATCCGAAATTCGCTTTCGGCTCTAGCCCGAGATTCGGCGAATGTCGGATTCGGCACACTAGCGGCAGGTTTCAGTGATCTTGCGTTGGGCGGCCGATTTGGGCAGCGCGAAATCGTCGACAAAGACAACGAGCTCGGCGCCGGTCTGCTGGTCCTTGACCGTCGTGCGCCCGGCTCGGGCGAAGCCGCCGAACAGCGTGTCGCCGGGATAGACGAGCCCGCCCGCGAGACGCTCCAGCACGGCATAGCCCTCCACGGTGTTGACGAAAATCTTGTTGCCGCAGCCGGTCGAGCGCTCGACCAAGCCGCTGATCTGCCGCTCGACGGCGGCCGTCCGGCAGGTCGCGGCGATGCGTCCGGTCACGTCGGATTTGCTCAGCCCGGTCTCCTCGACCATGGCGGAAAACCGCCGGTCCGATTGCGGGATGTAGAACCACGCATAGCCGATCTTGTCGGTCGCGCCGACAAGCCGATCGCCGTCATCGGCGACATCGAGCGCCGTCGCGCTCAGCACCGAATAACCACGATCGCTCGAGACAAAGACCTTGCCGCCACAGCCTTTGGCGCGCAGCACCGTGCCGTCGGCGAGGGCGGGGGACGCGGCGAGGGCCATGCAAGCGGCGAAGAAAATTGCCTTGATTGTCATTCCGGGGCGCGAGTTCGGCGAGCGAAACTGCAACCTATGAATACGAGCGCTTCCGGTAAAGAGCCGCTCGGGGCAATCTGGGTCGCGTCCGTGTGCATGGGTTCCGGCTTTCCGCCTTGCTTCAGCCGGAATGACAACAAGGCAGGGGCGTGCCGATGAACAATCTCGGCCAATCGCTCGAACGCGCCGTGACCTTTGTGTTCCTGGTGCTGTTCGCCGGGATCATGTGGCCGCCCGACGCCTATTTTGCCGGTCAGATGATGACCCAGCAGGGTGCGTCGAACATCTATGACTTCAGCGAATTTGCCCTGCTCGCGCCGTTTGTCGCCCTCGGGCTGTTGGCCAGCCGCCGCGAGCTGCCGCGACTGTTATGGTGCGCCTGGCCGGTGCTGGCGCTGTCGGTCTTCGCCTTCGCGAGCGCGTATTGGTCGGACGATCCGTCGCTGGTGATCCGTCGCGCCGGCACGGTGACGCTGTCGACCCTGTTCGGGATCTATCTCGTCGCGCGCGGCGATTTCGGCTGGCTGGTCGCGGCGCTGGTCAAGATTTTCGCGCTGGCCGCGATTGCTTCGCTTGTCGCGCTCGCGGCGCTGCCGCAGGCGGCGACCGTTACCGGCGATTACTACACCCATGCCTGGCGCGGTGCGTTCACCGACAAGAACGAACTCGGCATGGTGTGCGGCGAAGCGCTCATCTTCGCGGTCTACGCCTACTACAAGCGGCTCGGACCGCGTTGGCTAACCGTTTTCACGATCGCTTGCTATCTGGTGCTGCTCTACGGCTCGCAGTCGAAGACGCCGATCGTCTTTATGGCCGCGGCGCTCTACGCCGCGCTGGTGGTGATGGCGTTGCGTCGGCGCAGCGCCGCCGGGCTCATCATCGGCTATGCGCTTCTGGTGTTCGGCCTCGCGGTGGCGGGGCTGCTCGCCGTCAGTTGGCAGGATGCGCTTCTCGCGCTGGGACGCGACCCGACCTTCACCAACCGCACGCGGATCTGGCAGCTGGCGCTCGAATACATCGCGAACCGGCCATGGTTCGGCTACGGGTTCGGCGCGTTCTGGCGCGAGCAGAGCGACATGGCGCAGACCTTCTGGGCGGCGCTCGGCTTCAAGACGCCGCACGCCCACAACAGCTGGCTCGAGATGACGCTCGGCATCGGCGTGGTCGGCGCCGGGATCGCCGCGCTCGCCTGGCTGTCGGCCTTCTACCGGACGCTGCGCGTCGCCACGGCGCCGCATGCCGAGCATGTCGCGTTCGCGTTGGCGCTGCTCGCCGCGATCTTTTTCGAGAACCTCAGCGAATACGAGTTCTTCCGGCCGGGGCGCCTGATGTGGGCCTTGTTTGTCGCGGTGCTGGTCTATCTCGGCCGCGAAGTGGCGATCCAGCGGGCGAGCCGCGCCGAGGAACGACGCGCGCTGGCCGTCCGCGCCCGCCCGCCGATCTTTGCCGCGGCGCGCAGGGCCGCGGCGCAATGACTTTGCTCGAAGAGACCATCGTCCCGCGTTTGCGAGATTATTGGGTACGCCTCATGCTGCGCCGGGTGCACTACACCGACCGGGCCGACAAGCTCGACCTGCTCTACATGGTCGAGGACCCGTGGCGGCTGCAATCGGCCAAGGAACAGGCGCGGTTCGCGTGGACCAACCGGCTCATCGCGGCGCAGTTCGGCCGGCCGGCGACGATCCTCGAGATCGGTTGCGGCGAGGGTTACCAGTCGCAGCATCTGGTGCAGGTCTGCGACCGGCTCTACGGCATCGACGTCAGCGCGCGCGCGGTACGCCGCGCTCGGCGCCGTTGCCCGGTTGCGCAGTTCGCCGCCGGCGACCCTTTTTCGTTCCAGCTCGCCGACAGGCCGCCCAGAATCGACCTCGTCGTCGCCTGCGAGGTCATCTATTACGTCAGCAATGTTCGGCGCTTTATCGACCGGCTGTCCCAGCTTGGCCGCGCCTCTCTGGTGACTTACTATCAGGGCCAGGCGGCGGCGCTCGACCCGCATTTTGTCGGGAAGCCCGGCTGCCAGCGTGAGCGATTTCGTTACGACGACACCGAATGGAATGCCGTGTGGTGGCGTAACAGCGAAGAGTAAGATCTTCAATCTTAAATAACTTTGGCACACAAAAAATAGTTAAGGCTAGGCGGCGCAATATATAAATATTTGCGGCATTTGAGGCGGTTTGTATACTGTTCGTCGATCGGGGAACTGGAGAGCAGCAAATGGCTGCGGTTCTTACAGATTCGGAGCATACGGGCCGGCCGCCGGAGGACCCGGCGGAAACCGCGATGCTGGATAGTGCCGGCTGGACCGCTCGGGCATCAGGGGCGCGGCCTGCGGCGAAGCTCGGCAATTTTATTCGGCGCGCGGCCATCCGGTCGAGCGCCGCATGCCGCCGGCGCCGCGGCCGCCTGTTTGTCGAGCGGCTGCGGCCCACCGCCGGCGACAGCATCCTTGATCTGGGCGGCGGCAGCGGCGGGTATATCGCCGAGATCGTGCCGTATCGGGGCAATGTGACGATCGGCGAGCTCGACCCCGAAGCGCTGAAGCGCGCCGCCGAAACCTACGGCTTCGGGGGCTTACAGCTCGACGGCAGCGAAACCCTTCCCGTCGCCGATGGGCAGTTCGACGTGGTGTTCTGCTCCTCTGTCATCGAGCACGTCACCGGCCCCAAGGAGATCACCTACGAGCTCGAGGACGGGGCGCAATTCGCCGCGTTGGCGCGCGCCGCGCAGGGCAATCTCGCTGCCGAGATCAGGCGCATCTCGAAGCGCTATTTCGTCCAGACGCCATACAAGTATTTCCCGATCGAGCAGCACAGTTTCCTGCCGTTTTTCGTCGTGCTGCTGCCGCGGCGCTGGCAGGTGCGATTGATGCGGTTTCTCCACGCACATCAGTGGCTGAAGCCGGTCTATCCCGATTTCCGGCTGCTCACGATCAAAGAGATGCGCGCGCTGTTTCCCGACGCGGAGATCGTGTTCGAGCGCTATTGCGGCTTCGTCAAGTCGATCATCGCGATCAGATCCTAGGCGTGCCGCGCTGACGACGGGGTGCGCTTCGGCGCGCCGCGTAGCGCCTCGGCGATGGCAAAATAGGCCGGTTTCGGATGCATGTCCGCATCGAACGGCAACGGCCGCGGGCGCTGGCCGTCGTCACGGTGGGTCAGCGGATCGGGAACCGAGATGATCCAACTCATCCGGTCGCTGACGCCCCAGGTGATCACCGTGGTCACCCCCTGGTGCGCGAGCGCGACGTCAAGATATCGCTTGTAGACGCCGGCGACCGCGGCGTCGCGCTGAGCGACGTCGGACGGCGCCCCCTTATCGACGACATCGAGCTCGGTCAGCATCACCGCGAGCCCGCGCGCGGCGAGTTCGTCGAGAAAGCGGTCGAAGGCCTTCTCGTCGAAATGCGGCATGTCGGCAAAATAAAGGTGGCTCTGCAACCCTACCGCATCGAGCGGCACGCCGCGTTTCTTGAACCCGTCGATCAGGTCAAGCAGCACCTGCCGCTTCGCGACCTGTTCAGGCAGTTCCATCTCGATGCCGAATTCGTTGTAGACAAGGGTTGCGCTCGGGTCGGCCGCCCGCGCCGTGTGGTACGAGAGATCGAGATAGTCGGGGCCGATCTTGTCGAGAAAGACATGCGGCCGCAGATGATCCGGCCGGCCGGCCGGGATCAGGATCGCCTCGTTGACAACGTCCCATGACTGCATGCGCCCGGCGAAGTGCTTGCAGGTCTCGGCGACGTGCTTTTCGAGGGCTTTGACCGCCGCGTCGCCGTTCGGCAGATCGGCGTACCATTTCGGCGCTCGCTCGCCATAGACCAACGTATGGCCGCGAAATTTCATGTCGTACTTGCGCGCCCACTCGTAATCGGCGTCGACGCCGCTGAAGTCATGGGCGTCCGGGGTCGGCTGAAGATGATCCCAATCCATGCGCGCGGTGACCATGAGGCCGCACTCGCGCTCGCACACGGCGGCGTAATCGGGCTGCTGTTGGATTTCCCAGGGGTCGATATAACTGCCGTAGAGCAACCCGCGCCCGGCGGCGACATCGCGCAGCACCGGCGGCTCGGTCGTCGCGGCGCGGGCCGGCCGGCAAAGAATGCCGGCCGCGGCGGCGGTGAGCAGATCGCGGCGCGAGATCACCGGGTCACCCGTGCGAACGCGGTTCGGTCCGCGCGATCGCCACCGAGCCGCGCGCCCGGCGACGCGCCACGGTGGTCCGCACCGCTTCGTCGAAGCGCGCCGCCATATCGTCGAGACGCAGCCCCTCACGCGTCGCCATCGCGCCCTGCGCCAGCCGCGTCTGCCACGCGCTATCGTCGGCGAAGCGCGCCAGCGTCGCGGCGAAGTCGTCGAGATCGCCCAGGATGATCAGGCCGTTCTGGTCGTGCTCGATGTATTCGAGCTCGGGGCTGTGCGTATCGAGAGCGCGGGTGACGACAGGCCGGCCATGCGCGAGCGCGTGGTTGGCGACCAGCCCGACCATACCGGCGACCGCCGCCGCCGCGCTCACTTTGAGCGCCCGCGCGACCCGGTCGTTTGGCGGCAACGCGCCGAGGAAATGGATGCAGGGCGCCCCCGCGGCTTGCGCCTTAAGCGCGTCCTCACACATGCCGGAACCGATGACCAATAGCTCGACGGGCCGCTTGGCGAGCTTGTCGCGGTTTATCTTGCCGACGGCGTCGATCAGCTGATCGACCCGCTTGATCGGCACCAGCCGGCCGATAAAGGTGAGCACGACCGAGTCGGGAAGCAGGCCGAATTCGCGCCGGATGGCCTCTTCGTCGGTGTCGCGCTCGGCCTCCCACAGCCGGAGCTGCTCCGACATGTCGATCGTGTTCTGCACAAAGAAGGTGCGCTCGCGCGGGTAGCCGCTGGCGATCAGCTGCTCGGCGCCGGTTTTGGTGTAGGCGATAAACCCGTCGGCGATCCGCGTGAAGCCCTTCTTGATGGCCGTGGTGATCTTGAGCATCAGCGGGTTCGGCACGTCGCTCTCGCGCGAGCCTCGCGGCGGGTGATAGCCGAAGCCCCAATGCAACACCGCGATGCCGCGCAGCGGACCGAGGGCCGCCAGGATCAGGTTCGAGACGAATTTCGACTCGCTGGTGATGACGATCGCGTCGTAGCCACCAAAAAGGATCTCGCGTACCACCGGCTGATAGATCAGGGTCAGCGGTCCGACGCGGAACTCGTGGTTCTCGATCCGGCGCTGCGGAAAGCCAAACGGGCCCTTGAGTTCGGCCGTCCCGACCCAGGACGGCGGCGCGCCGTGAAACACCACGTACTCGAAGCCGCCGCGCTCGGCGAGCAGTTCGTAAAACCGCACCCGGTAATGCGGCAGATAGCCGTGATTGAGGATCGCGACCTTGCCGCGAGACATCGCTACTTCCCTTCTGGGGTTGCCGCGGCGCGCGCCGCGCGGCGCACCTTTTCGAGCCGCGCCATTTCCCAGGCGAGGCAGACGCAATTGCCGAGCGCGATGCCCCACATCGCGGCCGTGTAGCCGCGCCAGAGGATAAAACCAGCGGTCGCCGCCGCGGCGATGACGCCGCTCACAGTCTGCGCCTTGGCGAGAAACCTGAATTCGCGCGCCGCCATCAGCCCCGTGCTGCCGACATAGCGTAAGACGCTCGCGCCCGACGCCGCAGCCCATGGCCATAGCAGCAAAAACCCGTCGCTATACTTGCCGGCGAGGACGTAGCGTTGGACCGGTTGCCAGGCGAACCACAGCATCGCGCCGATCGCCAGGCTGCCGATCGCCGTGGCGACCAGCGCGCGAAGAAGCGTACGGTCGAATTCATCGATCCGGCCATTACTCAGCGCATCCGAAAGATGCGGCAGCGCCGACTGACCCCAGGCGCTCACCAGGACGCTTACCGGGCGGAACAACACGCCGATCGCGTTGATCGCCGCGAGCGACGCCATGCCGGCGAGGCTCGTCGCGATATAGACATAGCTGCGGTTCTCGACGTGGTTGGCCACGACGCCGGCCAGCGACCACGCCACTTCGCCGCTGATCTGGCGATATTGCCGGAGCCAGCCGTCGCCAAACACCCGCCGCTCGGCGCCCCAATCGCGATCCTTGGCGCCGCGCAACCGCACGCAAAACTGGCTGACCAGGCAACCGATCGTCATTGCGAGAAACGCCGTCGCGAGATCGGCGAAGCGCTGCGGCCACAGCAGCATCGCGCCGAGGCACAGGCTGGTGACGATGAGATAAGGCCCATCGACCCATAGCAGCATCGTCATGTCGCGACGGCTGAAAGCGGTGCTGCGGTAGTATTCGCGATACATGCCGGCGGCGACGAAGAGCGGGATGGCGATCAGCATCAGCGGGTCATGCGAGGCCCACTCCACATCGGCGAACAAATTGACCGCGCCGGCGAGCGCCGCGGCCACCAGCACGGCGACGAGGTTCATCGTCGTCAACGCGGTCTCGAGCCGGCGCGCCTTTTCCGGCTCGGTTGCCCCGGGCAGGTAGATGTTGAGCGGCCCGAGCACCAGCGCCGACTGCACGCTGATCGCGAAGAGCGCCATCGTCATCCACAACGAGACGATGCCATATTCGGTCGCCGACAAGGTCCGCAACAGACAGACGTTGAGCGCAAAACCGAAGACGCTCAGCGCTATCTGGTCGAGCGCGGCAACCGCATAGCGGTAGCGCGCGAAAACGGCGGCCAGCCGCGGACGCGGCCAGCCAAGGGCGCCGGAGTCGGAAATCATCGCAACACTGTGCCGTCGAGCGCTTAAATAAGGAATAAAGCCCGTAGTTTTGGTAAACGGCTAGAGCAGCCGATAGAGAAATTCCGGAATGTAATTTCGTCGCGCATTAAGCACGGCGCCTAAAAAATGGCCGCCGGATTGCTC
Source organism: Allostellaceae bacterium (assembly GCA_035319545.1). Classification (GTDB taxonomy): domain Bacteria; phylum Pseudomonadota; class Alphaproteobacteria; order ATCC43930; family CGMCC-115725; genus DATARH01. Next base: position 4,276 of record DATHCK010000041.1, on the reverse strand, counting down.
GACGAGCGCCTTGGCGTGAGTGACGACCGCAGGGCGGGTGCCTTCGGCGCGGATCACCAGAAAGATGCCGTCGGCTTCCTCCGGCAGCAGCGTCGAATACTCGCCGCTTTCCATCGCCGGGCAATCGACGACGATCAGCTCGAACTGGGTGCGCAACTGCTGGTAAAGCCCGCTCAGCGTCACCGCATCAGCCGGCGCATTGCCTCGACCGCCAACCAGGCAGGCAACTGAAAGCGAGGTGCCCGGGACGACGCGCTGCAGATCGGCCTGCTCGTAACCGATCCAGATGCCGTCGATCAGGCCGCGGCTGGTGTCGCAATTGAAGAACCGCGCGGTCTCGAGGTCGTGCCGGACGGCATCGATCAACAGCGTGCGTCGCCGCCCGCTGGTCGCCGCGAGGAGCGCGAATTCGCGGGCGATCGTCGAGGTGCCCTCGCCTGCCGCCGCCGCGACGAAATGCAGCACCGCTCCCGTTCCATCGAGCAGCGGGCGCACGGCGGACAAGAGCGGCGTCAGCTCGACGGCGATCGGTCCCGGCTGACGGGCCGGCGGCGGTTCGTTCGACAGCCGCGCTGGCCGCTCGCCCGGCAGCACCGGGGCGTCGCCGCCCTGTCGCACCCGCTGTAGAGCTTCGTAGACCCCGCTCACCGCAATCCTTTTAAAGAGCCTGCCGAGACCATCACATTACCAGCGTTGCACCTCGGCGAGACAGCGCGAAATCTCCGCCGCGACGGAAGCCGCACCTTCGTCGAGCATTCCGAGATGCGACCCTGGCACCCGCCGGGTCTCCAGATCCGAGAGAAACCGGCCCCAAACGCCCCGCGGGGCGCGCGGCTCGAGATTGGGGATGAACTCCGGCTGCACAAACACCACCCTGCCGGGATAGGGCTGCGGCCGGTACGCCTCGCCCGCATTGTAGGTCGCCAGGTGGACCCGACGGGACGCGGCGTCCGATCCCTCGGCGACAAGCGCCGGCGGTGTCACCAGCTTCAGGCCGCTCGCGGTCAGATAAAGCAAGAGACTGCGCAGTCGGCGCGCGACATCGTCCATGACGTGCCGCAGCGCCAGCCGCCGGATGGCCCACAGCGCCCGGAAGGCTTGTCGCACGAGGATCTCGACATGGCACCAAAACGGCCAGGTTTCGCGGCTCGGATAGGTGTCGAGCAGCACGACGAGCGGCACATCGCGGCCGGCCGCCACCAGCTGCCGCGCCGCTTCGAGCGCCACCAGCCCACCCGCCGAGTAGCCGACAAGTAGATAGGGTCCTTCCGGGTGCGCTTTCGTCATCACCCCGACCGCATGCTCAGCCATCTCGGCAAGGCTGGCGCATGGCGTTTCGCCCTGCTCGAGACCGCGCGGCTTGACGGCGTAGATCGGCACCGGAACGGTCATCGCCATGACGATTGGGGCGACTTGCAGAATGCTGCCGGCGGCGCCGGGAATCATGAACACCGGCGGTCCGCCTTCTCCCGGCTTCATCGCGACGCAGCCGGTCGCCGGCGAATTCTCGATCTGGTCGATGCCGGATTGCACCCAGGCACGCGCCGCCCGTACGCTGCGGAACAGCTGGGCGGTGCTATTGGCGTGAGCAGCCTGGTCGCTCATCGACGTCAGCTCACCGCGAGCCGAGCCGCGACGGTCGGCGGGGTGGGATCGCTGGCCGCCATCACCTCGACCGGCACCGCGACGTCGCTGTCGTCATAGGAGCGCGTGCGCTGCAGGGCGAAGGGGATCGGGTCGCTGAGGCAATAGCAGAGATATTGCCAATCGCGCCGGCTCGCCCGCCACGGGCGGCACAGGATCCGGCGCAGCGACAGGCGAAATTCCGCGGCGTCAACGCTCACGGGTTGCGGGAAAGCGGCGGGGGTCATCGCCAGCTCGACAAAATTGATCCCGGCGATCATCGACAGATAGATCGTGTACCAGAGGCGCGGATTGCATTCGACGATGTAGCTCAGTCCGTCGGCGACGACCGCGTCGAAATTCGCCGGCCCGTGATAACCGGTCAGAGCGGCCAGCCGGGCGACATTGTCGACCAGATCGGCATTGGCGAAGAGTTCGAAGCGCAACGCGTCGCGGCGCTGCACGGCATGGGCGACAATCTTGCCGCGGTCGCACAGCACGGAAATCCCGATCGTCTCGCCAACGATGTGGCGCTGCACCAGGATCGGCCGGTAATCGACCTCGTCGAGTGCTCCCAGTTCGTCGGGATCGCGGACATGGATCACGCCGATCCCGCCCGAGCGATTGACCGGCTTCACGGTGATCGGCAGCGCGACCTCGCCGCCGTCGAGAGCGCTACGCAGCTCGCCGATATTGTCGAACAGCCAGCCCTGCGGCGCGCGGATGCCATTGTCGCGGCAGAAGCGCGTGAAGCGCCACTTGTCGTTCAAGAGATCGAACGTCGCCAAATCGGGCAGCGGCGACGTGCGCACCGGCAATCGGCCGGCGAGCGCGGCGAGAAGCCGGGTGGAAACGTCGTCGGACGGAAAAATCACCTCGATCGCGTGGCGACGGACAAGCTCGCCGATCTCGTCGAGCAGGGCCTCCGGGTCGTCGCGAAAGCGCGTCTCGTGAAAACCGCGGCAACAGCGCGACATCCTGAGGCCTCGCGCGGCGCCGCTGCCCAGCACATGGACCCGCAGGCCTGCCGCCGCGGCGGTGCGCATGACGTGGTACGGCAGCGTGAACGCGAACGCGATCATCAGCGCCGTCGTCGGCGACCGCCGCGCGGCGGCGGCAGCGCCGCCGGCCGTCATCATCGCGTCGCCAATGCCGCGTCGTGCACGAGCGGGCGGCGCACGGCGGCGCGGGCGAGATGCCGCGTCAGCCGCCGCGCGGTGTAGCGCGCCCCGAGCACAAAGCGGAACATCGGCCCAAAGCTGTAAGCCGCGGCGGGGCCGACGATGTAAACTCCGGGGACCGACGTCATGAAGTTGCGATTGAGGATGGGCAGGCCCGCGTTCGTGGCGATCGCCGCGCGCAGGGTCTCGTCAAGAAAGCCGACCTTGCGAAAATCGACGCGGTACCCGGTCGCGGCGATGACATGATCGACCGCCACCTCGCGCTGCGTGCCGTAAGCGTCGGCGAGGTGTAGGTGGACCTGGTTGCCGGTCACCTCCGCGGCGTGCGGCGCAAATCCTGCAATGCAGGGCACACGGCCGACGATGCGCTCGCGCATGTACCAGCCGCCGGCAGGGCCGTGCGACGTGCTGACGATGCGCAGCCGCGTATCGGCCGGGAGGCTGTGAAAGAAGAGCGGCGTCTTGGTGTAAAGCACGCTCGGCCAGCCCGGACCGATCCCGGTATTCGGCCAACGCAGCCGCGCGGCGAGCGGACGATGCTCCTCGGGTCGGCCGTGGAAGCGCAGCTCCGACCGCCGCGCGATCAACTGCACCTCGGCGCCGGCATCCTGCAGCAGCGCGGCGAGGTCGATCCCCGACGACCCGCTGCCAACCACCGCCACCGAGCGCCCGCGAAAAGCGCCGAGATCCTCGTGTTGCGCGGGGTGCGTCATGAACTCACCCGGCAGCTCCGCCAGGCTCGGCGGCACATAGGGGAAGTCGCTGATGCCGATGCCGATGACGATGTTGCCGGCGGTGAGAATTTCGCCGTCGTCGAGCTGGACCATAAAACCCGCGCCGGAGCGGCGAACGACGACGACCTCGCGCTCCTCCACGTCGGGGACGAAGCGTTGCTGAAACGCCATGCCATAGGCGATGAAGTCGTCGCGCGGCACGGGCAGCCCTTCGGGTGCGTAGGGCAGGCCATGCTCCGCGCAGAAGTTTTCGAGGGTCAGCTGGTCATCGGGATCGGCGAGGCTCGAGGCAAAGCCGTCGGATTTGAGCAGCATGCCGCGCGGCATCTTGTGCTGCCAGTTCGCCATTGGCTTGCCGAAGATGCGATACCCGATGCCGTGTGCACGCAAATGCGCCGCGATCGACAGCCCGTACGGCCCGGCGCCAATAAGGACAATATTTTCAGACACGCTCATGGCCCCCGCGGCACTTGTCGCATCAGGCCGGATTCACTCGACCATCGTCAACGGCGAAGATTGCGACGGACTTGTAAAAGAACGTCTAATGGCGGCTTCGCCGGTCGCCCGCTCGCCGGTTTTGGGGCGCGCCGGCGGCTCCGGCAGATCGCGGACCAGGCGGGCGAGATGCGCCGCGAGCCGCGCCGATAGCGCCGCGATCGTCAGGGTCGGATTGGCCTGGCTGGAAGTTGGGAAGACCGCGCTGCTCGCGACAAACAAGTTGGGCGCGCCATGGACGCG
>DATHCK010000040.1:0-8881 GCA_035319545.1 Allostellaceae bacterium | reverse complement strand
GACCAATACCGGAAGCCCAAAACCGCGTTTCAGCCGCTCGAGACCGGCGAGCACCCTGAGCGACGCGTCCGCATCGCTGCCGAGAAAGAACCCCATGCCGGGGTCGATGATGAGACGTTCGCGAGAGATGCCGGCCGCTTCCAGCGCGGCGATGCGGCGGCTGAAAAAATCCTCGATCCGCGGCCAGATCTCGGCTGCCGGCACGGTGATGGTTCGCGCCCGGCCGCGGCCTTGCACCGCGTGCATCACGACCAGACGGCAATTCGCGGCGGCCAACTGGGGATAGAGCGCCGGTTCGGCGAACCCCTCGATGTCATTGAGAAAATCGACACCGGCGGAAAGTGCGTAACGCTGCGTTTCCCGCGCAAAACTGTCGACCGAGACAGCAATATGCGCATCCTTGAGCGCGGCAATGACGGGGGCGAGACGGCGGATTTCCTCGGCCGGCGCGACAAGTTTCGCAGCGATATTGCTGGCGGCCGCGCCCAGATCGACGACATCGGCGCCATCCGCCGCGAGTTGGCGCGCCGTGACGATAGCCGCGGCGGGGTCGAGGTTGCGGCCGCCATCCGAGAACGAATCCTCGGTGATGTTGACGATGCCAAAGATTTTGGGGCCGCGCATCGGCGGCTCACTCCGGCCGCCGCCGATCGAGGATCGCACCGACCCCGTCGGCATCGGCGAACACATCGAGCTTTTCGACCATGATCCGGACATGCGCGACGCGCGGATCGGTGAAGCATACCCCGGCGACCCGCTCGGCAAAGCCCTCGCAGAGATCGATGTGGCCGCTATCGGCGATGGCGCGGATCGCCGCGACGATTTTTTCGTAATTGATCACCCGGCGCCGGTTCTCGCCGGGATAGGGCGCACCCTCCGGCGCGGTCAGCTCGACCGAGACGCGCACGCGCTGTTTCGTGTCCTGTTCCTCGGGACGGATGCCGATGCTGCACATCACGACAAGCCCGCGAACGATGACCGTGTAGCGATCATTGTGTTTCATCACGCGCGAACATGCCCGAGCTACCGGACCCGCCGCAACGGATCAAACCGCCGCGCCGATGATGCTATAGTCGCCGGGCGCCATTACCGGCGCTTTCGGGCAACCCACCGAGGAAAAGCCCATGTGGCGCGAATTTCGGGACTTCGCGGTCCGCGGCAACGTCGTCGACCTCGCCGTCGGTCTTATCCTCGGCGCGGCGTTCACGACGATCGTCAACTCGCTGGTCAACGACATGCTCATGCCGCCAATCGGGCTCCTCCTTGGTGGGATCGACTTCAGCGACTTCTTTATCACCATCAAGGGCGGATCGTTCCCCACCGTCGCAGCCGCCAAGGCCGGGGGCGCGGTCACGATCAATTACGGGCTCTTTATCAACGCGATCATCAAATTCGTGATCGTCGCTTTCGCCGTGTTCATCCTCGTCAAGCAGATCAATCGGCTGAAGCTCGATCTCGGCCCCGCCGCAGCTGGCCCGACCAAGACGGAGCAGCTATTGACTGAAATCCGCGATGTGCTGAAGGAAAGGGCGGGTCCTACGACTTGAGCAGCGACGGATCGCGCAGCGACAAATCCTGACCCGGCACCGGCGCGGCGAGCGCCGCCTCGATCGACGGCTTGCCGTCCCATTCCGCCGGCGAGCGCGCGTTGCCCTCGCTGCCGATCTGGTCGATGCCCCAATAGATTTCGAGGCGATGATTATCCGGGTCGCGGAACTCGACCGCGATCTGACAGCCCGCCCGGCGCCTGCCAGCAAAATCGATCGGCACCTGGTGGCGTTGGAGGTGGTCGCGCGCGCGGATCACGTCATCGAGGCTGGGCACCTCGAAGGCGATGTGATTGAGCTCGATATTGGGTGCGGCATCCTCCATCGAGCCGACCAGCGCGATGCCGTGATGGTCGGTGTTGCAGCGCATGAAGACCATGCCGCCCGGCACCATCTCGTCGGGATAGACGTCAGAAATTTGAAAGCCGAGGACTTGCGTATAGAACTCGGCGGATTTCGCCACGTCCCGCACGTTGATGACGATGTGGCCGATCTTGCCGATCTGGAACGGCAGGCCCTTCGGCCGGGTCAGGCGCTTGACGCGGTTAAAATCGAACATGGGTCCCCCTGCTATTGCGGCGGCGAGTTTTCCGCGGCGATGCGGTCGAGCTTCGCAGCCATGATGAAATCGTTTTCGTGCAGACCTTCGATCTTCTTGGTGCGCAGCGAGACCGTCGCGAAGCCCCAGCCGAAACCGATCTCCGGGTGATGGCCTTCGGCCTCGGCTAGCGCCGCGGCACGTTCGACAAAGGCGAAGGCCTCACGGAAATTTTTAAAACGATAGGTCCGCTCGATTCGCGTTCCCCGGTCGACGAGCGCCCAATCGGGCGCCTGCTTATGGAATTGCCCTGCCTCGTGCTGGCTTAGCGGCGGGATACCGCCACGGCACGGGGTACAAGGTTTCTCGGCGAGAGCTGAGGCCATGTCATCACCTTCGCGTTTCAAGCCCGAGGGCGCTATTGGACGCGATTGCCGGAACAGTGCCACATTGCACGCGCCTTGTAAGCCATGCGCCATCCATCTAACAACCGCCGCTTCAACAACAAATCGTCGCAAAGCCCTTCTATGTGCCAACGCCTCGTTGCCCGATTTTGCGTCGCGATCCTTGTCGCGATCGGCGCGCTGGGCGCCGGGCCGCCTGGGGCACCGATGGTTGAACGGTGGCATGCGGTGCTGGTGGCAGGCGACACCGCGCAGCCGGTTTTCGACAATGCGGTCAAGGCGGTCGATCTGTGGCTGGTCGAGCATGGCGTCGCCAAGGCCGACATCCACCGTCTCGCCGCCAGCGCCGGCACGCGCGATCCGACATTAGAGCCGGCGACGCTCCAGCACATTCTCAACCGCATCGCCGATCTGCAAGCCGGGCCGGGCGAAGGCTGTTTTGTGTTCGTCACCTCGCATGGCGGGCATGAGGGTGGCGTCTACCTCTCGCGCCGCGACGAGATGCTGCAGCCCGCAGCGCTGGCAGGAGCGCTCGCCCGCGGTTGCGGCGGCGCGCCGACGGTTGTGGTGATCTCCAGCTGCTATAGCGGCGGGTTCGCGCGGGGCGCGATGGCCGCGCCGAATCGGATCATTCTGACCGCGGCGCGTGCCGACCGCCCCTCTTTCGGATGCGCGCCCGGACGAACCTACACGGACTACGACGCCTGCCTGCTCGGCGCCCTACCCCATGCCACGACGTGGCGCGGCGTGTTTGGTGATGTCAGGGAGTGCGTCGAGCAGCGCGAACGCCAGGAAAACGACCTGCCCTCGCACCCGCAAGCCTCGTTCGGCGCCTTGGTACGCAACCTGCCGGTGCAGTTCTGAGCATGCGCGCGCTGCGTCTCGCGCTGCTTGTCTTGTCCGCGGCATTTTGCGGCTCGAGCCGCGCGGCGGGGCTCGACGACGCTTGGGCCGGGACGGGCTGGGGTGAGCCGCCGCAGGACATCCAGCGCCATTTCGGGGCGCGAGGCCTCGCGCTACTGCAGCCGATCGATTTTGGCGACAGCTATGCGCCGCTGGTCGTTCGTGATGTCGCGGTCGGCGGGATTACGCTGATCACCTACTACCAGTTCGACAAGACGACGCACGGACTGAAGCGCGTTCAGCTCGAGCGGCCCCGCCATTTGGTCAATCCCGCAGTGATCCGCGGCGTCTTCCTCGCGCTCGACGCCGAATACGGCGCACCCGACACCCAATGCGGCACCTTGCCAGGACCGACCACGGCCAATGAGGGTGCGGCCGAATATGTATGGAAGCGCGAAGGCGCGGTCATCCGCGCGATTTTTCGCGACACGTCGCTGCAGGTCCTCGGCGGCTGCTATTCGCCGGCCTGCGGGCTGACGACACAGCTCCTGCTGCGCATCAGCCGGCCAGCGGAGGACAGGGGAACCTGCCCTCCGCCACCGACCGGCGCGCAGCTTCGCGCCCCGCGCTGAGCCTTATGGCTACTTCGTCAACTGGGCGCGCAGCTCGCCACCCTTGTTTTCCGCCGTATGGATGTTGACGTAGCACTTGCCGGCTTCGAGATCGGCCACCTGGGCGTCGGTCAACGTCGCGGTGCCGGTAATCGGGCTTGCCGCGTCCTTGAACGGCACGGCAACCCCGGCATTCGCGCCGGCGGCGGCGCCGCAATGAATATGCGCCGCGGCAGCCGGACCGCTGAGGCCGCTATAGGTCACGTTGTAGGTGATCTGCTTGGTCGCGGTGTCGAGCGTCACTTGCGCCGAACCGCTGCCCGTGCTGGTGGTGGGCGGAACCTCCGCGCCGCCGCTCAGCGTCCCCTTGAATGTCTCGCTCGCCGCCTGGGCATAGCCCCAGCCGATCACGGTCGCCAAACCGATCGCGACTAATGTCGTCTTACGCATCTGATCCCTCCCGTTCGAACGTTCGACCGCGACAAGCTAGCCAATTGATTGGACAACACGAAGGCGAAAATCTTGCGGCCGGACTTGCGGCCGTTCAAACCCGCGTGACCGCGCGGTCTGCGGCGGTGTCGCGGGAGCGCGGTGTTTCGCTTATGCTGCGGGCCGCGCAATGTCTCCGGTCGTAAAGCGGCGATGAACCAAACTAGCGCGGAGACGATGGCGGGCGCGGAGCCGGTATCGCAAGCGCCCTCCTATGGCGCGATGGCGGTCTGGGCGATCCTGGCGATCACCGGGGCGAGGCTGCTGTGGCTCGCCTTCCAGACCGCCGGCCTCTATCCCGACGAAGCGCAGTACTGGTTTTGGTCGCGGCATCTGGCGCTCGGCTACTATTCGAAGCCGCCGCTTGTCGCTTGGCTGATCGCGCTGACGACCGCGCTGTTCGGCAACGGCGAATTCGCCGTGCGCCTGTCGGCGCCGCTGCTGCACGCCGTCGCGTCGGGGTTCGTCTTCGGGATCGGCTCGCGGCTCTACGACCGGCGCATCGGTTACTGGTCGGCGTTGGCCTACGCGACGCTACCGGGCGTGTCGCTGTCGGCGTTCCTCATCTCGACCGACGCGGTACTGCTGCCGTGCTGGGCAGCGGCGCTCTATGGCTTTGTGCGGGCGCGCGAACGTGACGCCTCGGGCTGGTGGATCGCGACAGGATGCGCGATCGGGCTCGGGCTTCTCGCCAAATATGCAATGGCTTATTGGCTGATCTCGGGGTTCGGCTTCGTGCTGCTGCGGCCGGGCGAGCGGCGGCATCTGCGCGGGCTGTGTGTCGCGCTCGGCGTCGCGGCGCTGATTTTCGCGCCGAATATCTGGTGGAACTGGAGCCATCATTTCGCGACCTATCTCCACACGCGCGACAACGCGGAGTTGGGCGGCACGCTGTTCCACCCCAAGGAACTCGGCTGGTTCGCGCTGTCGCAGTTCGCCGTTTTCGGGCCGATCTATTTCCTTGCCTTGCTTGTGCTGTTCGCCTCGCCGACCCGGTTCGGCGGGCCGCCGGCGCGATTGCTGACGGCGTTTGCCTGGCCGGCATTGGCGATCATCGCGGCGATCAGCCTGCTGTCGCGCGCCCAGCCGAACTGGGCGGCGCCGGCTTATGTTTCGGCCGTGGTTCTCGTCGTCGACGCGGCGCTGCGGCGCGGCTGGCGGGGCACCGTGATCTTCTCGATCGCGCTGCATCTCGGCGCAGCAATCGCAGTGTTCGGCGGCAGCGAGTTGATCGCCGGCGAGGGCCTGCGCGTGCCGGCCAAACTCGACCCACTGCACCGATTGCGCGGCTGGAATACGCTCGGTCACGCCGTCGCCGCGGAGCTTGCCGCGCATCCCGGCTTGCGGCTGATGACCGACGACCGCGAGATCGTCGCCGCGCTGATTTATTACGTGCAACCGCACCCTTTCGACGCGGTGATCTGGGATCCCGTTCCGGGCGTCAGCAGCCAATGGGATCTTGAAAACAATCTGCGCCGGCATCGCGGCGAGGACTTCCTTGCGGTGACCGTGCACGACCTTCCCGATCAGATGCGAGCGGATTTCGCCGAGCTGACCAAGCTCAAGACGATCGATATCAAGTCTGGGCCGGGGGGCGGACAGACCTACACGCTCTATATCGCCCGCGATTATCGCGGCACACCATCGAGCAATTGATTAGCGGCGGGCCGCCGCCGTTACGGGTTGAGCCGATAGCCGCCCGGCTCGGTCACCAGGATTTCGGCATTCGCCGGATCGCGCTCGATCTTTTGGCGCAGGCGATAGACGTGGGTTTCGAGGGTGTGCGTCGTCACCCCGGCATTATAGCCCCACACCTCGCCGAGCAGCGTGGAGCGGCCGATCGCGCGGTCGCCGGCGTGATAGAGATAGCGCAGGATCGCGGTTTCCTTTTCGGTGAGCCGCACCTTTTTGCGCCGCGTCGCGTCGGTCATCAGCTTGGCGCCGGGCTGGAAGGTATAGGGGCCGATCGCAAAAATCGCATCGTCGCGATGTTCGCTCTGCCGCAGATGCGCGCGCAGCCGAGCCAGCAGCACGTTGAGACGAAACGGCTTCGTGACGTAGTCGTTGGCCCCGGCATCGAGGCCTTGCACCGTGTCGCCATCGCTGTCAGCCGCGGTCAGCATGACGATTGGCAAGTTGATCGCGTCGCGGCGAAACTGGCGGCACAGCTCGCGGCCATCCATATCGGGCAGACCAACATCGAGCAGCATGGCGTCAAAGCGCTCGCCCCGCACCGCCGCGAGCGCGGCAGCCGCAGTGTCGCATTCGACCACACTGAATTCGCCGTCGCGCTCCAGCTGTTCGGCAAGCGATTGGCGCAGTGCGCTGTCGTCATCGACGATGAGGATTTTACGAACCGCCTGCATGAAGCCCCTGAAATCAGTTTTGCCGATACGTTCCAGCGCTTGCGGCGTTATTCGCCGTTCGCGTCGGCGCCATCCCCGTTCGATACTTGGTCGATCTGTGTGGCCCCAATTTACCCGATGCGTGGGGTCGTTGTCAGGCGGCTCTCCATCTCGGGCGCGAGCCGCGCCTTGTCTGGCGGTCGGGGAACCCCCACGTGTCGACGACGCCCCGCGGCGCGGAACGCGCAGCAGCCATACCGCGGGCTGGTTTTGCTTGCGCGGCCGAGCCGAGGCTGGTCATTTACCGCGGCGCGGTCGCTATCGCGCCGGAGGATGCCGAGTGGTTGAAAAGTCGAGCGTTTCGTCCGAGTCAACACCGCCCGCTGGGCGTCGTGCGCTCGACGAGGCGATCATCGCCTTCCGGCGCGGCGAGCCGGTGCTGCTCGACGGCGACAACGGCGCGGTCCTGGCGATCGCTGCGGAACTCGTCACCGACGAGAACCTTACTCAGTTACGCAACATCTCGAGCCGGCGGCTTTCGGTTGTCGTCACCCGCCGCCGCGCGGTCGCGCTTGGTCTCGCGCCGCGCGACGCGCTCGCGGGGACGGTGCGGATCACGGTGGCGCCGCATCTTTCCGCCGCGGTGATCCGCAATCTTGCCAATCCCGCGACCTCGCTCGGCACGCAACCGCCGGGGCTCGGGCCGCAACCGGCAAGCGCCGAGCCCGGCGCGCTCGCCGCGGTCGCGCTCGCCAAGCTTGCCGATTTGCTGCCCGCGGCGCTGGTTCTCTGGCTCGTTCCGGCCGAGGCTGCCCTCGCCCGCCGCCGCGCAGATTTCGCCGTGGTCGCGATGGACGCGGTTCTCGACCGGCGCGCCGCGACCGCCGGACTGGAGCGCGTCGCCGAGGCGCGCGTGCCGCTCGCCGGCGCTGAGAACGCCCGACTCGTCGCCTTCCGTCCCGGCGATGGCGGCACCGAGCACCTGGCGATCCTGATCGGCACGCCCGACCCGAAAAGCGGCGTGCTGGTGCGGCTGCACTCGGAATGCTTTACCGGCGACGTGCTGGCGAGCCTGCGCTGCGATTGCGGCGAGCAACTGAAGGGAGCAATCGCCACGATCGCGGCTGCGGGCGGCGGCGTGCTGCTCTATCTCGCCCAGGAAGGCCGCGGCATCGGCCTCGTCAACAAGCTGCGCGCCTACCAGCTTCAGGATGCCGGGTTCGACACGATTGACGCCAACGAACAGCTCGGGTTTGACGCTGACGAGCGGGTCTACCTCCCGGCGGCGGAGATGCTGCGTCAGCTCGGCTTCACCACAGTGCGGCTGCTCACCAACAACCCTGACAAGGTCGCCGCGCTCCAGCGCTATGGCATCAACGTCGTCGAGCGCGTGCCGCACGTCTTCCCGGCCAATGGCCACAACGAGCGCTACCTCAACACCAAAGCGACCCGCTCGGGTCATTTCCTCTAGCGCCTGACGAAAAGAGCGGGCGACCCTCCCCCATTTGGATCGCCCGCTTGACCAGCGGAAGGCTCCGTCTTCCGCATCAGCAGGGCCAGACTAACAATGCGCTGCGGCTCGGCAATCCTCGAGTTCCGGTTCCACAGAGCTATCCCCAAGAAGCTGCGGTTATCCCCGGATCATGCGCCAAACAATCCACAGGCACCGCTACTTTGCCGCCGCCGCGTACAATTGGCGAGCGCCGAAGATCGCCGTGCCGACCCTGACATGCGTCGCGCCAAAGCGAATCGCGATCTCGAAATCGGCGCTCATTCCCATGCTGAGCACCGGCAGGCCGTTCCGCCGGGCGATCTCGCGCAGCAGAGCGAAATAGGGCGACGGCTCTTCGTCATGCGGGGGTATGCACATCAGCCCGTTTATCGGCAAGCCGAGTCGGCCGCGGCAATCGGCGATGAATTCGTCGGCCGCGGCGGGAAGGACGCCAGCCTTCTGCGGCTCCTCGCCGATATTGATCTCGATAAGGCAACACGGCCGCCTGCCGGTGCGCGCCATCTCACGCGCCAGCGCCTCGGCGAGGCGCGGCCGATCGACCGTTTCGATGACATCGAAATGCGCCACCGCTTCCTTGACCTTGTTGGTTTG
>DATHCK010000039.1:0-8473 GCA_035319545.1 Allostellaceae bacterium | reverse complement strand
GCGGGCGGCATCATCGTCAAGGTGCTGTTCGGATTGTTGATCATCTCGTTCGGCTACTGGGGCATCTACACTCGCGGCCCACTCTCCCAAGATAAATCGTCGGACGCCGTCGTCGCGACGGTCGGCGACCGAGAAATCCGTGCCGACGAGGTCCAGGCCTCGCTCCAGCCGCTGCTCGAGCGGATGCGCGCGCAAATGGGCGGCACGCTCGACGCGGAGGCCATCAAGAAGCGCGGCATCGTCGACGCGGTGGTCGGCCAGCTTGTCGATCGTGACCTGCTCGGCCAGGAGGTCTCGCATCTCCGTCTCGATCTGTCCGACGACGTTATCCGCAACGCGATCATGACGAACCCGGCCTTTGCTGGCCCCAACGGGAGTTACAGCCACGACCAGTTGAACCAGGTGCTCGCCGCCAACCGCATGACCGAGGATGAGCTGATCGCGCGCCTGCGCCAGGACATCGCGCGCGGCGACCTGTTGCAGTCGATGACCGCCGGGGTCGTCGTGCCGCGCCCGGTAATCGATGCGATCTACCGTTTTCGCGCCGAGACGCGGGTCGCCGACGTCGTCGCCGTGCCGCTGAGCGCCGCCGGCAATATCCCAGCGCCGACCGACGATCAGGTGACCAAGTTCTACCAGGACAATCCGGACATGTTCCGCGCCGAGGAATATCGCAGCTTCACCCTGGCGAGCCTCGCGATCAGCGACATGACGGCCGGGATCACCATCTCCGACGATAAGCTCAAGGCGGCCTACGACGACCGCAAGGATGAATTCCAGCTCCCTGAGGAGCGCGATGTGCAGCAAATCCTCGCGCCCACCGAGGACAAGGCCAAGGCGATCGAAGCGGCGCTGGCCAGCGGTGTGGACTTCGCGAAGGCGGCCACTGAAATCGCCGGCCAAGACCCGTCGACGATCGATCTGGGGTTGGTCAAGCCCGACGACCTGCCAAAGGAGCTTGCCGATCAAGCGTTCACGCTGCCGGTCGACAAGCCGAGCGAGCCGATCAAGACCGAGCTCGGCTGGCACATCCTGCGCGTCGCCAAGATCCAGCCGCCGCAAATCCTCAGCCTCGATCAGGCCAAGGATCAGCTGCAAAAGCAGTTGATCGCGGAGGAAGCCGTCGATCGCATCGACAAAATCGCCAACGATTCCGACGATGCGCTGGCCGGCGGCGCCGCGCTCGATGACGTCGCGAAGAAATACGGCCTGAAGCTAATCACGGTCGGCGAGGTCGACGCGAGCGGGCGCGACCCGAGCGGCAAGCTGGTCCAATTGCCGATCGACGCGAAAGAAGTGCTGAAGACCGTCTTCGCGACCGAGACCAATCAGACCAGCCGGATCACGCCGGTCGAGGACGCGGCGATCTTTGCGGTTCATATCGACAAGATCGTCCCGCCCGAGGTGAAGCCGCTCGCCGATGTGAAGACGCAAGCGATCGCCGCCTGGCAGGGCGAGCAGAAACAAGACGCGGTCAAGAAAATCGCGAGCGACCTTGCCGCCGCCGTCGCCGGCGGGACGCCGCTGGCGCAAGCGGCCGCCGCCAAGGGGCTCAGCGTCGCCACCTCGCCGCCGCTCAACCGGCAGACGCAAGGCGCGACGCCGGTGCCGAAGTCGCTCATCGCCAAGCTGTTCACCGCGAAAATCGGCGACACGGTGACCGGCGGCGACGACAGCGGCGCCTATGTCGCGCAGCTAAAGACGATCGACATTCCGCAATCAACGCCCGACAACCAGGTCAAGGCGCTGACAGTCGAAATCGGCAACTCGATGCGCTACGACATGGCCGGTGAGTTCACCGATTCGCTCAAGAAGCGCTTCCCGGTGACGATCAACCACGACGCGGTCGATAAATTGTTCTGAGTGCAGCGGGGCGTCCGCCCCGCCTTCGGCTGACGCGGAGGCGAATGCGCACTTGATCAACCGCAGAGCGTCGACAGCATCGTTGCTATGATCGGCAGGCCGATGCCGCCCGGCGGCGTCATGATCGATTCCGGATGGAACTGGACAGCGGCGATCGGCAGCGTCCGGTGCTCGATCGCCATGATCACGCCGTCCGCGGTCTCGGCGGCGACCGACAGCTCGGCCGGCAACGTACTCCTGCGCGCGTAGAGCGAGTGATAGCGGCCGACCGCGAACTCGGCCGGCAAGCCGCCGAAGAGCCGATTGCCCGAAACGCGGATGACCGACGGCTTGCCGTGCATCGGGGTGTCAAGCACGTCGAGCGCGCCGCCGAAATACTCGACGATGCCTTGCAGCCCCAGGCACACGCCAAAGACCGGAATACGCCGCTCGAGGATCAGGTCGAGCGTCTCGCGCATGGCGAAATCGTCGGGCCGGCCGGGCCCCGGCGACAGCAGCACGAGATCGGGCGCGGCGCCGTTCGCCAGCTCGGCACGCGCGAAATCGTGACGCAAGGTCACGCATTCGGCGCCGGTCTGGCGGACATAGCCGGCCAGCGTGTGGACAAACGAGTCCTCGTGGTCGACCAGCAACACCTTGCGCCCGGCGCCCGATTGCGGCGGCGCCGTCACGGCGGCCTGCGCCGGTGCCCGGTTGCCGGCGATCGCCGCGAACAGCGCCGACGCCTTCAGCCGGCATTCCTCGTCTTCGGCGACAGGGTCGCTGTCGAACAAGAGGGTCGCGCCGGCGCGCACCTCGCCGATCCCGTCCTGCATGCGGATCGTGCGCAAGGTGAGACCGGTGTTCATGTTGCCGTCAAAGGTCAGGCGGCCGATCGCGCCGCCGTACCAGCGCCGCGCCGAGCGCTCCTGCTCCTCGATAAAGCGGATCGCCCACAGCTTGGGCGCGCCGGTGACGGTGACCGCCCAGGCGTGGCTCAAGAACCCGTCGAGCGCGTCGAATTCGGGGCGCAGCATGCCCTCGACATGATCGACCGTGTGGATGAGCCGTGAATACATCTCGATCTGCCGGCGGCCGATGACCTTGACCGAGCCGGCGACGCAGACCCGCGACTTGTCGTTGCGGTCGACATCGGTGCACATCGTCAGCTCGCTCTCGTCCTTCTTGGAGTTGAGCAGTTCGAGGATGCGTTCGGCATCTTCGATCGGGTCGGCGCCGCGGCGAATCGTGCCGCTGATCGGGCAGGTCTCGATCCGTCGTCCTTCGACACGCACATACATTTCCGGCGAGGCGGAGACGAGAAACTCGCCGCTGCCGAGGTTGATGATCGCGCCATAAGGCGCCGGGTTTGCTTTTTTCAGTCGCTCGAAGACCGTGCTCGGCTGGTCGGGGCACGGGCGGGTCATCAGCTGGCCCGGCACCACCTCGAAGAGGTCGCCGCGTTTGAAGGCGAGCTTCGCCTTCTCGACCAGCGCCGGATATTCGCCGGGCGCGTGGTCGCTTTCGGGCGGCAGCGTCTCGGGCAGCAAGTCGGCGCGATAAGCCGCCTCCGCCGTGGCGTGCGGCAGCCCCTCGGTCGAGCGCCCGCCGGCGGCGAACTCGTAGCGGTAATGCGCCGCGTACTGGCGCATATGGTCGACGATGAGGATCTCGTCCGGCAAATACAGCACGAGGTCGCGCTGATCTTCCGGGCGCGGCAGGCGCAAATTCATCGGCTCGAACTGAAAGACGAGGTCGTAGCCGAACGCGCCGTAGAAGCCGAGATGCTCGTCCTCGGCGCTCTTGAACAGCGCGATAAGCGCGCGCAGCACCGAGAAGACACTCGGTTGGCGGCTGCGCTGCTCCTCGGGGAAGCGCGTCGCCGACTCGCGGATCGTGCCGGCGACGCGGGTCGCGCCAACCGTGGCGATATCGGCCGCGTCGAGCGCGCACAGCGCCGTGGCGACCGGGTCGATCAACACCTCGCCACGCTGATTGAGCGCCTCGACCGAGAAGTCGCGGCCGCGCGCGGTGAAGACCAGCGGCGGGTCAATAAACCCCATGTCCCAACGCGTGTAGCGGCCGGGAAACTCAAAGCTCGACGAGAACAGCACGCCGCGTTTTCGGTCGAGCGCCTCGGCGAGCGCGGTATCGGCGGAGCTGTAGGGCCGCTCGACGATCTCGCGCGCGACCTCGATACCGCCTTCGGTCGTATAGGTTTTGGACTGCATCTCGGGTTCCCTTGGGCTTGCCGCCTGGGGAACCAACGCCGCTTTGCCCTAGATGTGACAAAGGCCGCCCGGTTCTCCCAGACGGCCTAGATTGAACATGACAAAATGGGCCGCCTGGATCAGACGGGCCACCACCACTGTGCTGCGCGGACAAATACGATCATGTTCGAATTGTAGCAGGCTCGCTTCCGGCGAACAACGCCTTCCAGCGTTCGAGACTCTCGGGTGCCCAGACCTCGGCGGTCTTGTAATAACCCTCGAACACCCGCGCATCCTTGGGTAGCTCCAGCCAAGGGAGCTTGCTGCGGGTGAAGATGTGAACGTCGGGGGTGACCGCGGCGGGGTCGTCGAGCGAGCCGGCGCAGAACAGCACCGTGTCGCCCGGCGCCGCGTGGTACTTGTGCCAGAGCGGCGTGCCACATGTCGGGCAGCGCATCACATCGTGCGGCTTGCCGCTGCTGCCCGGCGGCACCGGGAACGCCACCGGCGCGTCGCCGCCGCCCTCGACAAATTTGCGCTCGATCCACAGGTTGACCGCGAACGCCGTGCCGCTGATCTTCTGGCAATCGCGGCAATGGCAGGCGTGGACGATCATCGGCGCGCGGGTCAGCCGGTAGCGCACCGCGCCGCAGGCGCAGCCGCCTTCGATGTTTCCCGGCGCGCCCACATGTCCCTCCGCTCGCAAAACCCCCGTCGAGACTGATATATAAGCGCTATGTCGAACCGGGAACATTGTCCAGGAAACGAGAATGAGTGACCTTCGCCCGCTGATCGCGCGCGTCGCCGCCGGCGAGCGATTGAGCGAGGCCGAGGCCGAGGAGGCCTTCGAAATCATCATGTCCGGCGACGCCACCCCATCGCAGATGGGCGGGCTGTTGATGGGCATGCGGGTGCGCGGCGAGAGCGTCGACGAGATCACCGGCGCGGCGCGGATCATGCGCTCGAAGGCGCTCAAGATCGACGCGCCGCCCGGCACGATCGACACGGTCGGCACTGGCGGCGACGCCTCCGGCTCGTTCAACATCTCGACCGCGACCGGGCTGGTGGTGGCCGGTGCCGGCGTGCCGGTCGCCAAGCACGGCAACCGCGCGTTTTCGTCGAAATCCGGCGCGGCGGATGTGCTGACCGCGCTCGGCGTCAATATCGACGCCGACATGGCGATCGTGCAGCGCTGTCTGTGGGAGGTCGGGATCTGTTTTCTGATGGCGCCGCGCCACCACGGCGCGACCCGTCATGTCGGACCGACCCGCGTCGAGCTCGGCACACGGACGATCTTCAATCTTCTGGGGCCGCTGTCGAACCCAGCCGGCGCCAAGCGCCTTTTGGTCGGCGTCTTCGCACCGCAATGGGTGGTGCCGATGGCCGAGGTGCTGGGGCGGCTCGGCGCCGAGCATGCCTGGGTCGTGCACGGCTCCGGCCTCGATGAGATCACCACGGCCGGCACGACGACGGCCGCCGAGTTCAAGGACGGCGCGGTGCGCGCCTTCGAGATCGCGCCGGAAGACGCCGGGCTGCCGCGCGCGAGCCTCGACGACCTCAAGGGCGGCGAGCCGGCGCACAACGCGGCGCTGATGCGCGGCGTGCTGGCCGGCGAGAAAGGACCGCTGCGCGACATCGTGCTGCTCAACGCCGCGGCGGCGCTGATCGTCGCCGGGCGCGCCGCCGATCTGCGCGAGGGCGTCGCCATCGCCGCCGACAGCATCGACAGCGGCAAGGCGGCCGGGGTGCTCGACCGGCTCGTCACGGAGACGAACCGTGGCTGACGTGCTGACCGAAATCTGCGACCGCAAGCGCGAGCACGTCGCGGCCAGAAAGCGCGCGATGCCGGTGCCGACGCTGCTGAAGCGCATCGACAACGCGCCGCCGCCGCGCGGCTTCGCCGAGGCGCTGGCGAAGAAGATCGGCGACGAGAATTACGGCCTCATCGCCGAGATCAAGAAGGCCAGCCCGAGTAAGGGGCTGATCCGCGCCGATTTCGACCCCCCCGCCCTGGCGCGCGCCTATGAGGCGGGCGGCGCGACCTGTCTCTCGGTGCTGACCGACGAGCCCTATTTCCAGGGCAGCGACGATTATCTCGTCGCGGCACGCGAGGCGGTCAAGCTGCCGGTGCTGCGCAAGGACTTTATCGTCGACAAGTACCAGGTGCTGGAGAGCCGCGCGCTCGGCGCGGACTGCATTCTGCTGATCATGGCCTGCCTCGACGATGCCGAGGCGCGCGAGCTGGCCGACGAGGCAAAGGCGTTTGGCATGGACGTGCTGGTCGAGGTGCACGATCGCGCCGAGCTCGACCGCGCCTTGAAGCTCGACGCCAGGCTGATCGGCATCAACAACCGCGACCTCAAGACGCTGAAGGTTGACCTGCGGACGGCCGAAACCCTGGCGCCGCTGGTGCCGCATGACCGCATCGCCGTCGGCGAAAGCGGGCTCAACGCGCCGGACGATCTCGACCGCCTGGCCGCGGTCAATGCGCGCTGTTTCCTCGTCGGTGAGTCATTGATGCGCGAACGGGACGTCGCGGCGGCGACGCGCAAGCTGCTGCGCCTGCCCGATCTCAGCCACGTCGACACGCAAGGCCGCGCGCGCATGGTCGATGTCTCGGCCAAGGACGAGACCGACCGCATCGCTGTCGCCGGCGCGCGGGTCGTCATGCAGCCGGCGACCCTCGCGCGTATCGAGGCCGGCGGCATCGCCAAGGGCGACGTGCTGCAGGTCGCGCGGCTCGCCGGGATCATGGCGGCGAAGAAAACGCCCGACCTCATCCCTCTATGCCACCCGCTCGCCTTGACCTCGGTTGAGGTCGAGCTGACATGCGCGCCGGCGACGTCGTCGGTCGAGGTGACCGCCACATGCCGGCTCCGCGGCCGCACCGGGGTCGAGATGGAGGCGCTGACCGCAGCCAGCGTCGCGGCGCTGACCATCTATGACATGTGCAAGGCAATCGATCGCGGGATGACCGTCACCGATGTGCGTTTGCTGCGCAAATCGGGCGGTAAATCGGGCGATTTCGTCGCGCTCAAGGACGGTGAGCCATGATCTCGGTCGAAGAAGCCCTCCAGCGGCTGCTTGCGCCGCTTTCAGCGCTGCCGGCCGAGCAGGTCTCGGTGTCCGACGCGATGGGACGGGTGCTCGCCGAGGATGTCGCCGCGCGCCGCACCCAGCCGCCTTTCGCGGTCTCGGCGATGGACGGCTATGCGCTGCGCGCCGCCGATGTCGAGAAGGTGCCGGTCAATCTGCGGATCATCGCCGAGATTCCGGCCGGGGCCGGGTTTTCCGGCATCCTCGACAAGGGCGAGGCGGCGCGCATCTTCACCGGTGCACCGCTTCCCGAGGGCGCCGACACCATCGTGATCCAGGAAGACACCGAGCGCGACGGCGACACCGTGCGCGTCGTCGAAGGCGCCAAGCTCGGCACCTATGTGCGCCGCGCCGGGCTCGACTTCGCCGAGGGCGACGTGCTGCTGCATGCGGGGACAAGGCTGACACCGCGCCATATCGGGCTGGCGGCGGCGATGAACCGGCCGTGGCTCTTTGTCCACCGCCGGCCGCGGGTCGGCATTCTGTCGACCGGCGACGAGGTGGTGATGCCGGGCGAGCCGATCGGGCCGCACCAGATCGTTAGCTCGAACGCGCTGGCGCTGGCGGCGTTCGTCACCGCCTGCGGCGGGGTGCCGGTGAGCCTGGGTAACGCGCCCGACGACGCGGATGCGCTGCGGACTTTCGCGGCCGGAGCGCGCGGCGTCGATCTCTTGGTGTCAACCGGCGGCGTCTCTGTCGGCGAGCACGATCTGGTGCGCGGCGTCTTGAGCGAGGACGGGTTGCAGATCGATTTTTGGGAAATCGCGATGCGCCCCGGCAAGCCGTTAATGTCGGGGAGCTATCGCGGCGTGCCGATGATCGGGCTGCCGGGCAACCCGGTCTCGACCCTGGTCTGCTCGCTGTTGTTCCTGAAGCCGGCGATGGAGCGGCTGGCCGGCCTCCCCGACAACGCCGAGCCGCAGATCATGGCGCGGCTCGGCCGCGACCTCAGACAGAACGACCGGCGGCAGGACTACCTGCGCTCGACCCTGACCCGCGGACCGGACGGCGCGCTCGAAGCGACCCCCTTCCCGGTGCAGGATTCGTCGATGATGCGGCCGCTCGCCTCGTCCGACTGCCTGGTGATCCGCCCGCCGCACGCCCCCGCCGCGCCCGTCGGCACGATGGTGCCGATCATCACCTTCCCCGGCGGCGCCTGGCCTCTCTAGGGCAGCATCTTTCCAGGGTTGAACAAGCCTGCAGGGTCGAGCGCCGCCTTGATCCGGCGCATCAGGTCGAGTTCGGCGCCGCCGCGCCATTCGGGCATCATGTAGGCCTTTAACGGCCCGATCCCGTGCTCGGCGGAGAAGCTGCCCTCGAGGTCG
>DATHCK010000038.1:0-5154 GCA_035319545.1 Allostellaceae bacterium | reverse complement strand
GCCGCCTGGCGGGGTGCGGTCGAGGCAGCGTATGTCGGTCCAGTTGCCCGCTTCGGTGAAGTGGCGCGCGACAAGGCCCAATTGCACGGTCTCGTCGAAGAGGCGCCAGCAACCCGTCGCCGGGGTGCAGAGACAGCGGTTCGAGAAGGTCACGACAAGCGGCGAGCCAGGCTTAAGCACCCGCCCAACCTCGCGGATTACCTCGGCCGGCCGGGTGAAATGCTGAACGGCGCCGCAAATGGCGGCGCCGTCAAATTCTCCATCGGTAAAGGCGAGACGCGGATCGCGATTGAGGTCCTGCACCCGCCATTCGTCGAGAAACGGGTTCTCGGCCAGCACGCAGGCGTCGATCCCCAGGCCGACGACACGGTGGTAATTCACCTCGGGCGGCAGATGCGACACCCAGCTCGACACCACGTCGAGGATCGCGCCACCCGCCGGCATCACCTCGCGGTAGAGATCGGTGATCGCCGCCAGCGCCGCGGCGTCAACCTGAGCAAACCCCAACTCCGCTCCGGGAGCGTGCAATTGCTGGGCGAGCAGCAGCGCGGCTTGGGGGGGCAGCGACGTCATGGCACTCAATCAGTCCATCCACAGGTGAGATAGGAAATCTCGCGCGCCGGCTCAAGAGTTTGCGGATTTTTCCTTTTTGCCACACCACCCGACAGAATCGTGTCACTCATTCCGCGATCACCTCGTCGGCCGGGGTCAAGGCCAGGCCGAGATCCTGCGCCACGGCGGGATGCGTCACCCGGCCGCGGCAGATGTTGAGGCCGTTCTTGAGATGCGGGTCGTCGCTCAGCGCGCGGCGCCAGCCCTTGCCGGCAATCGCCTCGACAAACGGCAGGGTTGCATTGTTGAGCGCCACGGCCGAGGTGCGCGCCACCGCGCCAGGCATGTTGGTGACGCAGTAATGTACGACGCCCTCCTCGACATAGGTCGGCGCGGCGTGGGTGGTCGGGCGGCTCGTCTCGAAACAGCCGCCCTGGTCGATCGAGATATCGACAATCACCGAGCCCGGCCGCATCGCGCGCACCAGCTCGCGGCTCACCAGCTTTGGCGCGGCCGCACCCGGCACCAGCACCGAACCGATCACCAAATCGGCGCTCACCACCTCGCGCTCGATATTATCGACCGTCGAGAACAGCGTGTGCAGCTGAGAGCCGAACTGCATGTCGAGCTCGTAGAGCCGCGGCAGCGACTTGTCGATGACCGTGACGTGGGCCTCGACGCCCATCGCCATGCGCGCCGCGTTGGTGCCGGCGACGCCGCCGCCGAGCACCACGACCTTGGCCGCCGGCACGCCGGGCACGCCGCCCAGCAGAATACCGGTACCGCCCTGCTCCTTTTCAAGGCAATGGGCGCCGACCTGAATCGCCATCCGGCCGGCGACCTCGCTCATCGGCGCAAGGAGCGGCAACCCGCCACGGCTGTCGGTCACCGTCTCGTAAGCGATCGCAATCGCGCCCGAGCGCATCAGCCCCTGGGTCTGCGGCGGATCGGCGGCGAGGTGCAGATAGGTGAACAGCAGCTGGTCTTCGCGCAGCGCGCGGATCTCCTCGGGCTGCGGCTCCTTGACCTTGACGACCAGCTCGGCGACCGCGAACACGTCGGCCGCGCGCGCCAGGATGCCGGCCCCCGCCGCCTCATAGGCGTGGTCGTCAAACCCGATCGCCGCGCCAGCGCCGCTCTCGACGACGACCTTGTGCCCGTGATGCACCAGCTCGCGCACACTGCCGGGCACCAGCCCGACCCGGTATTCGTGTGTCTTTACCTCTTTCGGAACGCCGATCAGCATCGCTTGAACACGCTTCCTGCCCCGGCATGATATCGGCGGCGGAGGCCGAGATTACCAGTCCTTTGACGATGGTTCCCTCGCGCCCCTGCGGCGAGTCGCCGCAGCCGATTATTAGCAACCGGATGTTTATCGCGACCCGTATACCTTGCCGCGCAACCACCTCGCTGACGGAACTTAAAGACGATGGAAACCCCCGCCATTGTTGGTTTGATCTATGTCGCGATCGGCGTCGCGATCTTTGCCCATCCGCGCCTGCCATTCACCGCGCAGGATTTTCATTGGCGACGCCAAATCGACGTGTTCCGCAGCAATTTCCGCGATGTGATGATCTGGCCACTGGCCCTCTATCTCCTCGTCGCCGAGCGGCGCTAGTTACCCCAATGCCCGCTGCAGCAGGGCATGCGGCCTTGGCCGCAGTCTCGCTGCCACGGGAACGATGATTCCCGAGACGACGACCATCAGACCCATCACTATCATCGGCGTCTCGTAGGAGCCGCTGTAATCGTGCAGCAAGCCGACGGTCTGCGGCGCGGCATAGCCGGCGATGTTGCCGACCGAGTTGATGAAGGCGATGCCGCCAGCCGCAGCCGCCGTGCCGAGAAACGCCGTCGGCAGGTTCCAGAACACCGGCAGCGACCCCGAAATGCCGAAATAGCCGATCGAAAAGGCGGCGATCGTCAGAATGGCGCTGCCGCCCATGCCAAGCGACAGACCGGCGAGGATTAGCCCAGCGCCGCCGATCAGGAGCGGCGTTGTCAAATGCCAGACGCGCTCGCCGGTGCGGTCGGAGCTCTGCGAGAAGACGATCATCCCGACGACCCCGGCAAAGGTGGGGATCGAGTTCAAATAACCGACGGTCAGATCGGTGAAGCCGAGAGACTTCAGGATCAAGGGCATAAAGAACCCCTTGCCGTAGACGCCGAAGCCGATCAGCAGATAGACGACGGTCAGCAGCACGAGTTGGGGACTGACGATCGCGCGGGTCATCCGAAGATGCCCGCCGATCGCGGCGTCGCGCTCGGATTGCAGGGTCCCCTGCAGCCATTCCCGCTCAGGCGCGCTCAGCCAATTGGCGTCCTGCGGGTGGCTGCGCAGCACGAACGGGCAGAGCGAGGCGAGCGCCAAGGTCGGCAGGCCCTCGACAAGAAAGACCCACTGCCAGCCGGAAATTCCGTAGCAGCCGTCGAGCTGCATCAGGTTGGCCGAAAGCGGACCGACGACAACGCCCGCTGACGCGCCACAGGCGTAGAAAAACCCCATCGCCCGCCCGCGGTAGCGCGCCGGGAACCAGCAGGTCATGAAATAGGCGACCCCGGGGAAGAACCCCGCCTCGGCAACCCCGAGGAGGAAGCGCGCGGCGACAAAACTGTAGACCCCGGTCGACAGCGCCGTCCCCATCGAGCAAAGGCCCCACAAGACGACGATGGCGGTGATCCAGCGGCGCGCACCGACGCGGGTCAGCATCGAGTTCGCGGGGATCTGGAAGAGCGTGTAGCTCCAGAAAAACGCACCGGCGCCAAGCCCGTAGGTCGTCGCGGTCAGCCCCAGCGCCTTGTTCATCGTCAGCGCGGCGACCGAGACGTTGAAGCGGTCGAGGATATTGATCGTGTAGCAAAGACTGAGAAGCGGCACCAAACGCCAGGCCACCTTGCGCATGACCTGGGCTTCTAGACCGGTCGCCATGGTTTCCTCCCGCGAGCTCTGCCGGCTCGGTGACGGAAACGATAGGCAGGGCGATCCAATCTGGCTACGGCAAACAGATCATTTTTTCGTAACCCAAGCGAAGAACCGAGGCCGGCTTCAATCGCGCAGCTTCGCCACCACCGCGTCGGCGAGCGGCAATGACGCGGTGAGCCCGGGCGACTCGATCCCGTAGCAATTGATGAGACCGGGGACGCCGTGTTCCTCCGGCCCCTGCATCGTGAAATCGGCGGCCGGATCGTTGGGGCCGCTGATCTTCGGGCGGATGCCCGCATAACCCGGCTGCAACGCGCCATCCTTCAGCCCGGGCCAATAGCGCCGCACCGCGGCGTAGAACGAGTCGCAGCGGCGCGGATCAACGCTGTAATCGACATCGTCGATCCATTCGACATCGGGGCCGAAACGCGCCTGCCCGGCGAGATCCAAGGTGATGTGTACGCCGAGCCCACCCGGCACCGGCACGGGATAGATCAGTCGGGTGAATGGCGTCTTGCCGGTGAGCGTGAAATAGCAGCCGCGGCAGAAATAGGCCGGCGGAATCGTGTCGAGCGGAATGCCCTCGATCGAGCGCGCCAAGGCCGGCGCATAAAACCCCGCCGCATTCACCAGGTAACGGCATTTGATCGTTGTCGGCTCATCGCCGCCGACCCGGAGCTCGAACCCGTCGGCGACGATCCGCCCGCCCAGCAGCGGCGTCTTGAAGGCGACCATCGCGCCGTGATCTTCGGCCTCGCCCCGATAGGCGAGCATCAACGCGTGGCTGTCGACGATCCCGGTCGACGGCGACAACAGCGCGGCGACGCAGTGCAGCTGCGGCTCCATCTCGGTCGCTTGCGCGACGGTGAGCCAGGTGAGGTTGTCGACGCCATTGGCCTTGGCCGCCGCCTCGATCTTCTCCACGCCGGGGATTTCGTTGTCGCTGGTCGCGACGATCAGCTTGCCCAGCGCTTTGTGTGGCACGCCGCGCTCACGGCAGTAGTCGTAGAGACGGTGGCGGCCCTCGACGCAGGCGGTGGCCTTGAGGCTGCCCTTCGGGTAGTAGAGCCCGCCGTGAATGACCTCGCTGTTGCGCGAGGAGGTCTCGAACCCGATCGTATAGGCCTTTTCGAGGACGATGACCTCCTTGCCGGCCAGCGCCAAGGCGCGCGCCGCGGCAAGCCCGATTACCCCGGCGCCGACCACCACCGCTTCGATCTCGTCCACCGCGCCGACCCGCTCCGTTCACCAACGGAATGCATGTTGGCCGGAAGCGATGACGGGTCGCAAGCGCGCTATCCCACCGCCGCTATCCTACTGCCCGGGCGCGCTCCTCATTCATCAGCGCGGCGATGCGCTGCAATTCAGTACCATTGAGGATCGCATCGAGCGGCGCCGACAGCCGGCGACGCCAGTTGGGATGCGCGTCGCTGGTGCCCGGCAGGTTGGCCTGCTCTTCCTCGCCCGCGACATCCTCGATCTGCACTAGCATCAGGCAGGCGCGCGAGTGGGCCAGGAAGGCGAGGATCGCCGAGCCCAGCTCGGCGGTGTACACCGGCTCGCCGTTTTGCGGCAGGAACTCGCCAAAGCGCTCCCACGCCATCAGCCCCTCGCGCGCCATGGCCTCGAGCAGCTGCCAGCGCGCGGTATAGCGATCGGAGAGATCGGCCGCCTCGGCC
>DATHCK010000037.1:0-19464 GCA_035319545.1 Allostellaceae bacterium | reverse complement strand
CCGCGGCAGCTACGGCGCTGGCACCGAATTTGATTGCGGAGCGATCACCCCCGCAAAACGCCGCCGGTCGCCTTCTCGATCGCGGCGACGAGGCGCGCCGAGAAGGCCTCGATCTCCGCGTCGGTCAGGGTCGCGTCCCGCGGCTGCAAGGTGACGGCGATGGCGAGCGATTTTTTGCCCTTGGGCAAGCCTTTGCCCTCGTAGACGTCGAAGAGGCGGATGTCGGTGACGAGCTTGCGGTCGACCCCGCGCGCGGCGCGCAGCAGCGTCTCGGCCGGAACGTCGCGATCGACGATAAAGGCGAAATCGCGCTCGACCGACTGGAACACCGAGAGCTTGAGGAGCGGCCGGGCGCGCGTGGCGCGCGGCAGCGCGACCGCGTCGATAAAGGCCTCGAACGCGGCGACCGGCCCGGTGAAGTCGAACGCGTCGAGGATTTCGGGATGCAGCTCACCAAAATGAGCTAGGACGGTCGGCCCGAGACGCAGTACCCCAGCGCGGCCGGGATGAAACCAGGCCGGCGGCTCATCCGAGACCTGGAGGTTGTCGACCGGCGCGCCCGCGGCGGCGAGCACGGCGAGCGCGTCCTCCTTGGCGGCGTAGAGATCGGCCTCGCCCGGCTTCTGCCGCCAATCTCGGGGCCCGAGCGCGCCGGCGCGCAAGCCGCCGGCGACATTGCTTTGGCCTTCCGGTGTGTCGTCGCGATAGATCGGCCCGAGTTCGTAAAGCGCGACATCGGCGATGCCGCGATCGGCGTTGCGCCGCGCCGCGTCGAGCAGGTTGGGGAGGATCGAGGGGCGCATTTGATCGAGATCGGCGCTGATCGGGTTGACGAGACGCAGCGCCTTCTCCCCGCCGCCAAAGCGCTCCGCCTGCGGCGCTGGCAGGAACGAAAAGGTCACCGCCTCGGTGAGGCCGCGCGCGGCCAGCGTGCGGCGTACCAGCTCGGCGCGCCGCCGGCGCGGCTCGATCGCGGGACGCGAGATCACCGTCTCGCGCGGCAGCGGCACGGGGAGAACCTCGTCGTAGCCCTTGATCCGCAGCACCTCCTCGACGAGGTCGGCCTCGCCGACGATGTCGCCGCGCCACGGCGGCGGCGTGACCGTCAGGCTGTCACCGTGTTCGGCGACGGCAAAGCCCAAATCCTTGAGGATTTTCGTCGCTTCAGGCGGCGGCACGGCGAGCCCGCCAAGCTGCGCCGGGCGATTTTCGCGCAGGGTGTATTGGCGCCGCCATTCCGGCGCCTCACCGGCCACAACCACTTCCGACGGCTCACCGCCGCATAGTTCCAGCACCAGCCGGGTTGCGATCTCAAGGCCGGGAGCGGTGAACTCCGGATCGATGCCGCGCTCGAAGCGATAGCGCGCATCGCTGGTGATTTCGAGCCGGCGGCCGGTCGCCGCGGTGCGCACAGGGTCGAACAGCGCCGCCTCGATAAAGACTTCGGTCGTCACCTCGGTGCAGCTCGTCGGCTCGCCGCCCATCACCCCGCCAAGGCTTTGCACGCCGGTATCATCGGCAATCGCCGTCACTTCCGGGTCGAGCGTGTATTCGCGGCCGTTGAGCGCCAGCATTTTCTCGCCAGCCTTGGCGAAGTGCACGACGAGGTCGCCCTTGACCTTTCCGGCGTCAAAGACATGCAGCGGCCGGTTGAGGTCGAAGGTCAGAAAATTGGTGACGTCGACCAGCGCCGAAATGGGCCTAAGCCCTATCGCCTCGAGGCGTCGCTTCATCCAGTCGGGGCTCGGCCCGTTCTTGAGACCGCGAATATGGCGGCCGAGGAAAAGCGGGCAGGCCTTATGGTCGGTCAGGTGAATCGCAATCGGCGATTTGAATGTGCCCGCCACTGGCGTCTCGTCGAGCGAGGTCATCCGGCCAACCCCGGCGGCCGCAAGGTCGCGCGCGAGGCCGCGTACGCCAAGACAATCGGCGCGGTTGGGCGTCACCTTGATGTCGAGGACCGGGTCCGCGAGCCCGGCATATTCGGTGTATGGCATGCCGACCGGCGCGTCATTAGGGAGGTCGATGATCCCCTCATGGTCGTCCGACAGCGCCAGCTCGTAGGCCGACATCAGCATGCCGCGCGAGGCCTCCCCGCGGATCGTGCTTTCGGTGAGCAGCATGCCATTGCGCGGCACGGTGACCCCGGCCGGGCCGAAGACGCCCTTCATCCCGGTGCGGGCGTTGGGTGCGCCGCATACCACCTGAATTTCGCCATCACCGGCATCGACGACGCAGACCCGCAGCCGGTCGGCATTGGGGTGCTGCACGGCCGAGACGACTCGCGCCACCTTGAACCCGGCGAGCGCCTTCGCCGGGTCGTCGACCCCGTCGACATCGTGGCCGAGCATCACCAGGCGTTCGACGATCTCGTCGAGCGTCGCCCCAGTGTCGAGATGGGTCTTGAGCCAGGAGAGCGTCGTCTTCATAGCGCGCCCCTCATAATGCCCCTCGGACCATCGACGGCACGTCGAGCGGCAGAAACCCGTAATGGCGCAACCAGCGCAGATCGCTGTCGTACATCGTGCGCAGGTCGGGGATGCCGTATTTCAGCATCGCCACGCGCTCGATCCCCATGCCGAACGCAAAGCCCTGGTACTCGTCGGGGTCGATCCCGCAGTTGCGCAGCACCTGCGGGTGGACCATGCCGCTGCCGAGGATTTCGAGCCAGCCGCTCCCGGCGCCGATCTTCAATTCGCCGCCTTCGCGTGAGCAGCCGATATCGACCTCGGCCGAAGGCTCGGTGAACGGGAAATAGCTCGGCCGGAAGCGCACGGGCAAATCGTCGATATCAAAGAACGCGCGGCAGAATTCGATGAGGCAGCCCTTGAGGTGGCCCATATGCGTCGTGCGGTCGATCACCAGGCCTTCGACCTGGTGGAACATCGGCGAGTGGGTCGCGTCGTGGTCGCAGCGGAAGGTGCGGCCGGGGACGATGACGCGGATCGGCGGCTTCTGCTTGAGCATCGTGCGCACCTGCACGGGCGACGTATGGGTGCGCAGCACGAGCCGCGAGCCGTCGGCGCGCTCGGGCAAATAGAACGTGTCGTGCTCCTGCCGCGCCGGGTGCTCGGGCGGGATGTTGAGCGCGGTGAAATTGTAGAAGTCGTCCTCGATATGCGGTCCCTCGGCGACGACAAAGCCCATCTCGCCAAAGATCGCGATGATCTCGTCGATGGTCTGGCTGATCGGGTGGATGCGGCCTTGCGCGACGGGCAGCGCGGGCAGCGTCGCGTCGGCGCGCTCGGCCGCGAGGCGGTTCGAGAGCGCGGCGCGGTTGAGCTCGACGGCGCGCGCGTCGATCGCGTCGGAAACACGATCCTTTAGTGCGTTGAATTCAGCCCCGAATCTCCGACGCTCCTCAGGCTCCATGCCGCCGAGCGTCCGCATCAACAACGTAACGGAACCTTGGCGGCCCAGGTACTTGATGCGGATTTGCTCTAGCTCATCGGGCGAAGCCGCAGCTGCTATTTCTTCGGGAACACGTTTTTCCAGTTGTTGCGGATCGTCCATGACCAATCCTTGAACCCTTTGAGCACAATAGAAAAGGGGCCGATTGCGGCCCCTTCGTAACTCACCCTTTGAGCGCAGGAGCCTAGCGGAGGTTCCTGCGCGTAAATCGCTCTTCCGCGCCATCCCGGCGAAGGCCGGGGCCCATTCCTGCTATGGGTCCCGGCCTTCGCCGGGATGGAGCCGAAGGATGCATCGTGCCTACTCGGCCGCCGCCGGCGCTTGATCGAGGGCAGACTTCGCCGTGGTCACGACCCCCGCGAACGCTTCCGGCTCGCGGATCGCCAGGTCGGACAAGACCTTGCGGTCGAGTTCCAGCCCGGCGAGCTTTAGCCCGTGGATGAATTGCGAATAGGTGAGGCCGTGCTCACGCACCCCGGCGTTGATGCGCTGGATCCACAGACCGCGAAAATCGCGCTTCCTGTTGCGGCGGTCGCGATAGGCGTAGCGCAGCGCCTTCTCGACCTTTTCGAGCGCGATGCGATAGGCCTTGCTGTTCCGGCCGCGATAGCCCTTGGCGAGCTCGAGGACCTTTTTGTGGCGGGCGTGGGTCGTGACGCCCCGTTTGACGCGCGCCATCGCTCAGCCCCGCAGATACGGCATGTAGGTGAGGACGAGATTGGCGTCGCCC
The DNA here is from genome assembly GCA_035319545.1 of Allostellaceae bacterium. Classification (GTDB taxonomy): domain Bacteria; phylum Pseudomonadota; class Alphaproteobacteria; order ATCC43930; family CGMCC-115725; genus DATARH01. The sequence continues at coordinate 15,323 of DATHCK010000037.1, read as the reverse complement.
GACTGCAAGGTCACCTTGCCGCGCGCCTTCCTTTTCATCGATTTTGGCTTGGAGATCAGGCGATGCCGCTTGTGCGCGACATTCATCGTGATCTTGCCGGTCGCGGTGCGGCCAAAGCGCTTTTTGGCCCCGCTCTTGGTCTTCAACTTGGGCATTTCGGGTTCCTGTGACTGAGGCGGCCAGGCATGCCCTATGTGGCGCAATAATACGCGGGCCCGCCGCCGATTGAGCGCGGGGTTATACCGGCGTGATCTGGCGAAAGCAAGGCGCGGGGTTATCATTACCGGCTATGCCCACGGTCAGTTACGTCGCCACGATCTACAATAAGGCGCAAGCGCTGCCATTCCTCGTCGCCGGTCTTGCCGCGCAGGAGGGCGATTTCGCGCGCGAGTTCATCTTTGTCGATGACGGCTCGAACGACGACAGCGGCACGGTACTGCGCACGCTGACCCGCGGCTGGAAGAACGTGACGATCGTCGAGCAGGAAAATGCCGGCCCGGCGGTGGCTCTCAACGCGGGAATGGCGCGCGCGCAAGGCGATTTCATCAAGCCGATGGACGGCGACGACCTGCTGCTGCCGTGGGCGACGCGGCGTCTCATCGAGGCGATAGAGACCACCGGCTGCGACGTCGCTTTTGAACCGCCGAGCCCGACCTACGATCTAGCCGGCGAGCCAATGGCGATCTTGGCGGCGTCCCGGCGCGGGCCGGGACGCATCGAGCCGTGCGAGGATATGCTGCGGCGCTCGCTTTATCGCGCCCAGACGACCCCGTCGGCCTGGTTGGCGCGCACCGCCGTGGTGCGCACTTTGGGCGGCTGCGACGAGCGCGTCTTTATTCAGGATTACTCGATCGAGCTGCGGCTTGCCGCAAGCGCGCGTTTTGCCCAGCTGCACGAGACGGTTTTCCTGCTGCCGGCAACCATTCCCGGACGCCTCTCGGACAATCAGGCGCAGGCCCTTCACGACATGAACCTGGCCTTGGCAAATTTTGTCGGCGAGCGGCCCGATCTGCCCCGAAACCTCGCGCGGCTCGGCTTTGTCCGGGCGGCGGCGCGCGCCTGGGCGTGGGCGCGGCGGCGCGGTGGCAAGGGGATCGGGTCGCCTGAGTTCCGGCTGATGTGCGGTGCGCGGCTGGGCGTGCTCGCGCCGACGCCGGAGAACCTGCTTGCGACCTGTGCCGCGTTCGCCGAGACAAATTCCATTCGCCTCGCAAAAAAGCCACGAGCATAGTTCGCTCATGGCGATCCTCTTCCAATCGACCCCAGCATCGGTTGCCCGCTGGCGGCCGTTTCTGACCGCGGCGTGGCCGGGTCGTGACCTACGCTTCTGGCCGGAGATCGGCGACAAGCCCGCGATCAGCTATGCGCTGGCCTGGCATCCCGCGCCGGGGCTGCTGGCGAGCCTCCCCAATCTTCGGCTGATCCTGTCGCTCGGCGCCGGGGTCGACCACATTCTGCGCGACCCGCTTCTGCCGCTCGGCGTGCCGATCGTGCGCCTGGTCGACCCGTATATGACGCAGGCGATGAGCGAGTATGTCGCACTGCAGGTGCTGCGGCTGCACCGCCAGGATTTCGCCTATCGCGCGCAGCAAGCGATGGGAGAATGGCGTGAGCTGACGCAAAACAACGCGGCGGAGCGCACGGTCGGCATTCTTGGCTTCGGCCAACTCGGACAGGACGCCGCGAGGCTGCTCAAAGCAATCGGCTTTGATGTCGCCGGCTGGAGCCGCTCGGGACGCACGGTGCCGGGCTTTGTCACTTTTGGTGGTGTGGCGGGTCTCGACGCGCTGCTTCGGCGCAGCGAAATACTCGTGTCGCTGCTGCCGATGACCCCGGAGACCGAGGGCGTTCTCAACGCCGATCTCTTCGCGCGGCTGCCGCGCGGCGCGGGCCTCGTCAATGCCGGGCGCGGCCGGCAGCTTGTCGAGGTCGATCTTTTGGCGGCGCTCGACAGCGGGCAGCTGTCAGCGGCAGTGCTCGACGTCTTCCGTGACGAGCCGCTGCCGCCGGGGCATCTGTTTTGGCGTCACCCGCGTATCATCGTCACGCCGCATGTCGCGGCCGAGACGCATCCGCCGACCGCATCCGCGATCTACGCCCAGGCGATCGCCGATTTCGAGGCTGGACGGCCGGTTGCGAACGTGATTGATCCACAGCGAGGGTATTGAGCAACCCGTCGCTTTTTGAGGGTGCCGCACATGAAGAAGAACCCCGGTCTGTGGTTGGTGCTGATGATTGCCGTCATCGGCTACAACCTCTACAGCATCTTCGGCCCGCACAACGAAGAGCCGAGCCAAACCCTGTTGATCCTCGAATGGATCTTGGTCGGCTGCGGGGTTGCCGGGCTGATCGCCGTCGGGGTCCAGCTGGGCCAGCAGAAGAAGAGCTAACGCAAGCTCTTGAGCAGTTCGCCGAGCGTTGCCTTGTCGGCGTCATTTGCCACCGGAATGGCGAAATCGAGATGGCTCGCGACCGGGGCGAAGCGGTCTTTGAGCTTCCCGGCGATCTCGTCATGCGTGCCGATCACCGCGTAGTGATCGAGCATCTCGTCGCTGATAAAGCCCGGCATCTCCTCCCAGCGCTGCGCCCGCGAATAGCTCTGCAGCGTCCGTGCGACTTCGCCATATCCCTGTGACTCAAAGGCTATGAAATAGGTCGGGGTCGAGGCGTAGAACGCGATCCGCGCGCGCACGTCACGCACCCGCGCCTTGAGGCCTTGTCGGTCGGGCGCGGTGGCGATGAGCGGCATCGCCGCGATCTCGAAGCCGGCGAAATCGCGGCCGGTTTTGGCCGCGCCCTTCTTCGCCGCCGGCAGCATCACCTCTTCGATATAGCGCGGCGTGCACACCGGATGCGCGCGAATGCCGTCGGCGACCTCGCCCGCAACCTGGCACATGAACGGGTTGACCGCCGCCAGCTGGATCGGGATGCGCGGATGCTCGATCGGCGGCGGCGCGAAGAGCGGCACCATCAGGCTCAGCTTGTAGTGCGGGCTCTCGTAACGGAGCCTTGTGCCGCCATCCTGCCAGCATTCCCAGATTGCCCGCAGCGCGCCGACATAATCGCGCATCCACGGGCCGGGCGGCGTCCATGTCATGCCGTAGCGGCGCTCGATATGGCCTTTGACCTGGCTACCGAGGCCCAGGGTGAAGCGGCCCCTGGAAAGGCGCTGCAAGGTCCACGCGGCGAGCGCGGTCACCGCGGGCGCGCGCGGGAAGGCGATGGCGACGCCGGTGGCGAGACCGATCCGCTCCGTCGCCTGCGCCGCCAGCGACAGCACGATGAACGGATCGTCCTTGGTTTCCTCGGTGACGATGCCGTCATAGCCGAGCGCCTCGGCGAGACGCGCCTCTTGGCCGGTCCGCGCCAGATCGAGCCCGCCGGCGGCGGCGCGCAGCCCAGGATCGAGGCTGCCCAACGGCAGCTGGGTCTCGAGCTTCATTCGAAGCGCTCGGCGATGTGCGCGTAGACCGCGCGCAAGGTTTGCGCCTCGGCGCCTTCCGGGCGGCCGGGGCGCGAGCGGTTGTTCCACGCCAGCACGTCGAGATGCGCCCACGGCACGGCCGGGTCGACAAACTCGTTGAGGTAGAGCGCCGCGGTGATCGCGCCGCCCTGCGGGCCGTCCGACACGTTGTTGAGATCGGCGATCTTGCTGTCGATCAGGCGGCGGTACGGCTTGTAGAGCGGCATCCGCCACATCGGATCGTCTTCCGTCTTGCCGGCGGCGATCAGCGCGTCGGCCAGCGTATCGTTGTTGCAGAAAAGAGCGGGTAGCTCGGGACCGAGCGCGACCCGCGCCGCGCCGGTCAGGGTCGCGGCGTCGATGATCAACCCCGGCTTCTCGTCGGAGGCTTCGCTCAGCGCATCGCAGAGGATAAGCCGGCCCTCGGCGTCGGTATTGCCGATCTCGACCGTCAGCCCCTTGCGCGTCTTGATGATGTCCCGCGGCCGGAAAGCATTGCCGCTGACCGAGTTCTCGACACAAGGCAGCAGCACGCGCAGCCGCAGCTTGAGCGCGGCCCGCATGACCGCCTGGCCGAGCCCCAGCATGATCGCCGCGCCGGCCATGTCCTTTTTCATGTTGAGCATGCTCGATGCAGGCTTGAGGTCGAGGCCGCCCGAATCGAAGCACACGCCCTTGCCGACCAGCGTCACCTTGGGCGCGTCCTTGTCGCCCCAGCTGATGTCAACGAGGCGCGGCGCCCTTGTGCTGGCACGGCCGACCGCGTGGATGGTCGGGTAGTTCTTCTCCAGCAATTTGTCGCCGACAATGACTTTGCATTTGGCGCCTTCGGCCCTGGCGACCTGCTGCGCGGCTTCGGCTAGCTCCTCTGGGCCCATGTCGGAGGCCGGGGTGGTCGCCAGGTCGCGCGCGAGAAAGACCGCGCCGGCCAGCCGCTCGACATATCCCCGATCGGCGCGCTTCGGCCATACCAACCGCGCGGCGCCCGGCTTTTTTGCGTGATAGCGGGTGAAGGCGTAAGTGCCGAGCGCCCAGCCGAGCGCGACCCGGCTGGTATCTGCGCCCTTGGGGAGCGGGTCGAGCCGATAGCTGCCTTCGGGCAAGGTCTCCGACAGGCCGGCGACCGCCCACATCGTTGCCTCGTTGTCGCCCGTTCCGACCAGGACACGGGCGAGCTTGCCGTTTTTATCGGGGACGAGCGCGGTTTTGCCGGTCTCCGCGGTGAAGCCGGTTGCCTGCACCCAGTCGCGCTCGCGCGCCGCCGCGCTCTCGCGCCACGCCGCGAGCTCAGCCTTGCCGAGCGCCATCAGCGGCACCGCGTTGTCGTCATGGTCGATCAGGGAATAGGCCATCCCGGGGTTCCTTGGATGCTTCTGGGTGGCAGCATGCCCGCACCCGCGCGGCCTTGCCAGGGGGTCAGGTCACGTCGCCGAAAACAAGTTCGTCTAAGGCTTGGGCCAGCCGCGCGAGGTCTTTGTCGCGTGACAGGCGGTGGTCACCGTCCTTGACGAGGGTCAAGGTCACATTGCGGCTTTGCAGCTTCTCAGCGAGCTTGAGGCTTTGCCGCCAGGGCACCGACTCGTCGGCCATGCCGTGCAGCAGCCGCATCGGGCAACGGAGCGGGATGTCGCCGCGCAGCACGAGGTTGCGATCGCCGTCCTCGACCAGCGCCCGCGTATAGAGATAGCCGGCAGGATCGTAGGGCGATTGCAGGACGATGCGGCCCTCCTCCTGCAGCGTGCGCAGCTGCGCCTTGGTGAGGCGCCGCGGCAGAAGGTCGGTGGTAAAATCGGGCGCTGCGGCGATGCCGACAAGCGCGGCGACACGCTCTGGGCGCGCCAACGCGGCGAGGACCATGATCCACCCGCCCATGCTCGATCCAACCAGGATTTGTGGCCCTTCGGTCAGCGAATCGATGACCGCGACCGCGTCGTCGCGCCAGCGCGAGATCGTGCCGTCGGCGAAATCACCGCTCGACTCGCCGTGCGCGAGATAATCGAAACGCACATAGGCGCGCCCGCGTTGACGGCAAAAATCTTCTAAAAACAGAGCCTTGGTGCCTGTCATGTCGGCGCGGAAGCCGCCGAGAAAAATGATTCCCGGCCCAGCGCCGGCAAGCCGGCGGTAAGCGATTGTCGCGCCGTCCGGGCGTGCTAGACTCCCGGCATCGGCGCGCCGCACCGGTGCGGTTTCTTGAAGCGGCATCGAAAAGCGTCACGACAGCGAAGCGTCACGCGAGGATACCATCGACCAGCGACCCCAAGAAGCCCGCCCGCCTGCGGTGCTGCAGGTCCTTCCGGCGCTCGTGTCGGGCGGTGTCGAGCGCGGCACGGTCGAGATCGCGACAGCTCTCGTCAATGCCGGTTGGACTGCCTATGTCGCATCGGCCGGCGGCCCGATGGAGCGCGAACTGGCGCGCGCCGGGGTCAAGCACATCACCGTGCCGCTCAACACAAAAAACCCGCTGGCGATCCGCCGCAACGCGGCCACGCTTGCCGAGATCGTCCGCCGCTACAAGATCGACATCATCCATGCCCGCAGCCGCGCCCCGGCATGGAGCGCCTGGCGCGCCGTGAAAAAGACCAGCCGGCGTTTCGTCACGACGTTCCACAACGCCTATGACGACAAGGCGCCGTTCAAGCACTGGTACAATTCGGTGATGTCGCGCGGCGAGCGGGTCATCGCGATCTCGCATTTTGTCGCCGAGCACGCGGCGAGCGAATACGCCATCGGGCCCGAGCGGCTGCGCACCATCCCGCGCGGCGTCGATATGACGCTGTTCGATCCCACGCGCGTCACCGGGCAGCGGGTCGCCGATCTTGCCGCGCAGTGGCGCGTGCCCGATGGTTGTGCGGTGGTCATGCTGCCTGGCCGTCTGACACGCTGGAAGGGCGGCCTCGACTTTATCGAGGCGATGGCCAAGCTGCGGCAGCGCGATGTGTGCTGCCTGTTGGTCGGCGCCGAGCAGCGTACGGGCTTCCGCAAGGAGCTCGAAAGGGCGATCGGGCGCCACGATCTGATGGGTCAGTTCCGCATTGTCGAGAACTGCCATGACATCACCGCGGCTTACATGCTCTCCGACGTGGTGGTTTCCGCCTCGACCGATCCCGAAGGGTTTGGCCGCACGATCGTCGAGGCGCAGGCGATGGGCCGCCCGGTGATCGCGACCGACCATGGCGGCGCCCGCGAGACAATCGTCCCCGGTAACACCGGCTGGCTCGTGCCGCCGGGCGATACTGCGGCGCTCGCCACCGCGATCGATCATGCGCTGCGGCTCGATTCGGACGCGCGCCGCGCTTTCGCGCAACGTGCCCGGGCGCATATCTTCGCAGGCTTCACGCGCGAGGCGATGTGCTCGCGAACCATCGACGTCTACGAAGAATTGCTGTTTCCCGAACCGCAGACGGGCGCGGACGAGCCACTTGCCATCCCGGCGTAAGAGAGGCTGAGCCGTCCTGAGCTCCGACAACGCCGTCACGAAAATCCTCATCATCAAATTGGGCGCGCTGGGCGACATCGTGCAGGCGATGGGATCGGCCGCGGCGATCCGCGCGCATCATCCGGGCGCGACGATCGTGCTGCTGACGACCCGGCCTTATGCCGGGCTGATGCGCCAGGCGCCCTATTTTGACGATGTCTGGATCGACGAGCGCCCGCGGGATCCCGTCGGTCTGTGGCGGCTCGCGCGCCGGCTGCGCGGCGGATATTTCGACCGGGTCTACGATCTCTCGACGCGGCAGCGCAGCGCGCTTTACTTCCGGTTGATGCGCCGGCCCTTGTGGAGCCATGCCGGCCCGGAGTGGTCGGGAATCGTGCGAGGTGCGTCGCATCGTCAGCCCGACACACGAGAGCGCGGGCGCATGCATACGCTCGACCGCGAGGCCGATCAGCTGCGCTGGGCCGGCATTCCCGGCCCCATCCCGCCGCCCGATATGTCCTGGGCGGCGACCGACATCTCGCGCTTCGCGCTGCCGCCGGGTTACGTGCTGCTGATGCCGGGCGCGGCGCCGCATCGCCCCGAGAAGCGCTGGCCGCTCGCGCATTTTATCGAGCTGGCCCGGCGCATTGTGGCGGCCGGTGTTGTGCCGGTGCTCGTCGGCGGCGCTGCCGAGCGTGAGCTGGGCGCGGCGATCGCCGCCGCGGTGCCCGAAGCGCGCGACCTGACCGGCGAGACCGAGTTCGGCGACATCCTCGCGCTGGGCCGCGGTGCACGGCGGGCGATAGGCAACGATACCGGGCCGATGCATCTCGCTGTGGTCGCCGGCGCGCCGGCGACGGTGCTCTATTCCGCTGCGTCCGATCCCGCGCTGACCGCGCCGCGCGGTCCCGATGTGATGATCCTGCGTCGCGACGACCTCGCCGATCTTGCGGTCGACGAGGTTGCGGCGACTCTCGGCCTGCCGGCTTGACGCGGAATGCGCGGATCGCGATATTCCCGGCATGAGCCGCCGGACGACCATGACGACGACCACCACGCCGCAGAGCGGGGTGTGAGGTCGCGCGCTGATCAAACGGCACGGCTCGAACTCGCAGACCCCGCCGGGCAACGGACGGGGTTTTTTCGTGACCACATGCCCCGTCCCGAGCGTCGGCCCATGACGGAGCAAAGCGCACCATGAGCGTGACGATCACCCTTCCTGACGGGAAGACACGTGAGTTTCCCGCGCCGCTCAGCGGCGCCGAGTTGGCGGCATCGATCGGGCCCGGTCTCGCCAAGGCGGCCATCGCGCTGAAGCTCGACGGGCGCACACGCGACCTGGTGACCGTCATCGACCATGACGCGAAAGCCGCGATTATCACCCGCGACCAGCCGGATGGGCTCGAAATCCTCCGCCACGACGCGGCGCATGTCATGGCCGAGGCGGTCAAGGAGCTTTACCCCGAGACCCAGGTCACCTTTGGCCCGGCGACCGAAAACGGCTTCTATTACGATTTCGCGCGCGACACGCCCTTCACACCCGAGGACCTCGAACAAATCGAGGCGCGGATGCGCGATATCGTCAAGCGCGACGAAGCGATCACCCGCGAGGTCTGGGAGCGCGACAAGGCGGTCGCGTTCTTCGCCAGCCTCGGCGAGAAGTACAAGGCCGAGTGGGTCGCCGAAATCCCCAAGGGCGAGGAGATCAGCCTCTACCGCCAGGGCAATTTTGTCGATCTCTGCGTCGGCCCGCATCTGCCGTCGACCGGGCATCTCGGCCAGGCCTTCAAGCTGATGAGCGTCGCCGGCGCCTATTGGCGGGGCGACGCGAAGAACGCGCAGCTGCAGCGCATCCACGGCACCGCCTGGGCGAGCCAGAAGGAGCTCGACCAGTACCTGTTCCGACTGGAAGAGGCCGAGCGGCGCGATCATCGCCGGGTCGGCCGCGAGCTGGAGCTATTCCATCTCGGCGACGAGGCGGTCGGCAGCGTCTTCTGGCATCCCAAGGGCTGGACTCTCTTCCGCATCATCGAGACCTACATGCGGGGCCGGCTCGAAAAGGCCGGCTATCAGGAGGTGAAAGGCCCGCAGTTGCTCGACCGCTCGCTCTGGGAAGCGACGGGCCATTGGGACAATTTCCGCGACAATATGTTTATCGCAGAGAGCCGCGACGATCGGGTGCTCGCGGTCAAGCCGATGAACTGTCCAGGCCACGTCCTGATTTTCCGCAACCGGCTGCGCAGCTATCGCGAATTGCCGTTGCGCCTCGCCGAATTCGGCAGCTGCACGCGCAACGAACCGTCAGGCGCGCTGCACGGCATCATGCGGGTGCGCGCCTTCACCCAGGACGACGCGCACATCTTCTGCACTGAGGATCAGATTACCGGCGAGTCGATCGAGTTCTGCAAGCTGCTCCTGTCGATCTACAAGGATTTCGGCTTTGAGGACGTGGGTATCAAATTCGCGACTCGGCCCGACGCGCGCATCGGCGGCGACGAGACCTGGGATCATGCCGAAAAGAGCCTCGCCGATGCGGTGAAGTCCGCCGGGCTCGAGTTTACGCTGGCGCTGGGCGAGGGCGCGTTTTACGGCCCCAAGCTCGAATTCCACCTCCGTGATGCCCTAGGGCGCGAATGGCAATGCGGCACCTTGCAGCTCGATTTCATGATGCCCGGGCGGCTTGGCGCGTCCTATGTCGGGGAAGACGGCGGGCGTCATGTGCCGGTGATGCTGCATCGCGCGATTTTGGGGTCGATGGAGCGCTTTATCGGCATTCTGATCGAGCACTACGCCGGCCGGTTCCCGCTATGGCTGTCGCCCGTGCAGGCGGTCGTCGCGACGATCACCGGCGAGGCCGACGCCTACGCCGCCGAGGTCGCTCAAGCAATGAGCGATGCGGGCCTGCGCGTTGTCCTCGATACCGGCGGCGAGACCATCAATTACAAGGTCCGCGAGCACAGCGTGGCGCGGGTGCCGCTGATGCTCGTCGTCGGCAAGCGCGAGGCGGAGAACCGCGCGGTTTCGCTACGCCGGTTGGGCGGCAACGCGCAACAAGCGCTTGCGCTCGCCGAAGCGGTTGATAGATTAAAAGTAGAAGCCGCCATTCCGGCCGCATCGTGACCATACGATGTAAGTTCCGCGACGGATTGGCGCGACAAACGAAGGAGAGCGTAAATAGCTAGACCACCGCTAAACTTCACCCCGAGCCGCGACGGCCCGCGGATCAATGACGAAATCAACGTCATGCGGCTGCGGCTCGTCGACGAACGCGGCGAAATGGTGGGAGTCGTCACGCGCAACGAAGCGCTCGACATGGCGGCGGATGCCGGCCTCGATCTCGTCGAGATCGCCCCGAACGCCGATCCGCCGGTTTGCAAGATCCTCGATTTCGGCAAATACAAATACGAAGAGCAAAAGAAAAAGAACGAGGCCAAGAAGAAGCAGAAGGTGATCGAGGTCAAGGAGATCAAATTCCGTCCGTCGATCGACGACCACGATTACGACGTCAAGATGCGCTCCATGCAGAAATTCATCGGTGAAGGCGACAAGGTCAAGGTGACTATGCGATTCCGCGGGCGCGAGCTGGCGCACCAGGAACTCGGCATGGACGTCTTGATGCGGGTCAAGGACGACCTCGACCCGATCGCCAAGGTCGAGCAATTCCCGCGCATGGAAGGCCGGCAGATGACGATGGTGGTCTCGCCGAAGTGACGCTGTAGCGTCCCCGCCGATCAGAACAGCCAGCTGACCTGCGGCCGGCGGTCATCCCAGGGGCGCGCGTGCTCGTAGAGCGCGGCGGCGTGCAGCAGCTGCGCGTCGCCCAGATGCGGCCCGATCAGCTGCAAGCCGATCGGCAGCCCGTCGGGGGCAAAGCCGCAGGGTAAGGTCACCGCCGGGTTGCCCGACAGGTTGAACGGCAGCGTATACGGATACCAGGATTTGCGCACCGTATCGGCGGTCTCGCCATCGATCTCGATCGGCGCGAAGAAATCGTGCTCGATCGGCAGCGCGGTGCGCGACAGGGTCGGTGTGACGACGAGGTCGTAATCGGCGAACCAGGCCTCGATCTCACGGAACACACGCGTGCGTTCGAACATCGCTTCCTGGAGTGCGACTGCGCTGTGCGCCGCGCCGGTTTCCATCTGGCGGACCAGCGTCTCGCTCATGCGGTTGCCGTACTGCCCGACATAGCGGCGGAAGCGCGCGTTCCAGAACGATTGCGTCAGCACCAGCCAGATCGGCTCGGTGGTGCGGAAATAGTCGTCGACCGGGGTGACGATCGCGCCGAGCTCCTCAAAGACGGTGAGCGCCGCCTCGCAAGCCGTACGCACCTCGCCCGACAGCTTGTCGTTGCCGAGCAGCGGCCGCCAGGCGATGCGCAGTCCGGCAAGGTCGCCCTCGGGTTGCGCCGCGGCGACAAAGTCGGGCTTTGCCAGCCCCAATGAATGCGGGTCGCAGCGGTCAGGACCCGTCATCGCCTGAAGCATCAGCGCGGTGTCCATCACCGTGCGAGTCATCGGCGTGATGTGCGACTGGTTGCCGAACCCGTCGGGCGTCAGGTCGTGCGGCACGAGGCCCAGCGTCTGCTTGAACCCGATCACGCCGCAGCACGCGGCGGGGATGCGGCTCGACCCGCCGCCATCGGTGGCGATCCCGATCGGCACGAGCCCCGCGGCGGCTGCGGTCGCGGCGCCGCCGCTCGACCCGCCGCAGGTGCGCGTGAGATCCCAGGGATTGGCGGTGCGCCCGAACAGCGGCGCCTCGGTGAAGCATTTGTGGCCGAATTCGGGGGTCGTGGTCTTGCCGATGAGGATCGCGCCCGCAGCCTTGAGCCGCGCCACGGCAACCGAATCAACCGTCGGCACGTTATCGGCGAACGCAACGGAACCAAATGTCGTCTTCACCCCGGCCGTGTTGACCAGGTCCTTGACCGTGAAGGGGACGCCGTGCAGTGGGCCGATCAGTTCGCCGAGCATGAGCTGGGCCTCCGCTTCCCAGGCGGCGGCGCGCGCTTCCTCGGCGCAAACCGTGATGAAGGCGTTGAGCTTCGGTTGCGATTTCTCGATACGGTCAAGCGCCGATTCGACCACCTCGACAGGCGAAACGACTTTTCGCGCGACGAGGTCGGCGAGCTGAACGGCGGTAGCAAAGGCGAACTCGGTCATGGGCCCCTGCCATGCGCTGGCGCCAAGGCGCAACGGACGGTTAGACTGCCAGGAAACTCACGGTCGCGTGAGGAAATTATGAATGACGCTCCGCGGTCGAACGCAGGGCTAAGCGCGCCCGAGGCCTATCTGTTGATAAACCTGCCGCGCTGGGATGTGCATCGCGCCTTAAAGCTCGGCTTTATGGGGCTGGTGACGCAAGGGATCCTGCGGCTCGACACCGAGGATCGCCCGGGTTTTTTCCGCACTCGGCACATCCCGCATCTACGGGTGGCGCCGGATTTGCCGTCGCCGCTGCCGCCGGTCGCCGCGTCGCTGGTCAAGGTGGTGCGGGCCGCCGAACCCGACGGGCTGCTCAGGGCTGTGCTCCGCCAGTGTCAGCGCGAATACCGCCAAACGCTCAACGGCTTTATCCAGGGCTATGTGGGGCCGGCGCTGGTGGCGCGCGGGCTGGCCGAGCCGAAGCGCGCGCGGGTGCTCGGCCTTTTCCCCTACGACAGCTTCGCGCTGACCCCGGCGGGCCAGGACGAGAAATCGCGGCTGCAGGGACTCATTCAAGAGACCCGGGCTGTGCCGACCCTGATCGAGAGCGATCCAGCCAGGGCCGCCTCGCTGATCGCCGCGCTCGGCAGCGCCCTTCTCCTCGTCGACGAGCTGAAGCCGCATTACCCGGCGCTCGAAAAGGCGCTGCGCCCCTCTAGTAATGGCAGCGGCGGCGATTTCTATTATTTTCCCAGTTCCGAAATCTCCGGCGGCGCGCATGGCGACATGTGCTTCGATTTCGGCCATCTTGATTTCAGCTGCTTTGATTCGAGCGCGTTCGATAGCTTTGACGCCGGCTTCTCGGACGCCGGCGGCGGCGATGGCGGCGGTGGAGACGGCGGCGCAAGCAGCGGATGCTGAGCGCCGCGCGGCGATGCGGTAAAAGAGAGCGCCGCCGCAGCTGAAAACGGAACGTCCTCATGCGCCGCTTTTTCGTCGGGTTCTTTGCCGTCATCGGAATTATCGCCTTTGTCGGGTTTCTCGGCCTCATCGCGCTGACCGTCAGCCTGGTGAAATACGCCCGAACCGCAGCGCCCTTGCCGCAGTCGATCGTGCTCACCGCCAATCTCACCGGCGGCCTCGCCGACAAGGCCGACCCCGACCCGATATCCCGCCTGCTGTTCGACGAAAACGGTACCTTGCGCGATTTTGTCGACGCGGTTGACCGCGCCGCCGACGATCCGCGGGTCAAGGCACTCTTCGTCGAGCTCGGCGACGACACGCTGGGCCTCGCGAAGACGCAGCAGGTCCGCGACACGATCGCCCGCTTCCGTGCCAAGGGCAAATTCGCCATCGCTTTCGCTGATACGTTCGGCGAAGGCGAGCCCGGCACGCGGCCCTACTATCTGGCGACCGCGTGCGAGCAGATTTGGCTGCAGCCTTTGGGCGAGGTCGGTCTGACTGGGCTGCGCAGCGAGACACCGTTTCTCAAAGGCTTGCTCGACAAGCTCGGCATCGCCGCTGATTTCGAGCACCGCGAGGAATTCAAGACCGCGATGAACAGCCTAACCGAGACGCGGATGACCGCGCCGCAGCGTGAGGAGGTCGAGGGGCTGCTCACCTCGATTTGGGGGCAGATCGGCGGCGATATCGCCAAGGCGCGCAAGATCGCGCCCGACAAGCTCGTCGCGCTCGTCGATGAGGCGCCGGTCGCGGCGGCGGATGCGCAAAAACTCGGGCTCATCGACTGGATCGGCTATCGCGATCAGGCGCTCGCCCAGGCGCGAACCCGCGTCGGCGGCACGGCGTCATTTATGACTTTCGCCAAATATCTGAAGGCCGCCGGGCGGCCGAATGCGAGCGGCAGCCGGATTGCGCTCATCTACGGCACCGGGCTGATCACTCGTGGCGACAGCGCCGGCGCGCTCGCCGGGGAGGATCAGTTTACCGCGCGGGCAATCGGTCGCGCCTTCGCCGCCGCCTCGCGCGACAAGGACGTGCGCGCGATCGTTTTCCGCATCGACAGTCCCGGCGGATCGGCGACCGCCTCGGAAACGATCTGGCGCGATGTTGAAGAGGCGCGCCGGGCCGGCAAGCCGGTCATTGTTTCGATGGGCGACGTTGCCGCCTCGGGCGGGTATTACGTCGCCGCGCCGGCCGACAAGATCGTCGCCGAGCCGGCGACGCTGACCGGCTCGATCGGTGTGCTTGCCGGAAAGCTCGTGCTGGGCGGATTGATGCAAAAGCTCGGCATCACCAGCGACGCGGCCGAGCGCGGCGCCAATTCCGGGATGTTCAGCGCCGTCACGAATTTCTCGCCCGCGCAGCGCCAGCGGATCGACGCCGAGCTCGACGACACCTATGCCGGGTTCAAGGACCATGTCGCCACCGGCCGTCATCTCGACCCTGACCAGGTCGAGGCGGTCGCCAGGGGCCGGGTATGGTCGGGCGAAAACGCCAAGGACAAGGGGCTCGTCGATGCCCTCGGCGGCTACGAGACGGCGTTCGATCTGGCGCGCGAGGCTGCGAAATTGCCGGAAGGCGCGCCGATCGATGTCGTGGTGTATCCGCGCGAGCGCGGGCTGAGCGCGACGCTCATCGCCCGGCTGCGCGGCGACGATAGCGATGAGACTTCGGCCCTGGGCGGGCTCGGGCGCGGGCTGACGGCGCTGCGCGTGATCGTCGCCGCGGTGGAGGTGATGGCCGAGGATCCCGGCATCCTGCGGATGGCGCCGATCGGCGATATTCGCTGAGGGCTCCACGCATCGCCGGCTTATTTTCGTCATAAAGCCGGGTATAGTTCCCAACCATCGCTGATGGGGCTCGGCGGAGGGATTGTGAAGGCAAAATTATTGGTTCTGGCGGTGGCTCTGCCGCTCGCCGCGTGCGGCTGGTTTGGCGGTCATAAGAGCGACGAACATGCGACCCCCTCGGGCAATGTTTCGAACCTGTCGTCCGACGAGGTGCTCAAGAAAGACTGCTCGGACGAGAACTGGAAACAGCAGAATCTCGGGCTGTGGTACTCGGTCTGCCGCCAGCCGGTGAAGTGGTAGCCAGATCGCCGCGAGTTCGCCGTTGCGAGTTCACCGGGCGCGCCGTCCCTTGCCCGTTGGCGGCGTTTCGGCTAATCCTCGGCTCGACCGATCGTGACGATGGGCGCGTAGCTCAGCGGGAGAGCACTACGTTGACATCGTAGGGGTCACTGGTTCAATCCCAGTCGCGCCCACCATCTCGTTACGGACGGGCCGCCGGGGGAGCGAGGCTTGCACATGCGGCTTGCGGCGACAGGGGTTTT
>DATHCK010000036.1:0-8227 GCA_035319545.1 Allostellaceae bacterium | reverse complement strand
CGAGACGCCGCCTGATGTCGTCTTCTATACCGGCTGCAACGTGCTGCGGACGCCGCATATCGCGCTGCTCGCGCTCGATGTGCTCGACAAGCTCGGCACCTCCTACGAGGTGATGGGTGGGGTCGGCCAATGCTGTGGGGTTTATCAGTTCCGCGAGGGCGACTTCGCCAATAACAGCAAGATGGCCAACGCGACGATCGAGGGGCTCGCTTCGGCCGGCGCGTCGACCGTGTTGTCGTGGTGCCCGTCGTGCCAGATCTCGATCGGTGAGGTGTCGCTGCCGAACTATGAAGCGCAATTCGGCGAAAAGCCGTTCGACCTCAACCCGTTCCTGGTGTTCCTCGGCGACCGCGCGGGGGAGCTGAAGCCGATGATGGTGAACCGCGTCGAAAAGCGCGTCGCGCTGCATGAGCGGCCGGTCTTCCCGCAGACGATGGAGGCGGTAAAAAAGCTCGCCGCGGTCATCCCCGGTCTCGAACTCATTGAGCTCGACGTGCCGCGCATCGGGGTCCAGGCCAATACGATCTCACCGCCCAAGTTCAAGCAGGAGCTGATCGAGCGCGAGTTTCGCCTCGCGGCCGAGGCCGGAGTCGACATCCTGGCGACGATCTATCACGCCGATCACCGCGAGATTTGCGACGCGGCGACGGGCAAGAGCTTCGAGATCGTCAATTTCATGGAGCTCTTGGGCGAGGCGCTCGGCCTCGACAGCGAGGACGGCTACAAGCGGCTGAAGCTGCTCAAGGATATCGACGACATCATCGTCGAGACCGCGCCGTTGATCGAGGCCAACAAGCTCGACCTCGACACGGTGCGCGACGCGCTCGCGGTCGAATTCGGCGGGTAAGGTGCCGAGTAAGGTGGCTGGCCCGCGCTCGTTCCTCTTTGTTCCGGCCGACAGCGAGCGCAAGCTCGCGCGCGGGCTCGATTCGGGCGCGGACGCGTTGATCCTCGACCTCGAGGATTCGGTCGCGGCAGCAAACCGGCCGACGGCGCGCAAGCTGGCGCGCGATTTTCTCGACGCGAACGGGCCGGAGAAGATCGCCCGCTACGTGCGGGTCAACCCGCTGGCGAGCGGGCTGGCCCTCGACGACCTCGCGGCGACGATCGCCGGCCGGCCCGACGGCATCCTTTTGCCGAAATGCACGCCCGACGAGGTGCGCACGCTCGACCATTTTTTGTCAGCGTTTGAGGTCGCGGCGGGCGGTCCGGCCGGCGCCACTAAGATCATCGCGATCGCGACCGAGACCGCCGAAGCGGTCTTCGCGCTCGGCCATTACAAGGGGTCGTCGCCGCGGCTGGAGGCGATCACCTGGGGCGCCGAGGATTTATCGGCCTGCATCGGCGGCAGCAACCGCACGGCGGACGGCGGCTATGACGGCCCCTATCTCCTGGCGCGCTCGCTGTGCCTATTGGCCGCGGCGGCGGCCGGGGTCGCGGCGCTCGACACAATCTACACCGATTTCCGCGACCCCGCCGGGCTCGCGGCGGAATGCGCCGCCGCGAAGCGCTCGGGCTTTGCCGGGAAGATGGCGATCCATCCGTCGCAGATCGCGGCGATCAACGGGGCGTTCTCGACCAGTGCCGCCGAGCGCGACTGGGCCGAGAAGGTGGTCGCCGCGTTTGCCGCCAACCCCGACGCCGGCACCTTGGCGCTCGACGGCAAGATGATCGACAGGCCGCATCTCGTGCTGGCGCGGCGGCTGTTGGGGCTGCCGTCGGGCTAGTAGGCGTCGTCGCGTTGCGGCGTTAACCCAGGAACCTGGGGATGGCGACGGCCGTAATGTGATAAAACCTCTGTCACTGAGCGTCCGGCGGTCCCGCATGCGACCTTCCCGCCTTCTCGCCACGGTTTGTGTTGTCGGCCTAATCGGTGCCTTTGCCGCGCCCGGCGTGACGCTGGCGAGCGATAGCGACCAGCAGATCATCCACGTGCTCAACCGCATCGCCTTCGGTCCGACGGCGGCGGAGCTGGCGCATGTCAGGGAAGTCGGGATCGATCGCTATATCGACGAGCAATTGCATCCCCAGGCGATCCCCGAGCCGGCCGAGCTGACGCAGCGGCTCGCCGGACTCGACACGCTGGGACTCAGCGACGCCCAGCTCTTTATCGATTACGGCCCGATCCTGCCGGCGATGAATGGCGGCATCAAGCTGACCCCGGAGGAGCAGAAGGCGCGGCGCGAGCGAGCGCAAATCATCGTCCAGCAGGCGCAAGAGGCGCGGGTGTGGCGGGCGCTTTACAGCCGGCGCCAGCTGCAGGAGGTGATGGTCGATTTTTGGTACAACCACTTCAACGTCTTTGCCGGCAAGGGGCTCGACCATCTCTGGGTCGGCCGCTACGAGGCCGATGTGATCCGGCCTTACGCGCTCGGCAAATTCCGCGACCTGCTGCTGGCGACCGCGCATTCGCCGGCGATGCTGTTCTATCTCGACAACCAGCTCAACACCGAACCAGGCAGCCCCGGCGCCAAGGGCAACCTGACCGGCATCAACGAGAATTACGCGCGCGAGATCATGGAGCTGCACACGCTCGGGGTCGATGGCGGCTATACGCAAAACGACGTTATCGCGCTGGCGCATATCCTGACCGGCTGGGGTTTGCAGCGGCAGGATCTGCGTTTTGGCGCTGGCCCGGCCGCGGCCTTCGACCCGTCGCGCCACGACTTCACGCCAAAGGTGTTTCTCGGCCGGACGATCCAGCCGAGCGGCGAGGCGGAAGGCGTCGAGGCGATCAATATGCTCGCCTCGAATCCGGCGACGGCGCACCACATCGCCTATCAACTGGCGCAGTATTTTGTCGCCGACCAGCCGCCGCCGGCACTGGTCGACCGGCTGGCGCAGCGCTTCCGCGCCACCGACGGCGACATCGCCGCCGTGCTGAAGACGCTCCTTACCAGCGCCGAATTCCGCAACAGCGCCGGCCAGAAATACAAGACGCCGTATCAGTACGTGCTGTCGGCCGCGCGCGCCGTCGGGGTCGAGGTCAATAATCCGCGACCGCTGCTCGGCACGATGGCGCGGCTCGGCGAGGGCCTCTACCAGTGCCAGACGCCGGATGGCTACAAGAACACCGAGGACGCCTGGCTCAGCCCCGACGCGACGACTTTGCGCATCGGCTTCGCGACCGCGCTCGGCCGCGGCAACCTGCCGGTAAAGGAGCCGCCCCCGCCACCCAACAACAACCAGCTGGCGGCGAACCTGGCCGCCAATCGGGCGGCGGTCGGCATGTCGACGCCGCCACAGCCGCCGCAGCTTATCGCCGACCAGGAACCTGCAAAGCCGAAGCCCGACGCGCTCGACCCCGCGCCGCTCGAGGCGCTGCTCGGGCCGGTGCTGAGCGCGAATACGCTAGCGATCGTCAGTCAGGCGCAACCTGATCTGCGGGCGGCGCTGATCCTCGGCAGCCCCGATTTCATGCGCCGGTAGGTGATGACATGAACAGACGCAATCTTCTCGGCTTGGCGAGCGGTGCGGCGATAGCCCCGATGCTCGGGCCGATCTGGGCGGCGCGCGCCGACGAGGCGTCGCCGCGCCTGGTGGTGATCATGCTGCGCGGGGCGGTCGACGGGCTCAATGTCGTCGTGCCCTATGGCGAGCAGGCCTACTACAACGCGCGGCCGACCATCGCCATCCAGCGGCCGGGCGGCCCAAACGGTGCGCTGGCGCTCGACGGGCATTTCGGGCTGCACCCGGCGCTCGCCAGCCTGATGCCGCTGTGGGCTGAGAAGAAGCTCGCGTTCATCCACGCCGCCGGCTCGCCCGACCCCAACCGCTCGCATTTCGACGCGCAACAATTTATCGAAAACGGCACACCCGGCCGGCCGGCCACGCCGGACGGGTGGATGAACCGGACGCTGGCGGCACTGCCCGGCGCGCGCACGCCGACCGACGCGCTGTCGGTCGGCCCCACCCTGCCGTTCATCCTGCGCGGGCCGATCGCGGTCGCGAACCTGCCGCTGGGACCAAAGGCGGCGCAGCCGATGGCGATCGACCAGCCGCAAGTGGCGAGCGCCTTCGACAAGCTCTATGCCGGGACCGACAAGCAGGCAGAAGCCTATCGCCAGGGGCGCGAAGCGCGTACCGAGCTTGTCGCCGATATGCCGGCCGAGGAGCAGATGGCGGATAACGGCGCCCCGCCGGCGAATGACTTCCCGGCCATCGCCGGCCGGCTCGCCGGGCTGATGACGCGCGACCGGCATATCCGGCTCGCCTTTGGCGCGCTTGGCGGCTGGGACACGCATGTCAACCAGGGAAACGACACCGGCCAGCTCGCCGGGCGGCTGAGGCCGCTGGGCGACGGGCTCGTGGCATTGGCCAAGGGGCTCGGGCCGGACTGGGACGATACGATCGTCGTGGTGATCTCGGAATTTGGCCGCACTGTTCGCGAAAATGGCAATCGCGGCACCGATCACGGCCACGGCAACGCGATCTGGATCGCCGGCGGCAAGGTCAATGGCGGCAAGATCTACGGCGACTGGCCGGGTCTCGCCGACGCGCAGCTATACCAGAACCGCGACCTGGCGATCACCACGGATTACCGGCTTGTGCTGGCGACGGTGCTCGAACGGCATCTGCGTCTGCCCGACACGGCGATGGCGCAAATCTTCCCCGGCATGCCGGCGATGCGGGGGAATCTCAATCAAATCCTCGCTGCGTAAATGACGTCATTCCGGGGTGCGGCGCCCGGAATGACGAAAAGAAAAACTGCGTCTATATAACTGCGATGACCGACAACCCACTTCACGAAGACTGGGCGACGCCGTTCGGGCTGCCGCCCTTCGATCGCATCGTCCCTGCGCATTTCCCGCCCGCTTTCGACCGCGGCATGGACGAGGAGCTGGCCGAGATCGCGGCGATCACCGGCTCGCCCGAGCCGGCGAGCTTCGCGAATACGATCGAGGCATTGGAGCGCCGCGCGCAGCTGCTCGAACGGGTCGAGAACCTGTTCTCGAACCTCAACTCAAGCGCGACCAATAAAGAGATCGACACGATCGCCCGTGATTATGTGCCGAAGCTGGCCGAGCACCGCACCAAGATCGCGCTCGACCCCAAGCTCTTCGCGCGCATCGACGCGCTGTACCGGAAGCGCGAGACGCTCGGCCTCGCGCCCGACCAGCTGCGCCTTCTCGAGCGCTATCATTTGCGTTTTGTGCGCGCCGGCGCGGCGCTCGGCGGGCAAGCCAAGGCACGGATGACCGAAATCCAGACGCGGATGGCCGCGCTGCACGTGCATTTCGGGCAGAACGTGCTGTATGACGAGGATGACTGGCGGCTGGTGCTCGACGAGGGCGATCTTGCCGGGCTGCCCGATTTCGCCCGCGACGCGGCCGCTGCCGCCGCCAAGGAACGCGGGTTCGACGGCAGATACGTCATCACCCTGTCGCGTTCGTCGGTCGAGCCGTTTCTGACTTTCTCGGCGCGGCGCGACCTGCGCGAGACCGCCTATCGCGCCTGGGTGCAGCGCGGCGAGCACCATGGCGAGCACGACAACGCGCCGCTGATCGCCGAGCTGTTGGCGCTGCGCCAGGAACAGGCGCGGCTCCTCGGCTATGAGACCTATGCCGCCTTCCGGCTCGACGACACGATGGCGAAGACGCCTGAGGCGGCCGAGCATCTGCTGGAGCAGGTCTGGACGCCGGCGAAACACCGCGCCGCCGAGGAGCGCGCCGAGTTGGCGGAAGCCGCGAACGCCGATGGGCTCAATGCGCCGCTCGCGCCGTGGGATTGGCGCTATTACGCCGAGAAGGTGCGCGCCGCGAAATACGATTTCGACGAAAGCGCCGTGAAGCCTTATTTCGTGCTCGACAACATGGTCGCGGCGCTGTTCGAGACTGCTGGCCGCCTCTTTGGTCTCAGCTTTGTGCCGCGGAGCGACTGTCCGGTCTACCACCCCGACGTCCGCGTCTACGAGGTGCGCGTCGCGGGCGGCAAGGCGATCGGGCTTTTCCTGCACGACAATTTCGCGCGGCCCGGCAAGCGCTCGGGCGCCTGGATGTCGAGCTATCGCGACCAGGAGTCACTTGACGGCGAGGTGCTGCCGATCGTCGTCAACAACAACAATTTTTCGAAGGGCGACCCGACGCTCCTATCATTTGACGACGCCAAGACACTGTTCCACGAGTTCGGCCACGGGCTGCATGGCCTCTTGAGCCACGTGCGCTATCGCTCGCAATCGGGCACGAGCGTGCGGCGCGATTTTGTCGAGTTTCCCTCGCAGATCATGGAGCATTGGGCCGAGGCGCCGGAGACGCTGCGCAAATACGCGCGGCATTACCAGACCGGCGAGAAGCTGCCCAAGGCGCTGCTTAACAAGCTGCTGGCGGCGCGCAATTTCAACCAGGGCTTTGCGACGGTCGAGTACACCGCCTGCGCGATGCTCGACCTGGAGCTGCATGCGCGGAAAGATGTGGCGCCGGTCGACATCGCCTGTTTCGAACGGGATTTTTTGGCGCGGGTCGGGATGCCGGCCGAAATCGGCTTGCGCCACCGCCCGACGCATTTCCTGCATCTGTTCGACGGCGCCGGCTATGCCGCCGGGTACTACGCCTATATGTGGGCAGAAGTGCTCGACGCCGACGGCTATGCCGCCTTCACCGAGAGGGGTGATGTGTTCGATGCCGAACTCGCGGCGAAGCTCAAGGTCATCTACAGCGCCGGTGATACGCGCGACCCGATGGCGCTTTTCCGCGAGTTTCGCGGGCGTGACCCGGCCATCGACGCACTTCTCGCGCAGCGCGGTCTCAATCAGTAGTATGCGCGCCGCATGGCCAAGCGGGCGATCATCGGCGTGGTGTCGCAAAAGGGCGGCGTCGGCAAATCGACGCTGTGCCAGCTGATCGCGCGCGAGGCGGCGGCGCAAGGGAAAGCCGCGAAAATCCTCGATTTCGACGTCAAGCAGATGAGTTCGGTCGATTGGGTACGGGCGCGGCTCGAGCGCGATTTCGAGCCGGCGGTCGAGGCGGAGCCGACCCGCGATGTGAAGAAGGCGCTCAAGCTCAACCGCGACTACGACGTGCTGCTGCTCGACGGCGCGCCGGGCACACCCAAGCGTACCGAGGAAATGATCCTCGAATGCGACCTTATCGTGTTGCCGACCGGGTCGTCGCGCGCCGACCTCGTGCCGTCGCTCGCGCTGGCGCGGCGCATCGCCGAGACGGCGGACGCCGCGAAAGGGCCGTTCTTCGCGCTGTGCCGCGTGCTGACCGACGCCGAGGTCGCCGAGGCGCGCGCGGCGATCGGCGCGGCCGGGTTCACCACGCTCGACGGCGAGCTGATCGAGCGACCCGGCTATCGCGCGGCGCAAAACCTCGGCCGCAGCCCGAGCGAGACGGCGTTTCCCTCGCTCAACATCCGCGCCAAGAAACTGGCCCAGGCGATCTTGGAGCGACTCGGTTAGCGCAGCTTCACGGTCGGCAGGTTATTCGGCACGATCAGGTTGCAGCCGGTCGTCGCCTTGACCTCGTCGAGCGAGATGCCCGGTGCGATCTCTTTCAAGGCCATGCCGGCGGGGGTGATCTCGAAGAGGCCGTAATTGGTGACGACGAGGTTGACCACGCCCTTCGCCGTGAGCGGGATCGCGCAGCGCTCGACAAGGCGCGGCGCGCCGCGGCGGGTGGTCTGCTCCATCGCGACAAAGACATGCTTGGCGCAGGCGGCAAGGTCCATCGCGCCGCCGATGCCGCCGCCTTTCTGCCCGGCCATCTTCCAGTTGGCGAAATCGCCGTTTTCGGCGACCTCGTAGGCGCCCAAGACGGTCACGTCGATGCGGCCGCCGCGGATCATCCCGAACGCGTCCGCATGATGCACGATCGCCGAGCCGGGGTTCATCGTGACGTGCTGGCCGCCGGCATTGACGAGGTTCATGTCCTCCTTGCCGGGCGCGGCGAGCGGGCCGTAGCCGACGACCCCGTTCTCCGAATGGAAGATGATCTGGCGGTCGCCGAAATCGGAGTTCGAGGTGAGGGTCGGGATACCGATGCCGAGATTGACGATCCAGCCGTCCTCGAACTCCATCGCCAGCCGGTCGCACATCTGCTGGCGGGTGAGGCCTTTCGTGTCGCTCATCGGCCGGCCTCCTTGAGTTGCGCGTTGCGGGCGGCGACCTCGGGCGGGCGCATCGGCCACCAGCCCTCGGGCGGCGGCGGCACCCTGACAAGCCGGTGCACGAAGATGCCGGAAAGGTGCACGTCGTCGGGGTCGATCGCCCCGGGTGGGAGGATGTCTT
>DATHCK010000035.1:0-14361 GCA_035319545.1 Allostellaceae bacterium | reverse complement strand
CCCGGCCAGGATCATCGGCGGAGTGATCCCGCGCATTAACCCTAAATGTTGGTTAAATCTGGAACGCGCCGAGAACGCGAACGGAGAGGGAACCTCTCCGCCCGTCACGCCGGCCTGTCGGTCTCGCTTGTCCATCGGCATCATCCGTCAGTCAAGTATATAATTCCCATCGACCCGAGCGAACAAACCGTGAATTATGGCCTTGACTCTGGCGTTTCGCGCGATACCCTATCCACATCGTCCCTGATTTGTTCCTATCCAATGGTTAACAACGCAGCCGGGAGACCCCAATGAACAACCTTGCCCGATACGCCTTTGCCGCCACCGCCGGTCTCTTTATCGCCGCCTGCTATCTGCCGGCCCAGGCCGCCCCCACCGCGACCGACAGCGCCGCCGCCGACACCATCACCTTTGAACAATACCGCGACTGGCGGATGCATTTTATCGAGGAACGCCAACTCCAGATCGCCGCCGAGCTCACCGAGAAGAATCTGAGCGACGCACGGCGCACCGGGCTCGAACGGCAGAAGGCCTATTACGACTATTTCGCCGCGATGCCGGCCGCCGAGCGGGACCAGCGCTTCCGCGAGCGGTTCAATGAGATCGACACCAACCATGACGGCGTCATCGACAGGAATGAGCGCGCCGCCTGGCATGACAAACAGCGCGCGTTCTACGAGCACTCGAACTACCGCCACGAGGTCGACAACGCCGCTCGCCGTTAGCGGAATGCCTGCAAATTACCTGCATTAACAGGTCGAGCAGGAGACGCCCGCCGCGCTGCGGCAATTGACAATCCGCCCGCGCTCGCTTCGGATCGCCGCGGCATCGACCGCCCACGGGTGTGATGCGAGACGCGAGGCGGGGAACGGGACATGGATAGCGGACTGGCCGGGCAGGTCGTCGCCGAAACGGTGCTGAGCCACAGCGACGGCGCCCAGGGCATCTTGTGGGTGCGCGGCTATACGCTGGCCGAGCTGGTCGCCGGCTTTGGCTATGAAGGTGCGGTCGGGCTGCTCTGGGAAGAGTTTGCCGCTGAAGCCGGGTTTGCCGTCCGGCCCGACCGCGCGGCGATCCGCGCACAGCTCGGCGCGGCGCGCGAGGCCGCCTTCGTGGCGCTCGGTGGGTGGCTCGACCGCGCCGCGAACCGCCCAGTCGTCGAGGGCGTACGCATCGCCCTCGCCGACCTGTCCGATGCGGCCGAGCCGGCGGTGATCCTCGCGACCCTGCCAGTGGCGATCGGTGCGCTGCTGCGCCGGCGTCAGGACGCGTCGCCGCTCGCACCCGACCCGGCGCTCGGCACCGCCGCCGACCTTCTGCGCATGGCGCATGGCCGCGCCGTCGATCCGGCGATGGCCGAAGCGCTCGATACCTATTGGACGGCGCTGATCGACAATGGCCTCAACACCTCGGCCTTCACCGCACGGGTCATCGCCTCGAGCCGCGCCTCGCTCGCTTCGGCTGCGCTCGGCGCCTATTGCGCTTTCACCGGGCCGCTGCATGGCGGCGCACCAGGGCCGACGCTCGACATGCTCGACGAAGCGGCGGCGAGCGGCGATGTTGCCGCCTGGGCCGAGAATAAGCTGGTGGCCGGCGAGCGCCTGATGGGCTTCGGCCACCGTGTCTTCAAGGGCGGCGATCCGCGGGCCTTGATCCTGCGCGACGCGCTGCGTCGGCTGGGTGACCGGCTCGGCCCGGCGGCCGCGCGTCTGGGCTTCGCGGCGCAAGTCGAAGCGGCTGTCGCCGCCACCTTCGCGCGGCTCAAACCGGGCCGTCCGGCCTTGCAGCCCAATGTCGAGATCAACGCGGCGCTGCTGCTCGACGCGGTCGGCTTGCCGCGCGACGCGTTCATGCCGGTCTTTGCGGTGGCGCGCTGCGCCGGCTGGCTCGCTCATGCGATGGAAAGCCGGCGACAGGGCCGTCTGGTGCGCCCGTCCTCGGCCTATATCGGCCCACGCCCCAAAGGTGCCGGTTAAGCCGCTATTCGAGCGACCAGTGATAACCCACTGTCGGGACCGGCCGCACACCCGGCTCGGGCTTCGACAGATTGAGCGTTGGCCCTTGATGGTCGGTCTGTGCCGGCGGCGTGTAGGTCGGTGCCGCGACCGCCGGCGCCGGCTCGGAATTGACGATATTGGCCGAGATCGCCGAAACCGCGCCGAGATTGACGCGGGTACCGCAATTCTCCGCTTGCGTGCGCGCTTTAGCGGTCGGCGTTTTCTGCTGCGTCGAGGGGCAGGCCGCCACCGCGTCGGAACTCGCTACGGCCATGCTGACGAATACGGCGAACATGATGCGTATCATCGCTCCCCTCCTCGGTCATTCATTTTGCCGTCACTTTGACATCCGACAATCGCCACGCCGAATCCGAAATCGACGGTTGGGCTCTATTCGGGCGAGCTATGCATGCCGAAGGCCAACCAAAGAATATCCTTGCGTCTATCCATGCGTCAGGCGCAGAACTGCCCGGCGTCGTCCTAAACGGTAGCAAATGCAACCGACGCGACATGGCTTACGCAAATATCCTATAAACCGTTCGTCTCTAAGTTGACGGTGATGCAGCTGACCCTCCCCCGTCCGTCTCCCGTTGCCGTGCCGCGTCGCATATGGCGATCGCTTGCGCATCTGCCGCTTCCCGCAGTGGCGCTGTTCGCCGCCGCGGCGCTGCTGTCGCCGACCGGCGCGACCGCCTCCGACGCCACCGCGCCGCCCGCCGACACCAACCCGCTGTTGCCAATCACCGGATCGCCCAACACGACCGCGGGCGACAGCGACGTCAGGACGCGGCTTACCGCCACCGGGCCGCTCAGCATCGCCGGCGAACCGCTGCACACCGCGCTGCTGCGCCGTTTCTACGACGAGCACGGCGACCAGCCGATCTGGGCGTCGCACCCGGCGCAGGTGACCGCGCTGTGGCATGCGGTGCTGAACGCGGAGGATCAGGGCCTCGACCCCGACGCTTTTCACGTCTCGGCCTTCGCCAAGCCGGCCTTGTCGCCGACCGATCGGGATATGCTGCTGTCGGATGCGTTTCTCGGCTATGCCGAGGCGCTCGCGCGTGGCGTGATGCCAGGCGAGGCGCGCACCGATGACGAGGACCTCAATCCGGGGCCGGTCGATGTCGTCGCGGTGCTCGACAGCGCACTCAACAGCGCCGATCCCGAAGCGACGATCAACGATCTGGCGCCAAAGACGTCGGACTACGCGGCGTTGCGGCATGCTTATGAATCCTACCGCGCGATGGCGAAGGCGGGCGGCTGGCCGCACGTCCCCGAGACCGACACCGCCGACCGTATCCACCTCCTCCAGAGCCGCCTGGCGATCGAGGGCTATTTGCCCGCCGGTTATGCGACCGGCGCGATGGACGCGCAGACCCTCCAGGCGGTGAAGAAGTTTCAGGAACGGCACGGGCTGACGCCCGACGGCAAGCTCGGCAACACGACGCTCATCGAGCTCAATGTCCCGGCCGAGCTGCGCGCCCGTCAAATCGCAGTCAATCTCGAGCGGGCGCGCTGGCTGCCGCGCGACGTCGCGGCCGATCGCGTCTGGGTCAACACCGCCAGCGCGCAGCTGCAGCTGTTCCGCGACAACCAGCCGGTCTTCACCACGCGCGTCGTGGTCGGCCAAGCCGATAAGCAGACGCCGGAGTTTCACGCGCAGATCGTCAGCGTGCTCTACAATCCGCCCTGGTACATCCCTTATGGGATCGCCCAGAAGGAGATCATGCCGCTGGTCGAGGAGGATCCCGACTACCTCGACAAGCACCACATGACGATGCGCGACAACGGTTCGATCCAGCAGGAGGCGGGGCCCTACAGCGCGCTCGGCCGGCTCAAGTTCGAGATGCCGAACCGTTACGACGTCTATCTGCACGATACCCCGTTGCGCTCATATTTCGCGCTTGCCAACCGGCGGCTGAGCCATGGCTGCGTGCGCGTGCAGAACCCGCGCGAGCTCGCTTCGATGCTGCTCGGGATCACCGAGGACGAGATCAGCAAGAACATCAACACCGGCACGACCTATCACCAGAGCCTGCCGCAGGCGCTCGCGGTTTTCATCGTCTATCAGACCGCTTTTGTCGACGGCGACGGGGCGCTGCAATTCCGCCAGGACGTGTACCAGCGCGACACCGACATCGCGCAGCATCTGATTCTCCGCCTTCAACCGCCGCTCGCCCAACAGAACCCGGCCAACCAACGCGGCGGCTGAGTAAATTTTAACCGTGCTCAACTCTTAGGCGGTAGCACGGCGGAAATTGGCCCCTGACGTGCGTTTTCTGCATCTCTGGGGGTTGTCCGATCGTATTTCTGGTGTTAAGGCCTTCCCTAGCTTGTCGTGGGGAGTTTAGTGCATTGCCGTCATCGTTACTGACTCGGCGCCGTGTTCTCGGCGCCGCGGCGGTCGCCACAGGCGTTGCCTTTATCAAGCCCGCTCCGGCGATCTCCTTCGCACCGCGCTCGATCTCACTATACAATCAGCACACCGGCGAAAGCCTGCGCGAGGTCTACTGGGCCGACGGGCACTACATTCGCGAGGTGGTGCGCGACATCAACTGGATCTTGCGGGATCATCATTCCGACGAGGTCCGGCCGATGAATGCCGGCGTGCTCGACGTGCTGAGCCGCCTGCGCGACCGGCTCGAAATCCATCAGCCGATTCAAGTAGTTTGCGGCTATCGCTCGCCGCAGACCAATCACATGCTTTGGCTACATGAAAGCGGCGTCGCGGCGAACAGCTATCACATGTACGGCATGGCCGTGGACATGCGTTGCGAAAGCCGCGACCTCGGCCAGGTGCACCAAGCCGCGCTGAGCCTCGCCGAGGAATGCCGGCTGGGCGGCGTCGGCTATTATCCGGAATCGGATTTCGTGCACGTCGATTGCGGCCCGCAGCGCACCTGGTAGTCGCGCTCGCGGGTTCCCACCTTTAGGCGGGTTGCCAATCAAATTGGCAAACAGACGCGGATCGCTTGTCGGGAGAGCCGTGCCTATTGCGCCTTTATACGCTTGAACGGCTGGCAGAGTTCCCTAGCGGTTCGGCCAATTAGCGCGCCGACACGCGCTTCAGCACATCGAGCCGCAGCGGCAGCTTGTCGCCGAGCCACATCGCGAAGACCGTGTGATCGTCATAAGCGTTGCCGGCGAGCGGGTGCACCAATACGTCGAGCCCGTCGCGATTAAGCATCAACCACGGCACCAGCCGGGCAAAATCCTCCTGTCCGAATGCGACCTGGTACATCGCGACGGTGTGCGGCCCGACCGCCTCGTCGTGCCAGCTGCCGAGCATCGCCCGCGGAAACGCGGCGCCGAGCCCGTCGCGCACACGCGCCGCGGCATTGCGGGTCTTCGACGGGTCGTAATAGATATGCGCGTGATAGCCGTTGATCGTCGCCGGATCGGCGAAGGCATCAGCCATGGGCGATCTCCTGCGGCAGCGTCGTCGCGCCCGGCCCGAGCGCGCGCTGCATATAGACCGAATCGACCCAGCGGCCGAATTTGTACCCAACCGCTGGGAAGATGCCGATTTGCGCGAAGCCGAGCGCCGCATGCAGCCGAATCGACGGAAAGGTCTCACTGCCGCCGATCACCGCGATCATCTGGCGATAGCCTTGCTCGGTGACGCGGCCGATGACTTGCGTCAGCAGCGCGCGACCGATTCCGCGACCGACCTCGCCCGGATCGATATAGATCGAATCCTCGACCGTGAAGCGATAGCCGATACGCGCCCGATAGGGCCCGGCATAGCAATACCCGACCACCCTTCCGCCCCGTTCCGCGACGAGATACGGAAACCCGCGCCCGACAATTTCGCCGCGGCGTCGCGCCATCTCTTCGACGCTCGGCGGCTCCTCCTCGAACGAGGCGATGCCGTGCAGCACGTGATGGCCGTAAATCGCCGCGATCGCACCGATGTCGTCGTCGCGCGACGGGCGGATAACCGGCGCGGGGTCGCTCACCCGCCGATCACCCGCTGCGGCTTGCCGTCGAGGAAGCCGAGGATGTTCTCGACATATTGCGGGAACGAGCTGCGGTAGTTTTCGTCGGTCACGTAGCCGATATGCGGCGTCATGATCACGTTGGGACAGGTCCGCAACGGATGATCGATCGCCAGCGGCTCCTTGTCGTAGACATCGACCCCGGCATAGGCGAGCCGACCTTCCTTGAGCGCCGCCACCATCGCGTCGGTATCGACGATCGGCCCGCGCGAGGTATTGACCAGCACCGCGCTCTTTTTCATCAGCCCGATCTCGCGCGCCCCGACGAGGCCGCGGCTGCGCGGGCTCAGCACGAGGTGCACTGAGAGCACGTCGGAGCGACGGAACAGCTCGTCCTTTTCGACCCGCTCGACGCCCTTTGCCGCGGCCGCCTCGGCGGTCAGGTTCTGCGACCAGGCGATCGCCTTCATCTCAAACGCGAGCCCGACCCGCGCCACCGCGCTGCCGAGCCGGCCGAGCCCCAAGAGCCCGATGGTCTTGCCGGCGACGCGATGACCGACCCGCGTCTGCCAGCCGCCCTGGCGCATAAAGGCGTGGTCCTCGGCGATGCGCCGCATCGCGCCGAGGATGAGGCCCCAGGCGAGTTCCGCGGTGTCCTCGTTGCCGCCGCCCGGCCCACCGGTGCCGCAAACCGTGACGCCCTTCGCCTTCAGCGCCTCCATGTCGAACGAGGCATTGCGCATCCCAGTGGTGATGAGCAGCTTCAGCTTAGGCAGCTTGTCGACGATGTGCTTCGAGAACGCGGTGCGCTCGCGCATCGCGCAGATGATCTCGCTATCGGCCAGCGAGCGGACGACATCCGCCTCGTCGGCAAACGGGAAACGCTCGACCGCGATCTCGCAGCCCCGGTCGCGCAACGGCGACCAATCGGCCATGTCGAGGGCGATACCCTGGTAATCATCGAGGATGCTGACGCGCATCGGCTTTTCTCCCGTTTGTGCTCTCGCTGACCCTTAGAGCAAATCCGCGCGGGAGGGTCTTGTCAAATCCGGATCGAATAACCAGCTTTGGTTAAATCGCGAGAAGAACATATAGAGAACAGCCGCGCTCCTAGTGCAGCAGCGGCGCGTAGTCGTCGAGCACCTTGAGAATCTCATCGCGGCTCTTGTCGGGGATTTCGAGCACCGCCTCCTGAATACCCGCCGCCCGGTAATCGGCGAGCGCCGCCGCGTCGGCCGGGGCGCGGAACACCGAGATGAACAGCTCGGCGAAATCGCGGGCATGCTCATCGGCCATCTTTTTGAGCCGGTCGCGCTCGTGGCGGATGTTCCAGCCGCGATGCGGGCGCGGAAACCAGCCGTCGCAATATTCGACGACGCGGCGCAGCGTGTAATCGGTCTCGCCACCCAAAAGGATCGGCGGGTGCGGGCGCTGCGCCGGCTTTGGCCATGACCAGACGGGATCGAACCCAACCATCTCGCCGTGATACGCCGCCTCGTCTTCTATCCACAGCGCCTTCATCGCCAGGATGCGCTCGCGCATCAGCTTAAAGCGGGTTTTGTACTGCGCCCCGTGATTTTCCATCTCCTCGACATTCCAGCCGCCGCCAATGCCAAAGACGAACCGCCCGCCCGAGAGCTGATCGAGGCTCGCGACGCATTTGGCGGTGACGATCGGATCGCGCTCGGGGATCAGGCAGATGCCGGTGCCGAGCACCAGTTTCTTGGTCGCCGCGGCGGCAAAGCTCAACGCGACAAACGGGTCATGGGTATGCGAATAGCGCTGCGGCAGCTCGCCGCCACCGCCAAACGGCGTCTTGCGGCTGGTTGGAATATGGGTGTGCTCGGGCACATAAAGCGAGCCAAAGCCGCGCTCCTCGAGCGCCGTCGCCAGCTCGACGATGTTGATGCCGTAATCGACCGGAAAATAGAACACGCCGATCCGCATAGGGGGTTGTCTCCTGTGGAGGTGTCAGTCCTCGCCGGCGGCGAGCCCCGCCGCTTCACTCGCTGCGGCCATGCCGACAACGGTCGCCGCGACGGTTTCCGCCGAGTCGGGCGCGGCACCGGCCGCGGCCGGCAACATCGGCAGCGTCGGCAATTGCTGGAGCACCATGGTCGCGCCCGAGGCGAAGTGGATGCCCTTCTCGGCGAACACCGCGACCATGCGTTTGAGATATTCGCGCTGCACCCAGCTCGGCTTGATCGGCCGCGCGGTGAACTTGAAACGCAGGATGACGGCGTTGTCGACGACCTCCGCCACCCCCTGCAATTTCAGCGGCAGCATGACCTCGGCGGCGAGCTCGGCGTTCTCGTCCTGCATCGCGAGACCGATCTGCTTCGCGGTCTTGCGCACCAGCTCGATATCAGTGACCGGTTCAAAACGCAGATTGAACTTTATCGTCGCGAAGTCACGGCTGAGATTCGTCACCGCGCCGAGCTGTCCATAGGGGATCGTGTGCAGCGGCCCGTTCTGGTGGCGCAGCTTGACCGAGCGGATACCGAGCGTCTCCACCGTGCCCTTGAGCCGGCCGGTGTCGATGTACTCGCCGACCCGGAACGCGTCGTCCCACATGTAGAAAAGGCCCGAGATGATGTCGCGCACCAGCGATTGCGAGCCGAACGACACGGCAAGGCCGAAGACGCCGGCGCCGGCGATCAGCGGCGCGGTATCGACCCCCAGCCGCGACAACACGATCAGAGCGGCCAGCACGCCGATCACTACGGCAAAGGCGGCGCGTAGCAGCGGCAGGATGGTTTGCAGCCGCGAGGCCGGGGCGCCGGCTTCATCGTCGGTATCGGCGTCGGCGCTGCCGGGCAGGCTCGACCGACGGCCGTCGACGATCAGGTGCCGGTCGATCGCCAATCGCACCAGCTCCCAGGCCACAAAGGCGACGAGCAGCGTGCCGATCGCCGAGATCGCCGAGCGCATCGCCGCCACTACCATCGCCGCGCTGGTGTCGATCGCCTCGATCCAGATCGACGCCAGGGCCCAGGCGATCGCCGCCAGCGCGATCGCTCGCACGATGTGATGCACGGTGCGCATCTGCAGCTCGGCGACCCCGACGGTTTGCCCGAGCATCATCGCCTCGTCGTCGTGCCAAACCCGCTCGGTCAGCCGGTCGAGCACGATCAGTACAAAGAGGATACCCAGGGTCTCGGTGATCGCGTGGTAGTAGGAGAGCAGATTGAGCGACAGACCAGCGACGTAGATCACCATCAGGCAGGCGAAGATGCCGAGGGCGAGCACGAACCAGGCCTTCGCCACCGTACCACGGAACGCCGCGATGAGACCGGTGGTGCGCCGGCCGCGGATCAGCGCTTCCATCGCCGCGCGCGAGCGGAACAGGATCACTGTAAAGAGCGCGAACACCAGACAGGCGGTGAACAGGCTGACGTCATGCGCCGCGCCGCTGTCCTCGTCCATCAGCCCGTAACGCCCAAAACCGACGGTCATCACGATTGCCAGGATCGCCAGCGACACAAAACGATAGAGCCGCCACGCCTCGGCATCGTCGACCTCAATGAGTCGGGCGATCGCCTCGTCTGGGCGCAGGATCGCGCGCAGCACCAGCGCCACGATCCGCCAGCGGAACAAGATGTTGGCGGTAAACATGGCGAACGCTTCGCTGACCCCGATGGCAGGCAGCCAATGTCGCCGTTGCGCCGAGAAAACCAGCATGAACACCGCCAACCCGGCGAGGTCGCAGACCAGCAGCAGCGTCATGTCGCCGAGGGTCGGTCCGCCGTCGCGCGCGCGCATCCGCCGGCGCGGCGCGCGGCCGAGCAACTTCAGCGTCCCCCGCTCCGCGAATAGCGCGAGGGCGGCGGCGATCGCGACCCAGCCGAACTCGATCAGTACGCCGGCCGCCGAACCGCCTCGGTCAAACGAGCGCCATTCGCGGCTGACCGCCTCGGGGATCGCCGGGATCGCCATTGCGTCCGAGACGATCTCCGCCTCGATCCGCTCCAGCGCCATATCGGTCATCGACGCGGAAGCCGCTTCAGCGGGCGGCGTTTCGTCCGCGTGCGCGACGCCGGCCGTCAGCATCAGCGCGGTGACAAGAACGATCAAAAGCCGCTTCATCCGGCGGCCTCCCTAGCGGTGTCGCCGGTCAGTTTACCGCATGTTGCGGTAGCGGGCACTACGCCCACTAGCCGTGATTCCGGGATGCCTCCCGGCGCCCGGGATGACGAGGCGGGCGAAAGCTCAGCGCATTGCCTTCTGCAGATTGCTGTCGTGCTTGTCGGGGAACTGGTTGGTGGTGAGCCAGGGAGACAGTTCACCTGCCACCGCGTCAGAGAGCGGCGAGCGCAGCGTTCAGCGTCGCACTCGGTCGCATCGCCGCCGATGTCTTAGTCTGATCGGGCAGATAATAACCGCCAGTATCCACCGACTTACCCTGTGCGGCGATCAGCTCAGCATCAATCTTGGCCTCGTTGGCCGCCAGCGCATCCGCCAGCGGTTTGAAGCGAGCTGCCAGTGCCGAGCTGTTGTCGCGCGCGGCCAGCGCCTGTGCCCAATACAGCGCCAGGTAGAAATGGCTGCCACGATTATCCAGTTCGCCAACCTTCCGCGCAGGCGAACGGTTGCATTCAAGGATCTTGCCGTTGGCCTCATCGAGCGTCTCGGCCAGAACCCGCACGTCCTCATTCCCACTGGTCTGCGCCAGATGTTCCAGCGAAGCGCCAAGGGCCAGGAACTCCCCCAGCGAATCCCAGCGCAGATAGCCTTCGTGCTGGAACTGTTCCACATGCTTGGGCGCCGAACCGCCGGCGCCGGTCTCGAACAACCCGCCGCCCGCCAGCAGCGGAACGATCGACAGCATCTTGGCCGACGTGCCCAGCTCCATGATCGGAAAAAGATCGGTCAAGTAGTCGCGCAGCACATTGCCGGTGACGGAGATGGTGTCGAGCCCCTTGCGGATGCGATCGAGCGAGAACTTGATCGCCTCGACCGGCGCCAGGATGCGGATGTCGAGGCCCGATGTGTCCTCGTTCTTCAGGTAGGTCTCGACCTTGGCGATCAACTGCGCGTCATGCGCGCGTTTGGCGTCGAGCCAGAACACCGCCGGGGTGCCGGTCAGGCGCGCGCGGCGCACTCCCAGCTTGACCCAGTCCTGGATCGGCGCGTCCTTGACCTGGCACATCCGGAAGATGTCACCGATCTCGACCGGCTGTGACAGCAGAACCGTGCCGTCATCGGCGACCACGCGCACTGCTCCGCCCGCGGCAACCTCAAACGTCTTGTCGTGCGAGCCATACTCCTCGGCTTGCTGCGCCATCAACCCTACGTTCGGCACAGAACCCATCGTCCTCGGGTCGAAGGCGCCATGCGCCTTGCAGTCCTCGATGACGGCCTGGAACAGCGTCGAGTAGCAACGATCGGGGATCGCGGCGATCACGTCGTGCAGCTTGCCGTCAGGGCCCCACATATGTCCGCCTTCGCGAATCATCGCCGGCATCGATGCATCGATGATCACGTCGCTCGGCACATGCAGATTGGTAATTCCCCGGTCCGAATTGACCATGGCCAGGCCAGGCTGCTTCGCGTAGGTGGCCTGGATATTGGCCTTGATCGCCGCCTTTTCAGCCTCCGGCAACGTCTCGATCCGGGTCAGCATGTCGCCTACGCCGTTGTCCGGATCAACGCCGAGGCGCGTCAGTGTGGCGCCATGCTTCTCGAACACATCGGCGAAGAACACGGAAACGCAATGACCGAAGATGATGGGGTCGGAGATCTTCATCATGGTCGTCTTGACGTGCAGCGAGAACAGGATCCCGTCCTTCTTCGCGGCGGCGATCTGCGCGGCGAAAAAGGCGCGCAACGCCTTACGGTTCATCACCGACGCGTCGATGATCTCGCCGGTCTGAAGCGGCGTCTTCGCCTTCAGCACCGTGACCGCGCCGTCGCTGCCAACCAACTCGATACGGGCATTGGTCGGCGCCGCAATGGTCGTCGCGACCTCCGAACCGTAGAAATCGCTGCCCGACATGTGTGCCACGCGCGTTTTCGAGCCCTTGCTCCAGGCGCCCATCTTATGCGGATGGCTACGCGCGTATTGCTTCACGGCGCCGGCGGCGCGGCGGTCGGAATTGCCCTCGCGCAGCACCGGATTGACAGCGCTGCCGAGCACCTTGCCGTAACGGACGCGGATTTCCTTGTCCGCTGGCGTCGCATCGCTGTCCGGATAGTCCGGCACGTCGTAACCCTTGCTCTGCAGCTCCTTGATCGCGGCCTTCAACTGCGGGATCGAGGCGGAGATGTTGGGCAGCTTGATGATGTTGGCCTCGGGGCGCATCGCGAGCTGGCCAAGTTCGGCGAGCTCGTCGTTAATCTTTTGCGCTGGCGTTAGTTTGTCGGGGAAGTTGGCGATGATGCGGCCCGTCAGCGAAATGTCCTTCAGCTTCATCTTCACGCCGGCCGTCCCGACGAAGGCTTGGACGATCGGCAGAAGGGAAAATGTAGCAAGCCCAGGCGCTTCATCAACCTTCGTCCAAACGATTTCGAGATCTGACATGCTAGCACCTCCGCGCGCCGCTTTCGTTTCGGCTAATGATCTGTTGAGGATTATGGCCTGTCTTGTCGCACTGACGTGAGGGCGTCGGCCATCGACATCATCCCCAAAGGGCGCGAGGACGGCGGCTCGCGCTGAAGCAGGCGGCGCACGATAACGGCGGGGCCAGGGCGAAGCAAGCCGACGAAAAGCGGATGCAGGGCACCAATGCGGGAAGTTATTAACAGGTGGCCGGCGATGGCCGGTCACGGTGAATTCAGCCGATTGTTAAACTGGTTCACACGCAGTTTACCAATTAGTTACAGTTGTGCGACGGATGGAAGAAGCGCTTTTCCGCAAATTCAAAGGCTTAGAAAATTTGCCTATTTTTTAAACAATTTGTTATTGCGCCTAGCTTACTTGGCGCCTAAGTCGGCGTTCTATCTTTCTCCACAAATTTATCCACCGATTCCGTGGATAGCCGATTCACACTCCGAGGGCAGCAAAGAGCGCCGCAACATCTGGGACAAACGACACCAGATCGGGTACCAACGGCGCGGCGAAACGTGAGCCGACGATATGGTCGAACAGCTCGGCGAGCGGCGCCCAGTAGCCAGCGACATCGACGATAAAAACCGGCTTTTGATGGAGGCCGAGTTGTCGCCAGGACAATATCTCCACGGTCTCGTCGAGCGTGCCGACGCCGCCCGGCAGCACCGCGAAGGCGTCGGCGCGCTCCGCCATGATCCGCTTGCGCTGATGCATGTCGGTGACGACGACAAGTTCGCTGAGCCCGCGGTGCGCCACCTCGCGGTCCTCGAGGTGCACGGGAATAATCCCGGTCGCGCGGCCACCGCCCGCCAGCACCGCATCGGCGACGGCACCCATCATCCCGTTGCGGCCGCCGCCATAGACGAGCTCGATGCCGCGCGCCGCGAGCCCCGCACCGAGCGCACTTGCCGCGTTGCGGTAACGTGGGTCGGCGCCCGCCGAGGAACCGCAATAAACGCAAAGCCGCTCGATCTGCACGCGGCGGTCTCATCGATTGGTGAGTTGGCGTCTTCTCTTCCTCCGAACAGGGCGCGATTGCAAGGGGCCTAGGCGCGGCCTAAAGTTCCGCCACTCGGGGAGAGTGCGTATCGTGCGACGGCTGTGGATCGGGCTGGGCGGCGTGGCGCTGGTGATCGCCGGCATTGGCTTTGTCTTGTGGACCAACAGCGCCCCGCCGCCACCTCCACCCCCGCCCCCGCCGGTTCCGCCGCCGCAGGCAGCCGCAACCACGGCTTCCGCGGCAAATCCGGCCGTGCCCAGCTTCGACATCGTCAAGGTCGATCCCGGTGGCCACGCGGTGATCGCCGGGCGCGCCGAGCCGGGCGCGAAAGTCCAGGTGCTCGACGGCGACAAGCCGCTCGGTGAGGTCACCGCAGATGATCGCGGCGAATGGGTGCTGGTGCCGACCGCGCCAATCCCGCCCGGCGAGCGCCAACTGACGCTCGAAGCGACCGACCCGAAGACCGGCGCCAAGACCAAATCCGCCGATACCGTGGCGCTCGCGGTTGCCGCGCCGACGCAAAACGGCGCAGGCCAGGGCACCGTGGCGGTGCTGCTGCCGGGCAACGCCAGCCAGCCGGCGCAGGCGCTGCAAACGCCGAACGCGCGCAGCGGCAGCCTGTCGCTCGACACCGCCGAGTACAACGACAAGGGCGAGCTAATGCTGTCCGGCCATGCTAGCCCGAACGCGACGTTGCGCCTTTACGCCGACAACCAGCCGATCGCCACCGTCACCGCCGATGCGCAAGGCAAATGGTCGTCCGTGTCGCCACACCCGCAAAGCCAGGGCAAGGTCGAGCTGCGGGTCGATGAGCTCGCCGCCGACGGCTCGGTTGCGCAGCGCATCGCCGAGCCGTTCGAGACGCCCGCCACGACCGCA
>DATHCK010000034.1:0-5171 GCA_035319545.1 Allostellaceae bacterium | reverse complement strand
TGGAGCAGCGCGCGCGCCGCGGTGGCTAGCCCGACGCAGGCCTCGGCCATCGTTTTCGGCTCAGTCAGCCCGAGTGCCGCCGCCAGCCCGCGCGGGGTCGGCACGCAGAATTTTGCCGGGCGTACGAAGGCGAACAGCTCCAACAGATCGAGCGCGGCAAATCCGGCGATGTCGAGCCGGCGCGCGGTGGCGCGCGCGTGGCACACCATCACCGTCTCGCTCGTGAGCCGCGTCTTTGCCTCGTCCGGTGAGATTGCCTCGATCTCGCCGTCAGGCGACAGCCACACCACTTCGCGAAATCCCGCGACCAGCACCGGCGCGCGCGGCACCAGAACGCGCCCCGCGTCGCGGTCGTGCGGCATGGCGTCGATAACGCCGCTCGGGTAGCCTGAAGGCATGACCATGATCTACCACATGTGCCGCGCCGAAGAATGGGCGGTGGCGACCAAAACCGGAACCTATCGCGGCTCATCACAGGACCTCGCCGACGGGTTCATCCATTTCTCGACCGCGGCACAGATCGCCGAAAGCGCGAAGAAGCACCGCGCCGGCCAGGATGGATTGCTGCTGGTCGCGGTCGACGCCGACCGGCTTGGGCCCCGGATCAAATGGGAAAAGTCACGCGGCGGCGATCTCTTCCCGCATCTCTACGGTCCGCTCGATCCGGCCGAATCGACGAGCATCCGGCCGCTGCCGCTCGGGGCCGACGGCAACCATGTGTTTCCCGAACTGAGCTAGGATTTATTCCTCTGCTTCGCGCTTTTCGCCCGAATTTCGGAACCGGGTACGCAGCGCATCCCATTCGTCGCCGCCGGAAATCTGGAACACTTCGCGCACTGTCATCTCCTTGAGCAGCGGCGGGTGGCGATGTGTCGCCTTCAGCGTGTTGAGCGCCTGCTCGCAGACGCCGATGACGCTCTCGATCAAGAGGCCGGGCACGATCGCGAGCTTGTACCCCATGCGCTCGGCGTCTCTGAGATCGAGCTCGGGTGTCTTGCCGTGACGCACGACATTGAGGAGGCATGGACCCTTGACCATACGCGGCACTGCCGCGACCTCTTCCAGTGTCTGCGGCGCCTCGACAAACACCATGTCGGCGCCGGCGGCGAGCGCGGCGTTGCCGCGCGAGACCGCCTCGTCAAACCCGAGCACGGCACGCGCGTCGGTGCGCGCGATGATCGTAAAGTCGGCTGAACGGCGCGCAGCAGCGGCGGCGCGGATCTTTGCCAGCCAGTCCTCGCCCGGCACGATCTCCTTGTCGTCGAGATGCCCGCATTTCTTCGGAAAGCCCTGGTCCTCGATATGAATGCCGGCGACGCCGCGCCCCTCGTATTCGCGCACCGTGCGCGACACGTTGAGCTCATTGCCGTAGCCGGTGTCGGCGTCGGCGATCACCGGCAAATCGACCGCGGCGGCGATGCGGCCGGCGTTGTCGACCATCTCCGACATGGTGACGAGGCCGAAATCCGGGTAGCCGAGCGTCGCCGCGGTACCGGCCCCGGTCATGTAGACGCAGTCGAACCCAGCGCGCGCGATCATCCGCGCGGTGATGCAGTCATAGGCGCCCGGCGCGACGATCATCCCGTCGCGGCGCAGGAGCTCGCGAAAGCGCGCGGCTTGGGTCATCAAATTCTCCTCGCGAATGACCTGTGCGAGGGTAACGAAGCTGTCACACGGAGGAAATAGCGGCTTACGCGCGTTGCGGGCGCGTCCCCGGTTCCTGGCGCGGCATGGTCGCGACGTCTGGAGCCGCAGGCGGCGGCAGGGTTGTCGCGCGCTGTGCGGCGAGCTGAAGCGCGCGGGCGGTTTCGGGCAGCCGTGGGATGTCGAACTGCCCCGGTGCGCCAAAGCCGAAGGCGGTGGTCAGGTCGCCGCAAGTGGTGCGCCGCCATCTCGACAGATTGGCGATCTCGACCCCAAAGCGCGCCTCGATGAACCGTAAGGTCGAGGTATGGTCGAACGTCGTGCCGCAGACATAGCCACCGCGGCTAAACGGTGAGATGACGATGCAGGGCACCCTGAAGCCAAGACCCACCGGCTGGCTGCCGACAAACTCGCCGGCGGTGCCGGGCTCCGGGGTGGGCGGCGCCACGTGGTCGAACTGCCCGTCGTTTTCGTCGTAGTTGAGGATCAACGCCGTCTTTGCCCAAAGCGTGGGGTTCGACCACAGCGCCTGGAGGATTAGGTTGGTGTGGTCCTCTCCCGCTGCGGGGAGAAAGTCGGGATGCTCGCTAACGGTTGATGGCGGGACGATCCAACTCACCTGTGGGATATTGCCGGTCTGCAAGTCGCGCAAAAGCTCGGCGAAGGGCCGTTGGCGCATCGCGCCATCGAACAGCGATGACGTCTGCGGCAGGTTCTGGAACTGCACGAAGTACTTGCAGACGTTGCAGTTGTAGTCGTCCGTGTCATGGTAGATGCGCCATGAGATGCCGGCGCGCTGCAACCGCTCGGGATAGGTTTCCCAGCGGTAGGCGCGGCCCGCGTTGGTGATCGCCGGATTGCCGTAGCGCGACTCCGGATCGATCGTGCCGCTCATCAAGTAGTAGCGGTTGGGATGCGTCGGGCCGAGAACCGAGCAGTGATAGCCGTCGCAGATCGTGAACGCGTCGGCGAGCGCGTAGTAGAACGGCAGGTCCTCGCGTGTCATATAGCCCATCGTCAGCGGGCCGAACTGGCCGTCGGCGGCGCGATGCGCCGGTAGCCAGTTGTCCATCGTGCCTCCGTTCCAAGAGGCGTGTTGCGCGCCCCATTCGTGGCTGAGGACATGCAGTCGCTGCGCGTTGGTCCGCAGCGTGTCAAGCCGGAACGGCAATTCGTAGCCGTTGGGGTTGCCGGCATCGGCCTGGCGGAAGATCGAACCGCCGCCGAGTCTTTGCGCCCTCGGGTCGTCGAACCCGCGTACCCCCCGCAGGCTGCCGAAATAATGATCGAAGGAGCGGTTCTCCTTCATCAGGATGATGATGTGGTCAATACTCTTAAGCGACGCGTCGGCTTTCGCCGGTTCCAGCGCCATCCCAACCGCGGCAACGGCTGCCGCCCCTTGCAGGAAGCGCCGGCGACCAATCCCCTCCATCCGCTTCTTCCCTCACGCGAGCCAGCATGGATCCTAGCACACGCCGATGACGCGCGTTGACGCCCGCCTCGTGGCATGCTTTGCAGACGTCGATGACGCCTCAGGGAGCCCGCGATGACACCCGATTCCGCCCGCAACATCGATTTTGTCGCCAATCATGAGCTCGACGGTCATGGCGACTGCGTGCAGATCATGGTGCACAAGGGGCACGCCTATATCGGTCACATGTTCAGCGACGGCTTCACCGTCGTCGATGTGCGCGACCCCAAGCACCCGCAGACCAAAGGTTTTATCCCGGCACCGCCCAACACCCGCGCCTTTCACTTGCAGACTCATGGCGACCTGCTGTTGACGGTCAACGCGCCAAATATCTGGGTGATGCAGGGCTATTCCGACCCCAACGATTATTTCAAGGCATCGATCACCGACACATTCACCAAGCGCGAGAAGACCTTCACCGCCGGTTTGCGCGTGTTCGACATCGCGAAGCCGGCTGAGCCGCGGGAGATCGGCTTTATGCCGATCGACGGGCTGGGCTTTCACCGGCTCTGGTATGTCGGCGGGCGCTACGCCTATGGCTCGTGCCACTGGCAGGGCTTTACCGACCATGTGCTGGCGGTCGTCGACATGCAGGACCCGACCAAGCCCGAGGTAGTCGGCCGTTACTGGTTGCCCGGCATGAATACCGGCGCTGGCGAGACGCCGAGCTGGAAGGGCAAGCGCTACGCGCTGCATCACCCGATCATCGCGGGCAAGCTGGCCTATACCGCCTGGCGCGACGGCGGGTTCGCAATCCTCGACATCGCCGACCCGACCGCGCCAAAACTGGTATCGCACCGCAACTGGAGCCCGCCCTTCGGCGGTGGCAGCCATACGCCGCTGCCGCTGCCGGGACGTCACCTCGCGGTCATCGCCGACGAGGGCACGATCGACGATTGCGGCAACGGCATCCAGCGCTGCTGGGTGTTTGATGTACGCGACCCGGCGAACCCGGTCTCGATCTCGACCTTTCCGACGCCGTCGGAGGTCGATTACTGCAAGAAGGGAGCGAAATTTGGGCCGCACAATCTGCACGAAAACCGGCCTGGCTCCTTCCAGAGCGAGGAGCTGATTTTCGCGACCTACCAGAACGCCGGGGTGCGGGTGTTCGACATTCGCGATGCCTTTGCGCCCAAGGAAGTCGCGCATTTCGTGCCGCCCGCGCCCGAGCGCATGGTCGACCCGCGGCCCGGCCGGCCGCGCGTCATCCAGTCCAACGACTGCTATGTCGCGCCCGATGGCCTTATGTACCTGACCGACGTCAACACTGGCCTCACCATCCTGCAATACAAGGGATGAGCTTCGGGGATGAGCCTTCCCGGATTGAAACTCGGCTTGCGCCGCAGCGAGACGCTGACGGTTCCCGAGGCGTTGTCGGTACCGGCGCAGGCGCGGCTTTTCGACCCGCATACCGAAATGCCGCCGGTCTTTGCGACGGCGCAGATGATCGCCTTTGTCGAATGGACTTGTGTCCACGCGCTGGCGCCCTATCTCGGCCCCGACCAGCGCACGGTCGGCACGCGGGTCGAGATGACTCATACCGCGGCGACGCCCATCGGCATGAAGGTCACGGCCGACGTCGAGCTTGTCGAGATCAACGACCGTACCTTGCGGTTCAAGGTCGTCTGCCGCGATGAAAAGGACCTGATCGGCGAGGGTTTTCACGAGCGTACGATCATCGATCACGCCCGCTTCATGACCAGGCTGGCGCGAAAGAGTGGCTAAGTCAGCAGACCCATATCCCGAAGACTGGTGTGGCGGCCGCGGCCGATGATGAGGTGGTCGTGCACGGTCACGCCCAGCGGCTTTCCCGCGTTGACGATGTCCTTGGTGACGGCGATGTCGGCCTTTGACGGGGTGGGATCGCC
The DNA here is from genome assembly GCA_035319545.1 of Allostellaceae bacterium. Taxonomy (GTDB): domain Bacteria; phylum Pseudomonadota; class Alphaproteobacteria; order ATCC43930; family CGMCC-115725; genus DATARH01. Next base: position 188 of record DATHCK010000034.1, on the reverse strand, counting down.
CGATGGGTGGTTGTGCACCAGGATCAGCGCCGACGCGCCCAATTCCAGTGCGCGTTTCACGACCTCGCGGGTGTAGACGGGCGTGTGGTCGACTGTGCCGCGCTGCTGCTGTTCGTGCTTCAGCAGCGCGTTCTTGCGGTCGAGAAACAGGATGTGGAATTCCTCGACCTTGCCGTAGGCGATATGGG
>DATHCK010000033.1:0-18082 GCA_035319545.1 Allostellaceae bacterium | reverse complement strand
CGCGCTCGACGAGCTGATGAACACGCCCGGCCCCGGCGTTCTCAACATCAAGCTCAGCCAGGGCTCGCAGCGCAAGCAGCAAGCCTTCCGCTGGCACACCTGAGCCGCCTGATCACGTCACTCAAGGCAAAGGGGCCGCTCCTCGGAGCGGCCCCGATGCTTTAGGGTGGCGCGATGAGCTACCTCACCTTTCGTGTCGAGATCACCCGCGACGAGTGGAAACCGGACGAGCCGGTCACGATCGAGATCACCGCCTATATCGACCGGGTGCCGGAGACCGGCGATTACAGCCGCGGCATGCTGACCCGCGCGCCCAAAGGCGTGTGGAACAGCCGGCTGCAATTCGCCGGCGATTTCGACGCGCTGGGGGAAGCATTGGCGGCGATCGACGCGCGCTATCCGGAGGCGTCGCGCATCCGCTGCTACGAGTACACGGTCGATGACGAATTCGCTCGCGAAACCGTGACGCTGGTCAAAACCGCAGGCAAATGGGCGCCGGTTGGCGACAATCCAGACGAATAGTCCCCGCGCGCGGACAAGCGTCTCTGTTTCGCCGCGATTTGCATGCTAGGTTCGTGGCCTCAACCAGCGCAGGGAGGTAGTCATGGCGATCTTCACGCATGTCACGGTTGGCACCAACGACCTCGCCAAGGCGCGCCAATTCTATGATGCGGTGCTGGCGCCGCTTGGGCTGAAGCGGCTCACCGATCTTGGCGAGAACGGCTCGATCTGGGGAACGGACGCACCCGAATTCTTTGTGCTGAAGCCGGCAAACGGCCAGCCCGCGACCTATGCCAATGGCGGCACGATCAGCTTTGCCGCGCCAAGCCGGGCCGCGGTCGCGGCGTTTCACAAGGCCGCGCTCGCCGCCGGCGCCAAGGACGAAGGCGCGGTCGGGCCGCGTTCCTGGCACCCCACCGCCTATGCCGGCTATTGCCGCGACCTCGACGGCAACAAACTCGCCGCATACTGTTTCAAGGCCGAGTAGCCGCGGACGCTAGGGTGAGTTGAGGGGGTCGCAACCCATGCCGTCCAGGGTAGCGGGCAGCGCAAGCCGGGCTCGCCGCAGGCGTGCTATGCTCTCGCCGCGCGACCCCGGTGAGGGGCGATGATCGCCGAACACGTTGCATCGATCGTCATTCCGACCTTCAACCGCGCGCAGTTGCTGCCGCGCGCGATCGATACCGCGCTTGCGCAATCCGTGCCTTGCGAGGTCATCGTCTGCGATCACGGCAGCACCGATGCGACGCCCGCGATCGCTGCCGGTTACAAGGACCGCGTCCGCTATATCCGCCGCGACGTCGATCACGGGCCGATCTTCTGCTGGCTCGACGGCATCATCAGCGTCACAACGCCCTATATCCACCTCACGTTCGACGACGACTGGATCGACGAGGTTTTTATCGAGCGATGCCTCGGCGTCTTCGCCGAGGATTGCGCTTTCGTCTTCACCGGGACGCAGGTGCATCGCGGGGCGGAGGTCATGCTGGAGCAACATGTCGACCTGTTCCCGACCGGCACGCACGACCGCTCGGAGGCTGAACGCTTTCTGCTCGGCCTCGAATTTACCGTCAGCCCTGGCTGCGCGCTCTTTCGCAAGGAGGACGCCGTCTCGGCCCTGATGGCGAGCGACAACCCGCTGGCGAGGCACCGCTATCACGGCGCCGGCCCGGACATGCTGATGTTTCTCCTGCCGCTGCTGCGCTACACTCGGTTCGGCTTTGTCAACGAGCGCCTCGCGCATTTCCTGGCGCATGACGGCTCGATTACCACCGACGCGACCGCGGACGAAGACAAGCACGAAGCGCTACGGCGCACCTATGCCGAGGCTAAGCGATATTACCAGATCCTGCGTCATGCCAGGGATCGGCGGTGGTGCAGCGCGCTCGGAGCGGCGGCCGCGCGGCGCTGGCCGAGGCTCTTCGACCGATTATCGCGATAGGCCTGCCTCTTCTATCGCCCCTCCTCTCGCGGCGTGCCACAATCCGCGCATCGTGATCCGAGGGAGGTCCGCCATGCGCGCCCCAAGTCCCATTGGTGTCCGCAATGTCGCCCGCGAGAAGCTGGAACAGGGAAACCTGTCGCTCGGTGTCGGCATCCGCATGACGCGCAGCGTCGAGATCGCCAAGGCGATGGCGGTCGCCGGGTTCGACTGGCTGTTCCTCGACATGGAGCATGGCGTGATGTCGTTGGAGGCCTGCGCGCAGATCTCGACCGCCGCGCTCGATGCCGGGATCGCGCCGATCGCCCGCGTGCCGAACGGCGAATACGCGATCGCGACGCGCGCGCTCGACAACGGTGCGCTCGGCATCGTCATGCCGCATGTCGATACCGCGGCCGAAGCGCGCGAGGTGGTCAACCGGCTCAAATACCCGCCGGTCGGGCATCGCTCGATGGGCGGGATCGGGCCGCATTACGGGTTGCGCTCGGCGTCGAGCGGCGAAGCCGCAGGCGCGCTCAACGCGGCGAATTTGACGATCGTCATGCTGGAGACGCCGATCGCGATCCGGAACGCCGCCGAGATCGCCGCGGTGCCGGGGGTCGACGTGCTGTTGATCGGCACCAACGACCTCTGCGCCGAGATGGGCATCCACGGCGATTTCGGGAATGAGAAGGTCGCCGAGGCCTACAAGGCGATGATCGCCGCCTGCCAACAGCACGGCAAATTCCCCGGCATGGCCGGGGTCTATAACGAGCAGATCATGCCGCGCTACATCGAGCTGGGCGCGCGCTTCATCCTCGCCGGCCAGGACGCGCAATTCATGAACGCCGGCGCGGCGCAGCGCACCGGTTTCCTGCACAAGCTGCACGATTAGGATGCGAAATTGGCGGCGATAAGCGGCAGATTATCGCCGGCCGGCGGCGCGGAGATTAGCGGCGTCGATCTCTCGCGGCCGCTCAGCGCCGAGGCGCGCGAGCGCATCTATGCGGCGCTGCTCGACCACCAGTTTCTGGTGTTTCCAGGCCAGACGCTGAGCCGCGAGGCGCAATACGCCTTTACCGCGCAGTTCGGCGAGGTCGAGGCGCATGGCGGCGGACGTCCCGGCAAGCGCCAGGACGTGGCGCATGTCACCGCCAATCTGGACGCCGACGGCAACCCGAGCGATCGCTTCGCGAAAGGCGCCAATTACCGCTGGCACACCGACAAGCCCTATTACCGAACGCCGCCGGCGCTGACCGTGCTCTACGCGGTCGAGCTGCCGCCGGCAGGCGGCGACACCGAATTCGCCAATACGCGCCTTGCCTACGAGGCGCTCGACGATGGCACGAAAAAGCGGATCGCCGATTTACGCGTGGTCTTTCAGTGGGAACGCGGGCTGCGGCCCGGCTATTACGCCAACGAGCTCCCGCCGGTTGACCACAAGCTGGTGCGCACCCACCCGGACACTGGAAGACCCGCGCTTTATCTCGGCAACCACGCGCTGCGCATCGCGGGAATGGACGAGGACGAGGGCGCGGCGCTGCTGGCCTCGCTGCTCGACCATGCGACGCAGCCGCGCTTCACCTTCAAGCATCGCTGGCGGCTGGGCGATCTGGTGATGTGGGACAACCGCGCGACGCTGCATCGCGCGGTCGCCAACTACGAAATGAACCGTTACCGCCGCATCATGCACCGCAACGTGGTGAAGGGCGACGTGCCGTTCTGATTACGCCAGCACCGATTTCGCGGTCGGGACGATGCGGGTGATGACCATCTTCTCGCGATCGAGGCAATCGGGCACGCGCGGCGCGATCTGGGTCTTCCAGTAATCGGTCTCGTAGACCGCCTTATAGAGCGTCTCGCGCTGCGCCTCGCTCTCGAACCGGCGGATCCAGACATATTTGCTGTCATCGGTCTCGCCACGGAAGCTGCCGCTGATCACCATGCCTTTGGACACCTGGAAGGGGATGATCTCCTCCTCCATGATCTTGACCCATTCGTCCATCTTGCCGGGGCGGACGTGGTATTGCCGCAGTTCGTAAAACGCCATGTCGGGTTTCCTCCGAGATTGATCGTTCAAAGCTTATAGGGCTCAGCCCTCGGCCGCGAGAGGAGCCCGGCGCTTCGGAAAAAACTGGTTCTCCGGACGCGGCAGGCCGAGGTTCTCGCGCAAGGTCTTGCCCTCGTACTCGCGGCGGAAAAGGCCGCGGCGCTGCAATTCGGGGACGACCCGGTCGACAAACTCGTCGAGCCCGCCGGGCACCCACGGGAACATGATGTTGAACCCGTCGCAGGCCTCGCCGTAAAGCCATTCCTCCATCTGGTCGGCGATCTGCGCCGGCGTGCCGACCATCGCGAGCCCGCCATAGGAGCCGGCGATCTGCGCCAGCTGGCGCACCGTGAGGTTGTCGCGCCGGGCGCGGGCAATGACCCGTTCGCGGCCGCTTTTCGAGGCGTTGCTTTCGGGGATGTCGGGGAGCGGCGCGTCGAGGTCGAATTGCGAGGCGTCGTGGCCCAGCGCGATCGACAGGGAGGCGATGCCGCTATCGGGATGCACGCGGCTGTCGAGCAGCGCGCGCTTGGCCTTCGCCTCATCCTCGGTGTCGCCGACCACCACGAGGCAGCCGGGCAAAATCTTGATGTGGTCGGGGTCGCGCCCCGCCGCCTTGCCGCGCGCCTTGATGTCGGCATAGGTCGCTTGGGCGTCCTCGATGCGCCCACCGCTGGCGAATACCATCTCGGCGGTCTCGCCGGCGAGCTGGCGGCCGGCGTCGGACGCGCCGGCCTGGACGATAACCGGCCAACCTTGCGGCGGCCGTCCGATATTGAGCGGCCCGCGCACCGACAGGAACTCGCCCTTATGGTCGAGGACATGCATCCGGTCGGGGTCGAAATAAAGCGCCTCGTCGACATCGCGGACAAAGGCGTCTTCGGCCCAGCTGTCCCAGAGGCCGGTCACGACATCGTAGAACTCGCGGGCGCGGCGATAGCGCTCGCCATGCTCCATGTGCTCGGTCATGCCGAAATTGAGCGCCGCGTCGGGGTTCGAGGTGGTGACGAGGTTCCACCCGGCGCGACCGCCCGAAATATGGTCGAGCGAGGCAAAACGCCGGGCGATCATGTAGGCCGGCTCGAAGGTCGTCGAGGCGGTGGCGATAAGCCCCAGATGCTGGGTGAACATCGCCAGCGCCGGCAGCAGGGTCAGTGGGTCGAACGAGGTCACCGTCGCGCTGCGTTTCAGCGCCGCCATCGGCATGTTGAGCACCGCCAGATGGTCGGCCATGAACCAGGCGTCGAACTTCCCTTCCTCGAGCTTTTGCGCGAAGCGGATCAGGTGCTGCAGGTTGAAATTGGCGTCCGGGTAGGCGCCGGGGTAGCGCCACCAACCGGTATGGATGCCGACCGGGCGCATAAACGCGCCGAGGCGCAATTGCTTTGTTGCCATCTGCTTCCCTGCTCCGGCCGCGTGCTCTGCGATGTTACCCGTCGCGGTATGTCGCGTGCATGCTAGAATTTTGCCAGTACCGGGTGGGAGATTTGCATGGGTTCGGCCAAACGTCAGATGCATATGGGCGTGTTCGTGCTCGGCACGGGCAACCATCAGGCCGGCTGGCGCTATGAAGGCGCCGCGACAAGCCACATGCAGCTGCCGGTGATCCAGGAGATCGCGCGCATCGCCGAGCGCGGCAAGTTCGACCTCCTGTTCATCTCCGATTCGATGGTGATGGACCCGACCGATCACCCGTCCTTCCTTTGCCGTTTCGAGCCGACGACGCTCATTACTGCGCTTGTCGCCTGCACGAGCCATATCGGGCTCGGCGCGACGGTGTCGACCAGCTTCAACGAGCCATTCAACGTCGCCCGCGTCTTCGGCTCGATCGACCATATTTCGGGCGGCCGCGCCGCATGGAATGTCGTCACCACCTCGAACACCAAGGCGGCGCAGAACTACAGCCGCGAGGAGCATCTCGACCATGAACTGCGCTACGCGCGCGCCCAGGAATTTGTCGATGTCGTCAAGGGTCTGTGGGATTGCTGGGAAGACGACGCGATCGTCGCCGACAAGGCCACCGGCCAATATGTCGACGCCGACAAGGTCCGGCCGTTGAAGCACAAGGGCCGCTTTTTCCAGGTGCGCGGGCCCGTGAACATGGCGCGCTGCCCACAGGGCCACCCCGTGATCATCCAGGCGGGCGGCTCGCCCAGCGGCCTCGAACTGGCGGCGCGCACCGCCGATGTGGTGTTCTCGGTCGTACAGGAGCTGGCCCCGGCCAAGGCCGCCTATGCCGACCTCAAAAACCGCATGGCCAAATACGGCCGCGCCCCCGAGGAGATCGCGGTGCTGCCCGGCGTGATGCCGATCATCGGCGCGACCGAGGAAGAGGCGCGCGCCAAGCTCGCCAGGCTGCAAAGCTGGATCAGCCCGACCAACGCCATCACTTTGGTCGCGAGCCGCATCGGCTACGACGTGACCGGGCACGACCTCGACGGCCCGGTGCCGCCGCCGCCCGCGAGCGAGGGCAGCCGCACCTTCCACACCGTACTCTACGAGATGGCGAAGCGCGAGAACATGACCCTGCGCGATCTCTACAATTTGACCGCCGCGGCGCGCGGCCATTGGGTCATCACCGGCACGCCGACCAAGATCGCCGACATTCTCGAAGAGTGGTTCGTCGAGGGCGCGGCCGACGGCTACAACATACTGCCGGCTTATTTCCCCGGCGCGTTCGCCGAGTTTGTCGATCTCGTCGTGCCGGAGCTGCAGCGCCGCGGGCTGTTCCGCCGCGACTACGAAGGCGCGACCCTGCGCGAGCATTTCGGCCTCGCGCCGGTCCCCGCCCCCGGTGCACAGCGCCAGGCGCTGGCGGGGGAATAAAACGCTACACGTCTGAGATCTTCTCCCAGGTCAGCACGCGGTATTCGCCGCCGGCGCGCGGCGGCGGCCGCAGCACCATGAAGTCGCCGTCAAAGCTCACTTGGCGCACCTGGTCGGAGCCGATCCGCGCCGGGTCGGACGCGGCATCGACCCGCGTCGTCAGCGTGGCGCCGGCGACGATGTAATTGCCGCAATAAGACGAGTAGTCGCGCGCCGTGCCTGGTGGCAGCTCGCGCCGGGGATCGACGACCACCGAAGCCATGCGCCCCTCGGCGCTGAGGGTCAGCCGTCCCATGCCTTGGCCGCCATAGGGCGCCGGCAAGGGCTTGCCGCTCGCGTCATGCGCCTCGGCCTTCACCAGCCGCCATGTCCCGACAACAGATTTCATCGTCAACCCCTCCCATAACGGCGCAAAAGCCCGGTCAGATCGCTGGCATCCGGCCAGTCCTCGATGTTGTCGATCGCGCGCTCGACGGCGGCGACGCCCTGCGGCAGCAGCACGACACCGGCCAGCTCGCGGAACTTGTCGCGCATCTCATTGTCGCTGAACGGCTCGGAGAAATCGCCGCGATGGCTGTCGCGCGCCACTGTCGCGCTGCGCCCGTCGGCGAGGGTCACGGTGACCTTGGCCGGGCGCAGCACCGGCGCCTTGGCGCTCATCGCCGGGTCTTCCTCGATATGCACCTTGTGGCGCAGCGCGGCGATGACCGGGTCGTCGAGCGCGCTGTCGTCGAGCTGCGCATAGCCGGCGCCGCCGCGCACCGCCATCGCCGCGGCAGCATGCGGCAGCGAATATTTCGACGCGAAGTAATTGGGCGGGTCGGGGTTGCGCATCACCGAGGCGAAGCGATAGGTCGCGACATCGATGCGCGCGACCTCTTGCGGCGCCGGTTTCAGTTCGGCGAGCGCCGCGGCGAGACAATCCAAGGCCGGGTGGATCGGGTTGCAGCAGGCATAGACGCGATAGTAGTTGCGGGTGATCTGGAATTCGCCGCCGAGCGCGTCGAGCAGATGCCTGGCGTCAAAGCCGCCGCCGACAAGCTGCGACAGCGCCTCCTCGATGGCGTCGGGCTGCGCGGCAAAACCGGAAAGCGCGAGCTCGGGCGCCAGTGATGCGGCGAACCCGCTCATCCCGCCAGCGACGTTGAGCGCGGTCGCCCCGGCAACGGCGTTGGTATAGCTCGGCGTCAGCACCAGCGTCGCGGCGATGCGCATCGCGAGGCTGACTCCGGCCGCGTCGAGCCCCTTCAGCCGCGCGCCGGCCGCGGCGGCGGCGATCAGCGACACCTGCCCGTTCTGGTGCGCCAGCGCCCGCGGTGTAAAGCCGGTCGCGAGCCGCCCGGCAACGTCATAGCCGAGGATCAGCGCGGCAAGGATTTCGCTGCCCGAGCTGCCCGCCGCCTCGCCGACCGCGAGCACGCCGGGAAGCACCTGCATCGCCGCTTGGCCGGACACGAGACGCAGCCCTTCGCACAACTCGATCGCGCGCCCGGCGATGCCGTTGATCAGCGCCGCGGTGCGCGGGTCGCTCGCCGGCCAACCCAGAGCGTAGATCGTGGCGCCCGAGCCGCCCGACAGCCGCGCCCGCAACGCGGCGACCTCGGGCCGCGTCGAGCCGGCGAGGATGACGCCGAGCGTATCGAGGACCGTAATCTTCGCATGCGCCCGCACCGCCTCGGGGATGTCCCCCAGCCGCGTCTCGGCGACAAATTTGGCGAGAGCTTCGATTTGAGCAGCCATTGTACTCCGCCTTCCCCGCGAAAGCGGGGACCCAGGGCAACCGCTATAGCAGATGTTCCTCAAATAGATCGCGCCACTGCGGGTTGTCTCGCTCGATCAGCTCCAGCTTCCAAGCGCGCCGCCATTTCTTGATTTGTTTCTCGCGGAGCAGCGCATGTTCAATGGTGTCGTGAGACTCGGCGTAGACAAGCATGCCGACCTTGTATTTTCGAGTAAAACCCGGAACAGCGCCGGCTCGATGTGCCTCAACTCGATTTACCAAGTTCGTTGTTGCCCCGACATACAGCGTACCATTGCGGCCGCTGGCGAGGATGTACGCGCACGGACGCTTCTCGGACATCGTACCTGTGGCCCCTGGGTCCCCGCCTTCGCGAGGAAAGCAATGGAATAGCCATTACCGGAAAAACTCGATCTTCGCCTCGCGGAACCAGAGGAAATTGGCCGGCCCGGCCGACAGCGGGCCGTTGATCGCGAACACCGCGATTTCGTACCTCTCGCCGGGCTGGACGATATTGTCGCCGAGCACCAGCCGGTTTGGCATGTTGAAGCCTTGGATGCAGGCGGCGCTGGGGCGGCCGGCGGCGCGCGGCAACTGGCCGTTGACCCAGATTTCGGCATAGTCGTCGACATTGACGCGCAGCACCGCCTTGGCGCCGGCGGTCGCGAAGCCGAGCGCCTCGGTCGGGATGGTCAAGGTCGCGCGATACCAGACGAACGACAGGATGCCGCCGCCCCGCCGCCCGCCGAGATCGGTCGGGTCGACCACCTCCCAGCCGCTGTCGTCATAGCCCACCACCTCGGCATGCGGCTCGACGTCGTAGGTGGTCTTGTATTCCGGCCGCGAGTCGCTGAGCGCCGGCACCTCGATGACCTTTGCCTCCTTGCAGCGCCACACCGCGCCAAAGGCCGCGGAACCCACCGCGGTCATCAGGTCGACGACGTGCACCGGCGGGATCAGCGGCGCGACCGGCGGGGTCGGCGTCAACAGCGGGTTGATCGGCGGCGGGACGGAAACCGTGGGGCGGACGTAGGCGGGCATGGGCAGCGTCCTTCGGTGCGGGCACTGCGTCCATTCAACAGAGTGGCGCGGAGATCGTCTACCGGAGAAAGTCGATGGGCGCCGTCGCAAAAACTGGCGGCTGCTGGATGGCTTCGGCGACTAAGCGGCGATGCCGACGGCGGCGAGTTGGTTGGCGGCAAGAACCAGCCGGTCGTGCGGGAAGACGATCTTCGCTTCGGTGCCGAATCCGACCTCGCTGGTGAGCTGGAAGGTGCCGCCATGCAGCTCCATCATCGCGCGCACCAGCGGCAGGCCGAGCCCGGTGCCCTGGTGCTTGCGGCTCAGGGATGAATCGACCTGCTCGAAGGCTTCGAGCACCCGGCCGATATCGTCCGCCGCGATGCCGATGCCGGTGTCGATGACCGCGACCGAAAGCCCCTCGTGCTGGCCCGCGCGGCAAACGATTTCGACGCGCCCGCCATCGGGGCTGAACTTGATCGCGTTGGTGACGAGGTTGAGCACGATCTGCATCGTCTTGCGTTCGTCGCCGCGCAGCAGCGGCACGTCGGGCGATATATCGACGATCTGTTCGAGACCGCCCTCCTGCGCGCGCACGCTGGTCAGCTGGACGACCGAGCGGATCGCGTCGCGAATATCGAAAACGCCCTCGTCGAGGATGAGCTTGCCGGCTTCAGCCTTCGACAGATCGAGAATGTCGTTGATGATCTGCAAGAGGTGCGTGCCGCTCGCGTGGATGTCGGTGACGTAGGAGCGGTACTGCTCATTGCCGATCGCGCCGAGCACCTCCTGCTTCATCATCTCGGAAAAGCCGATGATCGCGTTCAACGGTGTGCGCAGTTCGTGGCTCATCGTCGCGAGAAAGCCCGACTTTGCCTGGTTCGCCGCCTCCGCTTCTTCCTTCGCCAGACGGAGCTCGTCGTAGGCCGCCTCGCGGTCGCGCAGCAGGTCGACACGGTCAAAACAGCGGTCGAGCACCGCGAACAGCGATTGCGGATCGACTGATTTATCGAAGTAATCGTAGGCACCGCGGCGTAGAGCCGCGACCGCGGTGTGGGTGTCGAGCTCGGCGGTCATCAGCACGCCGATCAGCTCTGGGCGTTCGCTGCGCAACCGCGCCAACAGATCGATGCCAGAGGTGGTGCCAAGACGCAGATCGATGAGCGCCACAGGCGGAGGTTGGTTGCCGGGCATCAGCGACATGACGGCGATGGCGGCGTCAGGTGAGCTGGCAATCACCGGTTTGAACCCGCGCGGTATCAGAATGTCGGCGAGCGACTCGGCGAAATCACCGTCGTCCTCGACGATCAGCACGCTGCGGGCGGCATCGTCGGAAATCATGCCGCAGCCTTCATGGTTTGCTCCACCGGTAGGCGGATCGCAACTCGCGTGCCGATGCCCAGCTCGCTATCGATGCCGATCGTGCCGCCGTGCTGGACGACGATCTGCTTGACGGTCGAAAGCCCGAGACCGGCCCCGAAACTCTTCGTGCTGAACAGCGGCTCGAAGATGCGCGCCATGTTCTCAGGCGAAATGCCAGGCCCCGTATCGGCCACAGTGAGTTCGAGCGCGTCCCCGACGATAGCACTCTTGACCGCGATGCGCGGCGGCTCGCCGCCGGGCGGCATCTCACCAAGCGCCTGTGCGGCGTTGTCGACCAGGTTGATGACCACATGCCGGATCCGGTCGGCATCGATTCGCACCACGGCGTCACCGGCGGCGTATTCCTCGACCAGCGTGATCGCCGGCGGTAAGCCGTGCTCGGCCAGTACGTCGCGGAGCCACTCGTCAAAGTTGACGGAAACGCGGCTCAGTTCCGGATTGCGGATGTATTCGAGCAGATCGCCGATAATACGGTCGCAGCGCGCGATGCTGCGCTGGATGCGCGCGAGCGGCCGGTCGAGCTCTAGACCGCTGCTTGAAGCGATCTCGCGCATTGTGAAAAGCGTGTTGCGGATCGCCGAAAGCGGGTTGCGCAACTCGTTGGCAACGGTCGCGGTAAACTGGCCGAGCACCGACAGCCGTTCCTTTTTCAGCAGCTCGGCTTCGGCGACGAGGCGGGCGTGCTCGACCTCGATCTTCTCGGCGCGGATTGCGGCGAGCGCGTTATGCGTGTGGATCTGACGCCCGATCAACGCCACCATCAAGCCGATCGCGATGACGCCGCACAGGGCGAACGCGGCGAACACGGCCGTCTGATGCGACCAGCCGACCAGCGCCTGCGCGCCGCTGCAACTGACGACGACCGCGACCGGGTAGTCCGCGAGCGGCTGCACCGCGTCGATGTACCACTCATTATGCGGGCCGCGGTCATCCTCGATGATGCCTTGGACGCCATCTGCGAGCGCCGCAAGCACCGCGGCGCTTGGCGCCTGATTGTCGGCGGCCGGTCTGGGCGAAAATTGCACGAGGACCGTCCCGTCGCGGCGCATCAGCGAGATGACGCCGTCATCGCCGAGTGGAACAGCGCGATACAGCGTCTCAAAATCGTCCACCGGCACGGTCGCGACGGCCAACCCGGCGAAACCACCGGTGGTGGCGCGCAGTTTGCGGGCGACCGGAATAACCCGGACGCCGGCGCGATCGAGCGCGATAGGCGCCCCGATCGAAGATTCGAGGCCCGCATTGCCAGCCAGCGCGATGAAATAGTCCCGTGCCGCGACATTCTCCTCGCCCCAGGGCCAGCCGCCGGTATGGTTGACCACGGCCCCGTCCGCGCCGATCAGCGCGATTCCGGCGATTTGCGGTGTGGCCTCGACGCGGTGATCGAGATGGGCGCCGATCGCGGCCTCGCCGATATCCCGCGCGATGGCATCTGGGCGCGGCACGTCGGCCAGGCGGATGTGGCTGGCGATGTCGCTCAGCACCGCCTCGACCGTGAGAAGCGAGCGATTGCCGGCCTCGACCAGCACCGCATCGACGCGCAACAGCCCGGCCTCGCTCGATTCCAGCGTCTGTTGCCGCAAGTAGCCCGCCACCAGGGTCGTGACGATCAACAGAGCGAGCGCCAGCAGGACGCCGCAGGCGACTAGCAGCATTAGGGGGCGCGGCTGCCCAAGAGCCCGCTCAACCCGCCTCTTCGCGAAAAAATCCGAACCGATCAACTTGCAAGCTCGTGGACATACTTCGCCAAACGGCAATAAAGCGGCTTGCCGATTGAAGAAGCATTAACGGCGCAGCGGATTTTGGCCGATATGTGTTTGAAGCGCCGGCTAAAACCGACCCAGAAGCGACCCGAAGCCGGCGATCCTGTCGGCAATGCCGTTGGAGCGCAACGCCCACCAGTATGTCGCCGTGTTGATCGCGATGACCGGCTTGCCGAGCCATTCCTCGGCAATGCCGGCAAGCCGCGCCATCGCCAGATTGGTGCCGACCTGGACGATCGCCTCAACCCCCTCGCCGTCGACTTGGCGGATCGCGTCGCGCAACTCGGCTTCTTGGACATGCGCGTACAGCACTGGGCTCGCGCCTTTGAGGCCGAGGAGGCTGACGATCTCGAAACCGCAATCGGTGAAGAAGCGGCGCACCTGCTGGTCGGCGACCGGCATATAGGGCGTCACCACACCGATGCGCTTGACCCCGTGGCGGCCCAAAGCCTGGCGCGCCGCGTCGGAGCCCATCGTCACCTTGACCCCGGCGCGCGCCTCGACCCGCTCGCGCAACTTTTCGCTGCCGTCGAGCCCGTCCCAGAAGGTCTCGGACGACATACCCATGACGAGGTGGTCGGGCTCGCAGGTCATCACTCGGTCGATCGCGGCCATGATCTCGCGCCGCACGGTTTCGATCAGACGGGTGAAGTCGTCGTCGTTCTTGAGCGGGTCGTTGGGGATGTGGATGCGGCCGAAATGGTTGGTAACCCCTGCCGGCCGCATCGCGTCGAACTCGGGCTGGACGATCGTGTTGGTCGACGGCGCGATGACGCCAAACTTCATCCGCCATCCAAGCGCGTCAGGCATCGCCGCTACCCCGCGATCACCCGGCCGCGGCACTCGCCAAAGCCGATCGACACATAGCCGTCGCGGCGGGCGCGGGCGCGGAAGATCGCCTCGTCGCCGTCTTCGAGGAAAGTGCGCGTCTCACCCGAAGACAGCGTGTTCGATTGCGCGCCATCGCGGCTGAGTTCGCTGAGGCTGCCCCAACCTTCCGGGGTCGGCCCGGAGATCGTGCCGGTGCCGAACAGATCGCCCGGCTCGATATTGCAGCCGTTGCAAGTCTGATGGGCGACCATCTGCGCGACGGTCCAGTAGAGATCGAGTGTGTTGCTCGTCGACATGCGGTGCGCCGGCTGTCCGGCGGCGCGCATCTTTTCGGTGCGGATCAGCGCTTCCAATTCGATCGCGAAGGCGCCTTCCTTCTGGTCGGTGTCGTCCCAGAGATACGGCAGCGGCTGCGGGTCGCCGGCTGGACGCGGCGGCTGCGCAACACGAAACGGCGCCAGCGCCTCCATCGTCACGATCCAGGATGACACGGTCGAGCCAAAGCTCTTGCCGAGAAACGGCCCCAGTGGCGCCGACTCCCATTGCTGGATGTCCCGCGCCGACCAGTCGTTGACAAAGCCGAGGCCGACAATGTGGTCGGGGGCTTCCGAAATCGGGATCGGCTCGCCCTGCTTGTTGCCGGGGCCGAGCCAGATCGCGACCTCGAGCTCGTAATCGAGCTTGCGGCACGGACCGTAAGACGGCGCATTTTCCTCGGGCAGCTTGCGCTGGCCGCTCGGCCGGCGGATCGGCTGCCCCGAGGGCTGCAGCGACGAGGCGCGGCTGTGATAGGCGACCGGGACGTATTTGTAATTGGGGCCGAGCGGATCGTTAGGGTTGCGGCGCCGCCCGCCATTGGTCGCGTGGTGAATCCCGGCGAAGAAATCGGTAAAGCTCGCGACTTTGGCCGGCACGTGCATGGCGCAGACATTGGCGTCGTGCAGGATGCTCTTGGCGAGATCGCGCGCCTTCGCGGCGTTCTTGCCGTCGCTCGCCAAAAGATCGAACACCTGGCGGCGCAGCGCGACGCGCGGGCCCTTACCCAGCGCCATCAGCGGATTGAGCGACCCCCCCGACGCGGCCTCCGCCGCGATTTCCGCCTCGCCAGAGAACAGCCCGGCGGCGAGCGCCGCCTTGATGTCGAAAATCTTGTCGCCGATCGCGATGCCGCCGCGCGCCTTGGCGTCGGGGACGAAATTGCCGGACGGGCTGAACACACCCAGGGGCAGGTTCTGTAACGGAAAATCCGGATGCCCGTTGGTGGCCTCGACCCAGCTTTGGCGCTGAGGGTCGTGGGTTTCGTCGAGCGTGATGGTCATTGGCGCACCCTCCCGGATTTGCTCTGTTCTAGCGCAGCGCAACGGAGATGCGAAAGGCATGACGCCATGGCACAGGAATTTGCCGGCAAGACCGTGGTCATCACCGGCGCGGCAGGAATTTACGGCGCGCAGCTGGCGGCGGATTTCGCGGCCGCCGGCGCGGGGCTCTTCCTCACTGATCGGAACGCTGCGGGACTGGCGGCGGTTTGCGAGCGGCTGGGTAGCGCAGATGTCGGCTCGGCAACGGCCGATCTTACCGACCCGGACTCGATCACCGTTCTCTGCCGGCAAATCCTCGGACACGGCGTGCCCGACGTCGTGATCAACAATGCCGGGATTTATCCGTTTGGCGGGCTGTTCGACACCCCGGTCGAGATATGGGACCGGATCATGCACGTCAATCTGCGCGCGCCGTTCCTCATCACCAAAGCACTCGCCGAGGCGATGATCGCCGCCGCCCGCAAGGGCACCTTTATCTTTATCGGCTCGGGGGCCGGGCACATGCTGCGCACCAACGGGCTTGCCTATTGCACTTCGAAGCGCGGGCTCGAATGGCTGATGAAGGGGATTGCGCTCGAGCTGGCGCCGCACGGCATCCGCGCCAATTTGGTAGCGCCGGGGCTGGCGCTCGGTAGCGCCGGCACGGTGTTTCCCGAAGGCTATGCCGAGACGATGGCGAAACGGGTGCCGCTCGGCCGCGCGATCGAGCCCGGCGAACTCGGCGCGGCGGTGATGTTCCTCGCCTCCGACCAAGCCGGCTACATCACCGGCGCGAGACTTTCGGTCGATGGCGGCGGCGCGATCCCAAGAAGAGCTCTATGAGCTGAAAATCGATTGTTTCGAACCTCATTGACTCCCCGTAAAAGAGATTTTTTGTTAAACCTGCCACCTGAAAAACGCGGCCGGAACCTGACGAAATGCCAATAAAGGAGCGGTCTTAGAATGCTGCCCCATGTCGTGGTCACGCGGTTCGGCACCGGCGTTTACCGTCAAAGCTGGTACGACAGTGCGATTGGCCTTTTTGCGGCAGTTACGCTGCCCTCGCTTCGGGCGCAACGTTTCGAGCGGTTCATATGGCTCATTGTCGTCGACCGCGCGATGCCCGAGGCAGCGCGGCTTCGGCTCGAAGCTCTGCTAGACGACGACCGCTTCCATCTCGTGCCGATCGATCTCGAGCACCTTCCGACCGTTCGCTATGGGTCCGCCCAGCATATTTGGGATTGCTGCCTCAATTACTTGTTCGCACGGAGGCTGGTGACCAACCCGTTCGATTACATCGCCACCGCGATGATCGATGCCGATGATGCATGGCACATCGATACCCTGCGAATTGTGGATGATCGGTTTTGCGCGGCATTGCCGGAGGTACTGAGAGTCGAGGAACGCACACCCGGCTTCCTCAAACACACGAGCGGTATGGTGCTCAACGCGCCGCGCGGTTTGCAATGGTATGCGCAGGCAGATATCGTCGTCCCCTCGGAGCTGCGGTTCCAATCGATGTCAGTCTTCGTGTTGGCCCGCCTGTCGAGCGGGATTGCCAGCCATTCAAGCCGTCATAGGGCGTGGGACAACTATTCCAGGGTGTTGGATTTCCCGGTCGAAGATATCTTCCCGGATCGTCCGATGTGGGTCTACGCGCGGCACGATCGCGCCGAGCAGCCATGGTCGACCGCCGGGTCGGTAAGCGATCTGGCGGCGGCTGAAGAGCTGCGCGGTAATTTCGGAATCGACTTTGAGAAGGTTGCGAGCTGGCGCGCCGAGCGCGAGGGCGAGGGGGTGCCTAACGATGGCCGGCCCGGCGCTTATCCCCCCTACCCTCTTGGCGTACAGATCGACACTTATTTTCGCATCACCGCACTCAATCAGCAGATTTCTGCGCTCAGTGAGCGTCTGAGGGATGCCATCGACGTTGCGGAGATCACGGGAATAGAAGTCCTGCTCAGGCAGCAGCGGGACCTGCGTGAGCAACTTGTCACTACGCTGACCGATCAAGGCCTCAACTTTTTCCGCTAATCGAGAACCACGGGATCGATTACCCCCTCCGCGCGAACCACGACGGGGTGGCGGCGCGATCCCGCGGCGCGCTCTGGATTAATCCGCAACAGCTGGCGCCAGTGCGCGGCTTGGCAGCCGCACCGCGACCGCGCCCAGCCCCAAGGCGATGATCTGCGTCGCGACGATGACCGCGACCATCGCCGACGGTCCGTGATGCGGCAGCGCCGCGACAAGCAGCGTCCCCAGCGCTGAGGCCGCCATCTGTAAAAAGCCGATAAAGCCGGAGGCGGTGCCGGCGATGCGCGGATAGACGCTGAGACCGCAGGCCATCGCGCTCGGCTGGCTCAGCCCGTTGCCCAGCGAACTTGCCGCCATGGGTATGAACAGCGTCCAAACACTGAGCCCTGGATACACGGACCAAGCCGCCATCGAAAGGCCGGAGACAAGCGACAGGCTAACGCCCAGCACAATCATCGCATTCGAGCCGATACGCCGGGCAAAGCGCGCTGCCGCGGCATTGCCGGCGATATAAGCAGCCATGGGCAAGATGATCATCACACCGTAGGTGCTCGGCGGTTGGCGCAGCGTTTCCGACAGCAGGTAAGGCGCGCTGGCGATGAAAGTGAACCATGACGCGCTGGTAAAGGCGGTGCAGAGTGCAAAACACATCACCGCTCGCGAGCTCAGCAAGGCGCGGTAGGAGCGGCCGATCTCCGGCAGATTGAACGGAACCTTCTGGTCAAGCGTCTCGGCGAGCCGCGCGTGCGTCCAGAAAAGGACGCTGATGCCGAACACGGCGTGCAGAGCAAACATCGCGCGCCAGCCGAACCACTCTGAGACATAAGCGCCGATCGCCGGGCTCATCGCCGGCACCAGCGTCATCGCCATCATCACCAGGGCGATGCCGCGCGCCGAGGCGTCGCGATCCCAGACATCGCGAATGATCGCGCGGCCCAGCACTAGCCCCGCGCAGGCGCCGATCGCTTGCGCGACGCGCCCGGCGATCAGCGCCGCCAGCGACGGCGCAAACCCGCACAGAGTGGTGCCCGCAAGGAACAGGCAGAGCCCGGCAAGGAGCACCGGTCGCCTTCCGAAGCGATCCGAGACCGGGCCGTAAATCAATTGTCCCGCGGCGATGCCGAGGAAATAGAGGGTCAGGACCAGCTGCACCTCGGCGGCCGGGCGATCGAAGACGCGCGCGAGGATCGGCAGGGTCGGCACAACCATGTGCAGCGC
>DATHCK010000032.1:0-6830 GCA_035319545.1 Allostellaceae bacterium | reverse complement strand
CCCGCCCTACGCGTTCACGACCTTCATCTGCATGTCGGCGGCGGGTGCCTATGTGCTGAGCCTCGTCTGGTCGGCCAATGCCGGGTGGCTGCTCGTCTGCACCACCGCCGGCGTCTACCTCAATTACGAGCTCTTCCACTGGGGCTGCCACGTGAAGGACGACCGCATCGTCCGCCACATCCCGTTCATGAACACGATCCGCCGCCATCACATCGCCCATCACAACCAGGCGATCATGATGGGCACGAACATGAACCTGACCTATCCGATCGCCGACTGGCTGTTCGGCACCAGCGATCTCGACCGCGGCCTCTTGGGCCACATCTTCAACGGCTACGACAGCCGGTTCGTAAAGCGCAACCTCAAGAAGGCGCGCGGCACCGCCGCTGACTCGCGGCTCGCCCAGGCTTCGAACAACCTCCCCGCCGCGGCGGAGTAAGGCGTGCCCCAGGCGCACCTCAAGCGCTCGATGCCATCGCTGATCGGCGGCATCTTCTCGGGCCTCGTCGTCTTCGCGATCTGGCTCCTGCTGTTCGGCACCGGCAACTTGGCGCTCGTCGCGCTCGGCGCCATCCTCTCCGCCGCCCTCGGCACCTGGATCAGACTCGCCGATCTTTAATTCCCCCACCTCCCAAAGGGGTTACGCCATGAAAATCACGTCGATCCGCACCGGCATCGTCAATCTGCCGGCCGATGAGCCATTGGCCGGCGCCGCGGCGAACCCCAATGGTAAGCGGCCGATCGTATGGGTGCGTATCGGCACCGACAGCGGCGCGGAAGGGATCGGCGTCGCCTATTTCGGCGGGGCGCTGACCGGCACGCTGCGCCATGCGATCGACGAGCTGGGCGCGCTGTTGGTCGGTGATGACCCGCAGCTCACCGAGGCGATCCACGCGAAACTGAAGAATGCCGCGGGGGGCTCCGCGGGGCCGGGCGGCATCTACCACCTGGCGCTGTCGGCGCTCGACATCGCGATCTGGGACATCAAGGCCAAATCGGTCGAGCTGCCGCTGTGGAAGCTGCTCGGCGCCGGGCGTGACAAGGTGCCGACCTATGCCTCGGGCGCGTTGATGCGCGAACTCTCGCTTGATCGTGTCGTGAAGGCCGCCGCAACCCTCAAGGACAAGGGTTGGAAGGAGATGAAGACGCAGCTCGCGCTTCCCGGCACCACAACGCCGGCGATCGAGGTCGAGCGCATGGTCAAGATCCGCGAGGCCATCGGCCCCGACATCAAGCTGATGTGCGACATCAACCAGCGTTGGCGTCCCGAGCAGGCGGTCGATATCGGCAAGCGCGTCGAGGATGCCGGGGTCGGGCTGTTCTGGCTCGAGGACGTGACGACCGCCGACGACTATCCTGGTCTCGCGCGTGTTTCCGACGCGCTCTCGACGCCGGTCGCGGGCGGCGAATATGTTTGGGGCATCGTACCGTTCCGCCACATGATGGAGGCGCGCTCGGTCGATGTGCCGATGATCGATCTGGTGCGCGTCGGCGGCATCACCCAGTGGCTCAAGGTCGCCGGCATGGCCGAGGCGTTCAACCTGCCGGTGGTCAGCCACCTGATCCCGGAGGTTCATGTGCATCTGATTGCCGCGGCACCGAACGGGCTTACCGTCGAGTACATGCCGTGGCTCGGCCACATGTTCAGGGAAGTGCCGGTGCAGCGGGACGGCGTGCTGGCGATGCCGACCAGACCAGGCCTCGGCATCGAATTCGACGAAGCGATACTCGAAAAGTGCAAGGCCTGAGCGCGATGCTCGAACGTTCTCGTCGTCCCCGCGTAAGCCGAGGCCCGGGGCGGCCGCCATGTCGCTCGCCCTGGATTCCCGCTTTCGCGGGAATGACGATCGTGGGATTGGGCCTGCTACTCTCCGGCTGCCACGGCGGCACGCTCGACGCGGTGTACCCTGGCACGCTCGGTCACGACCCGCCGCCGGCAGTGAACCTGCCGCCGCAGGATCAGGGCATGGAGCGCCTCTAACGTGTGGCGACCTACCGGCGTGTTGCTGGCTTTGATGATCGCGGTTCCATCTGCCGTGCGCGCCGAGGGCGGTACGGTCTTCGATCTCGGCGAAAAGGCCCCGGTGCCCGGCAACAAGACCTGGCGCGATATGCTCGGCCAAATCTTTCCCGACCTGCGGCAGGAGCCGATGCAGGACGGTAGGACTGGCGACTTTATCCACGGCAAGGTCGATATCCGGCCGATCGACAAGGAGCCGTTCGAGGACGACTGCCCCAAGGAGCCGCTGCGCGTCGAATATCTCCACTACGAACAGGCGGAGATCGACCACAAGATGCGCCTCATCGTTGGCATCACGACCGAAAGCGACGCCTGCTTTGGCGTGCTGGTGCTGTTCAGCGGCCAGGGTGACGCCAAGCTCCTCGACGCCGTCAACATCCAGCAGGACATGAATTACGGTTACGGCGACCATTTCGTCCAATCGCTCGGCGCCGGCGCGGAACTTGTCGTCGCCGACAGCTTCCATACGACGACGAGCAGTTCCCCCGATAATTATGTCCTCGTCCTCGTGACCGTCGACAAATTGTCACTGATCGGCAATGTCGACGCGCGGAGCGAGATTGATTGCGATCACCACCGCACTGTCGGCGAGGTCCCTTACGTGGCGGTCGCGCCCGATTACGGCCCGTTTGACCGCATTACCGGCTACATCAAGCGCGTCGTGGAAACGGTCGGGGACGATTGCCGGACCCCGACCCGCAAGCCCACGGTCACGATCACCCGCACCGACTGGCGTTGGGACCCCAGGAAGAAAGCCTATAGGTGAGCCATGAAGATCGCTTCGCTCGAAACCGATATCGTGTTGCTGCCCAATGACGAGCCGCTTGGCGGCTTCTCGGAAAATCCCAACGCCAAGAACCCGATCGTCACCTTGCGCCTGCGCACCGATGACGGCATCGAGGGGCTGGGCGTCACCTATTTCGGCGGCGCTATCACCAAGACCTTGCGCCACGCGATTGACGAATTGGGCGCGCTGATCGTCGGCGGCGATCCGCTCCTTCCGGAAGGAATTGCCGCGAAGCTGCGCACCGCCGCCGGCTCGGCCGGCCCCGCTGGCATCCTCACGATGGCGATGTCGGCGATCGATGTCGCGCTGTGGGACATCAAGGGCAAGGCTTTGAACTTGCCGCTGTGGAAGCTGCTGGGTGGAGGACGCGACAGAATAGCGACCTATGCTTCGGGCGCGCTCAGGCGCGGCCTCAAGCTCGACGAGGCGGTGACCGCCGCCGGCCGCCTGCGCGAGAAAGGCCATCGCCAGACCAAGATGCAGCTGGGCCTGCCGGGCGTGACCAGCCCGGAGCGCGAGGTCGAGCAGGCGGTGCTGATCCGTGAGGCCTGCGGTCCCGACATGGATTTGATGTGCGACATCAACCAGCGCTGGCGGCCCGAGCAGGCGATCGATATCGGCCGCCGGGTCGAGGATGCCGGGGTCGGCCTCTTCTGGCTCGAGGATGTCACGACGCATGATGACTACGCCGGGCTCGCGCGCGTCGCCGATGCGCTGTCGACCCCGGTTGCCGGCGGCGAATACCTGTACGGCATCGTGCCGTTCCGCCACATGCTCGAACATCGCTCGGTCGACATCGTGATGATCGACCAGGTGCGCTCCGGCGGGATCACGCCGTGGCTCAAGATCGCCGGCATGGCCGAGGCGTTCAACCTGCCGGTGGTCAGCCATGGCGTGCCGGAAATCCATGTGCACCTAGTGGGCGCGGTGCCGAACGGGCTTACCGTCGAGTACATGCCGCGGCTCTTTCATCTGTGGGAGTCGGTGCCGGAGCCGAAAGACGGGCTCCTCGATATGCCGACCGCACCCGGCCTCGGCCTCAAATTCGACGAGGCGGCGTTTCGGAAATACCGCGCCTAGCGCCAACGCTTCGTTCGGCGACGAAACCCCATCGCTTGTCTGGCCGTTCGGGTCGGCGAAGACTGGCCGCATGAGTATCCCTTTGAGCGAGCTCGCCTGGCTCGTGCTCGCGGCAATCGCGGCTGGGGTGGCGACCGGGCTGCTCGCCGGCGTGTTCGGCGTCGGCGGCGGCGGGGTCGTCGTGCCGGTGCTGTTCGAGATCTTCCGGCTGCTCGGCGTGCCCGATGGAGTGCGCATGCAGCTCTGCATCGGCACCTCGCTCGCGGTGATCCTGCCGACCGCGTGGCGCTCATACCGGGCGCACAAGGCGCGCGGCGCGGTCATTCCCGAGGTGATGCGGCTGTGGACCTGGCCGATCGTCATCGGCGTGCTGCTCGGCTCGGCGATCGCCGCGGTCGCGCCGTCTTCGGCCATCTTCAAGCTTGCCTTTGTCTTTATCGCCGCGCTCATCATCGCGAAAATGTGGTTCATTTCAGACCGTTGGCATATCGCCGAGGACCTCCCCGGCACCGGGGCGATGCGCGGTTACGGGTTCGCGATCGGGCTCGGCTCGTCGCTGATGGGGATCAGCGGCGGCTCGCCCGCGACCTTGGTGCTGACCCTCTACAACAAGCCGATCCACCAGGCGGTCGCGACCTCCGCCGGGGTCGGGATGCCGCTGTCGATCGCGGGCGCGATCGGCTATGTGCTCGCCGGGCTGCCGCACGAGGCGCAGCTGCCGCCGCTGTCGCTCGGCTTTGTGTCGCTGATCGGCGTCGCGGCGATCGCGCCGCTTTCGGCGTGGGTCGCGCCGTTCGGCGCCCGGATCGCGCACGCGCTCCCGCGGCGCTGGCTCGAAATCGGCTTTGGCTTGTTCCTGTTCCTCGTTTCGGCGCGGTTCCTGGCAACTCTTATCTGAACATCCGCCCCTCGGGCGGCAGGCCCATCAGCATCTGGCCGACCGTCTCGAAATGGATCGGGCGGCCCTGGCCTTGTTGGGTGCCGGCGTGGATGTCGCGCATCCGGCGCTCCAAGGGGTTGCTCTCGAAAATCGCCGAGGCGCCGGCCGCGTGGTAGACCGTCGCCACCACGTCGCGCGCCTGGTGGATCGCCCAGGTCGCCGAGAGGCGCAGCTGCGGGTGGTGCTCGGCGCCGATCTTGCCGTTGCGCCGCGCGTCGTCCCACATCTCCGAGATGACGCCGCGCAGATAGGCGCGCGCCGAGCGCAGTTTCGCCTCGCATTGCGAGACCTGGCTCTGGATTACGTTGTTCGAGCGCAGCGTGCCCTTGGCGCCGCGCGGGATCTTGTCGCGCGCGATCTCGATAAAGGCGTCATAGGCGCCGCGCGCGATGCCCAGTGACACGTGGCTAAAGCTCATCGCGTAGATCATGCCGCTGGTGAACTGGTAGAGCGGCCCCTTCTCGCGGCGCTCTTCGGCGTTGTCGCGGATCGCGGTGCGCGCGTCCGGCACGAAATGGTCTTTCAGTTCGTAGGAGTCGCTGCCGGTGCCGCGCAACCCCAGAACCTGCCAGTTGTCGATGATCGTCGCCTCGGATTTGGGGACGATCATCGTGCGGGTGATCTGGCGGCCGTTGGCGCCGAGGCGCGGGCTGCCGTTCTTCTCGAAGACCGGGCAGTGCGCCCCGAGCCAGCTCGCGTGCCGGCTGCCGGTCGCGAAGCCCCAGCGCCCGGTGGCGCGGTAGCCGCCCTCGGCGGCGGTGCACTGTCCCGCGCCGGGCAGTTCCGGCCCCCAGGCGAGGATGCCGCGTGGGCCGCCGAAGACCTCGACCGCCATCTCGTGCGAGAGATAGGGCGCGGTCATCGAGCAGCCCGAATTCTGCCCCAGGCACCAGGCCGGGCTGCCATCGCCTTGCGCGAGGATTTCGAGCACGGCGGTGTAGGTGAGCGGGTCGAGTTCGCCGCCGCCGATCGATTTCGGCAGCAGCATCTTGAAAATCCCCCGCTCGATCATCGCATCGACGCAGCGCTCGGTGACCTGGCGATGCGCTTCGCACTCGTCGGCGTCGGCCTCGAGCATCGGCTTCAGCTCGCGCGCGCGCTCGATATAGTCCTGCCTGAGCGCCGCATCGGTCACGCTGCTGCCGTCCATCGCCCTATCCTCCCGCGAACTCGCCCCATTGTGACGGCATCGCGGCGCGATGTGAAATACCAAGCAGGTATGGGCGGCTATGCAGCGGGGCGATCACGCGGTCGCATCACCCGGACTCCGCCCTCCCCCATCGCGGGGGAGGAGGTCATGCCGGGGCGTCGCGGGCGCCCTCGCCGACGCAGTAATAGGCGAAAAGCTCCATCGGCGAGGCGCGGGCGAGCGAGGGCGGGTGGCCGCGCATGCGCCAGGCGAGCCTCTCGGCCTCGGCGAGCAGCAGCTCGCGCGCATCGGGCGGACGAAACACGAGGCGCGGCGGGGGTGGCGGCGGCTCGCCGAGCTGGCGCAAGGTCACGGCGTCGTCCGGGTTGAGACCGGCGCGGCGCAGCCCTTCACGGATCAGATCGTTCATCACCTGCCGGGCATGGAGCAGCCCGCGATGGCGCTCGACCGGTTCGGACCACGAGCGCACGATGCGCGTGAGCCGCGCGAGCCGCAGCTCGAAGGGTTTAAGCCGGCGCAGCATCGCTTCCCTCCATCCTGACCTGCTCAACCTCGCGTTCGAGCGCCGCGAGACGGCGGTCGAAATCGGCGAGCTCGCCGACCCGCAGCGTGGTTTCGATGAGGCGGGCGAGCTCGCCGGCTTCATAGGGCGTGATCTCACCTGCGGCGACGGCGCGGGTGATCGCCGCCAGCGCCGGCACGAGATCGGAGACGGAGGTGATGTCGGGCAGCGCCAGCGCGACGGTGCGCGCGCGGCGCGGCACGGCGGTCTGAAACGCCGCCTTCAAGAGACCGTCATGGCCGCCATAGGCCTTGTCGAGCACGGCACGGGTGAGGTCGGGCGCGTTGTCGG
>DATHCK010000031.1:0-6413 GCA_035319545.1 Allostellaceae bacterium | reverse complement strand
CGCCGGCGACCATCTGCGACACCGAATAGGCGATCGAGGTCTCACCGCGGCTCCAGCCGAAATCCTCGACAAAGGCGACGAGGAACACGGTGTAGGAATGCATCATCGCCGCGCCGATGGTGAACGCGGTAAAGGCGGCGGCGAGGATCGGCCAGTTGCTGCGCGGCGCTTGGGTGGCGGATGCGCCGCCGGTGTCGCTCATCGCGCAATCATAGGCATGGATCGCCAGCGCGAGCCGCGCATTTTGGCCGGGTCAAGTTCCCGCCACGTTGGAGACTTGCCAAAATTTCCTCTCCCCCGGACTTGACCTGGGGGTCTACGAGTAGCTTCAACTTACTCCTGGATGGCTGGATCAAGCCGGCCAAGGAGAAATTCGGGCCGGGCGGAGCAAGCCAGGATGGCTTCCAGCAAAGATGAGAAATACGACGTCGCCTACCTGGTGCTGAGCGGCACGACGACGGCGGCGCGGTGCCCGGAGATTCTGCGCGGGCTCGTCAGGCTCGGCTTCGAGACGGTCATCGCGCTGCCGACACCTAATGCGTCGCGCGTCGTCGCGCCGCGCGAGCTCGAGATCGAGGGCGTGCGGGCGGTCGAGAGCTATTTCGACATCGCGATCCGCCCTCGACCGCCGTTCGGCGTGGTGCTGTTCGCGCCCTGCAGCTTCAACTCGCTGAACAAGCTGGCGCACGGCATCGCCGACAATCTCGCGCTGTCGGTGGTCGCCGAGGCGATCGGGCGGCAGACGCCGGTCATTGTCGGACCGTCATTGAACGCGCCGCTGCTCGCTCATCCGAAGGCGCAGGCCTCGCTCAAGACACTGCCGGAATGGGGCGTCACGATCATACCGCCGATCGATGACGGCGACGGCCCGCGCCTCGCGCCGACGGAGACACTGCTCGACGCAGTCCGACCCTACGCCAAGCGGCGCTGAAACCAGCCGTCACGCGGCGGAAGCGAAGTCCGGTGGGCGAGACGCCGGGTCGGCAGCCACCTCCGCCTCGCGTCCTTCCTCGATGTCGTAATAAAGGTTGGACAATGCCGCCAGGGCTCCCTCGCGGGTCAGGGCAACTTGCCGGTCAAAGCTCCGGCAAGACTCGACGACCTGCTGGCAGATGAATTTCGGCTGGTAATAGGCAAGTCCGAACTGCTTTTCTAGCCGTTGGACGACCAGGTCGAAAACCGGCTCGGTCAAGGTCAGTCCGTACGATTTCGCCACCGCCTCGAAGATTTGCCAATACTCGGCCCGGCTCGGCGAGAACAGTTTGATCTTGTACGGGATGCGACGCAGGAAGGCGGGATCCATCAGATCGGATGGATTAAGGTTCGTCGAAAAGATCACCAGCTCGTCGAAGGGAATCGAGAAGCTCGCGCCGCTGTCGAGCTTCAGATAGTCGATCTGGTTTTCCATCGGCACGATCCACCGGTTGAGCAACTCGCTCGGATGGAATTTCTGCCGGCCGAAATCATCGATCAGCAGCATGCCGTTGAGCGCCTTCATGTGGAGCGGCGCGTCGTAAAATTTGGTGTTGGCGTTGTACTGCAGATCGAGCATGTCGAGCGTCAGCTCGCCGCCGGCGATGGCCACCGGGCGCTTGCAAGCGACCCAGCGTTCGTCAAAGCGGTCGCGGTCGGCAAACGCGGAAGCGTGCGCCGCCGGACGCGTCTCCGACTCCGGCGCGATCGGCTTGTGCAGGCTTTCGTCAAAGACCTTGATGATCTGGCCGCCGACATCGATGGCGTAGGGAATGTAGACGACGTCGCGAAACACGGTGGCGATGCGGCTGGAGAGCGTCGTCTTGCCGTTGCCCGGCGGACCGAACAGCAGGATCGTGCGACCGGCATTGATCGCCGGAAGCAGCTTTTCGAAATAGTGGTCGGGCACCACCAGCCCCGCAAAACCCTGTCGCAGCGAATCTTCGCGCAGCATCTCGTTGCTGATGCGCTGAAGCTGGATCTGCTCCTGGTAGACGGCGAGAGAGACCGGCGCGGGGCCGAGATAAAGGTTCTGATCGAGCGCATCGCGGGCGGCGGCCTTGCCCTGGTCGCCGAGCGCGTAACGAACCGTCAGGGCGCTTTCGCCAGCCGCGCCCGCCGCCATCACAAACCGCAGCTGGGTCGCGTCGGCGAGCAGGGATTCGACGATGCGATGCGACAGCCTCATGCGCCGCGACAGCTCCGTCGGGGTGCTCAGCGACTCGATATACATCAGCTTCAGCAGCAGATTGAGCAGGTTGCGCGGGACGATGCCGGTCTCGGCGACGGTGGACGGGGGAACCGGCGCGCTGTTGATGACGGAGGCTAGCTGTTCCGGCGTCAAAATCCCGAGGGCGACGAGATTCTCGCCCAACCGGCCGCCGTTGGTGTTCTGGTATTGAAGCGCCGCATCGATTTGGGCGGGCGTCGCGAGCCCCCAGCCGATCAGCAGTTCGCCGAGGCGCATGTCTTCCTCCACCTTATTATGTTCGACTGATGCGCTAACGCGCATCCGCGCCATTCGTTATGGTGAAAGAAGCTTAACGAAGGCTTTTTAGCTAAAGCTCAACGAAGGATTTTTTTAACCAAGAATGGAGCGCGGCTACAATCCTCGGCGCGGCCCCTCTTGCTTTACCGAAGCGAGCGTCGGCAGCCGGTGACGGTCGGCGGGATCGTCCCAGCCCTTGAAATTGGGCCGGCGTTTTTCGGCGAAGGCGGCGCGGCTCTCCATCAGATCGCTCTTGGCGCCGTGCTCATGCAGCGCCGCGGCGAGCGCCTGCTGGTCGGCGTTTGGGTTCGGACGCATCTGCCGCATCATATGCACGGTGTTGACGCGCGACGCCGGCGGCAGGGTCAACAGATGCTCGGCCATCTTCATCGCCTCGGGGATCAGCTGGTCGGGCTCGACCAGCCGATTGATAAAGCCGATGTCGTAAAAACGCTCGGCGGTGAAGCGGAAGCCGAGCGCCATCTCCATCGCGATCGGATACGGGACGTTGGCAATGTGGCCGTGATTGTAGCCGCCGAGCAGCCAGCGCTTCGCCTCCGACACCTCAAAGATCGCGCCCTTGACCGCGACGCGCAGATCGGTGCGCTCAACCAGCATAAAGCCGCCGCCCATCGCATAGCCGTTGACCGCGGCGATGACCGGCTTTTCGAGCGCGCCGGTCATGAATGGGTCCTCGATCGCCGCGCGCCGCCCGCCGGGCGCGCCATCCGCGAGCGACTGCTTCATGTCCTCGCCGGCGCAAAAGCCGCGCCCGGCGCCGGTGAAGATCGCGACCTCGAGATCGCCCGCGGCGCGAAACTCGGTCCACGCCTCGGCGAGCATCGTGCGCATCTCGCCGTTGAGCGCGTTGAGGCTCTCGGGCCGGTTCATCCGCACGACGAAAATCTGGCCGTGGCGTTCGGTCTCGACGACGGGCATGAGTTTTCTCCTGATTACGGCCGGTTAGCGCCCCGGCTCGCGGCTGAGGCCTTTTTCCTTGAGCGCCGCGAGGTAGCTGCGCCAGCGCTGCGGCTGCTCGACCCCGAGCTGATAGAGATAGTCCCAGGAATAAATCCCGGTGTCGTGCAAATCGTCGAATTTGATGCGCACGGCATAATTGCCGACCGGCTCCAGTTCCATGATGCCGACATGGATACGGCCCGGGACGGTGATCTTCTGCCGCGGGTCATGACCTTGGACCTCCGCCGAGGGGCTTTCGACGCGCAGGTATTCGGCCGGCAGGCTGAACTTCTTACCATCGTCGAACTCGACTTCGAGCCGCTTTTCCGCCCGGATCAGGCGGAGCTGCACGGGCCAGGGCGCGGAGGCGGGCATCCGACTTATTTCCGCAGGGAAAGAACCACCCCGGCGCAGGCCGGGGCCCATCGATCAACCGCTCGAAAAGCGGAGAAATGGGCCCTGGCCTGCGCCGGGGTGGCGCCACCAAATGGTCCGTGCGAAGAATAGTTCACGACTTCGGCTTCTCGTCGTCGGTGAGGCGGCGCGCCTCGTCGACGAGCATGATCGGGATGCCGTCGCGGATCGGATAGGCGAGCCCGGCCTCGTCGCTGATCAATTCCTGCGCGGCGCGGTCATAGCGCAGCGGCGCCTTGGTCAGCGGGCAGACAAGGATCTCGAGAAGCTTTGGATCGATCGCGAAACTGCCTTCCATTGCAGCCTCCGAAATCAATGCCGGGTCGCGCCGGCTTCGGGGTCGGGCGGCGGTGCGGAGGCCGTCATCTCGATGAGCGCGGTCAAAAGGCGCGCGCGCTCGCCGAGTGTCTTCGCCTCGAGCAGCGCCTGTTTCTCACTCGGCGCGAACGGGCACATCATCGCGATCGAGGTCACGAGATGCTCGCCCGGCGCTTGGTCAATCGCACTCCAATCGGCCTGCACCTGGCGCTGCGAGAAGAACGTCTTAAGGCCCAGGGTCAGTCGCGCCCGGTCGAACCCGACCTCGTCGGGGACGCGGTCGCTGGCGAATTCTTCCCATTCCGCGACGATTCGCCGGTAGCCCGAGAGTAGCGGCAATTCCTCCTTGATGCGGAAGCGCGACACGCCGGCCAGGGTGATGAGGAAGCGCCCGTCCTCGGTCTCGGAAAAGCTGGTGATGCGGCCGGCGCAGCCGAGCGGATAGACCGCTGGGTTCATCTCGCGGATCGGCGGATCGGAGGGCTGCACCATGCCTATGAGGCGCTCACCCGCCATCGCGTCGCGCGTCATCGCCAGGTAGCGTGGCTCGAAAATGTTGAGCGGCAACCGGCCACGCGGCAGCAGCAACACACCGGTCAACGGGAAGATCGGCAGGACGTCGGGGAGCGCCCCAGCAAAACTGGCGTCGTCCGTCTCGCTCATGGCGCCATCACGAGAACATCAACGAGGACAATTTGCGACGCGAGCTTAGGGTCAACGGGTCGGTCGCTCCCATGACCTCGAAGAACTTGACCAACTGCTTGCGCGCGGCCTCATCGTTCCAGGCGCGGTCCTTGCGATAGAGCGTCAAAAGCTCATCGATCCCGGCCTCGCGCTCGCCGGCGCCGAAGAGGGCCGTGCCGAGCTCGAAACGCGCCTCGTGGTCATTGGCATCGGCGGCGATCCGGGCGCGGTACTTGCCGGCCTCGCCCATCGCCTTCGACGCCTGCTCGGCCAGCTCGAGCGCCGAATGCGCCGCGGCGACCTCGACGTGACCCAGCTGCTCCTTGGGCACGCGCGACAACAGCTCGCGGGCCGCGGCGTGCTCGCCCTTGCCGATCAGCGCCCGCGCCAGCCCGGCGAGGGCGTCAATATTCTCCGGCTCGCGCTGCAGGATTTGCGAGAAGACGCCGCCGGCGCTGTCGTAATCGCCGGTCTGCAGCGCCTCCTTGGCCATCGCCATCGCCTCTTCCACCGGCGACGGGCCGGCCGGGCCGCCGAGACGCTGGACGAACTGCTTTACCTGCGACTCCGGCACCGCGCCGACAAAGGCGTCGACCGGGCGGCCGTCCTTGAACGCGTAGACCGCCGGGATCGACTGAATGCGCATCTGCTGCGCGACCTCGGGATTGTCGTCGATGTTGAGCTTGACCATGCGCACCGCGCCGTTCGTCGCGCGCACCGCCTTTTCGAGGATCGGCCCAAGCTGCTTGCAGGGCCCGCACCACGGCGCCCAGAAATCGACGATGACCGGCTGCTCGAATGAGGCGTCGACCACCTCGGTCATGAAACTGTCGGTGGTTACGTCCTTGATGGCGATCGGCGCGCCGCCGCCATTGCCGAGGCCCGCGCCGATCAAACTTTCATCCGACATTTCTTGTCTCGCCTTCAGGTGTTGCCGACAACATGGCCATCACCGCGCGCGATGACAAGCATCTCCCGAGGTTGCCGCTGACCGGTCGGTCAGGCCGCGCGCTCGGGGATGTCCGCAACAAGCGGGCTATGGCCGCACGCCTCGAGAAAACGCACGAGGTCACCCGGCGTGACAGCGGTCGTGCGGTCGTTTTCGAGCGGATGGTAGTTGAGCGGGTCGTGCGCCAGCATCGCGCGCTGCAACACCACGGTGACGCGCCGATCGCTGTCATTGATCGCAGCAAACGGGGTGACGCTGCCAGGGCGTACGCCCAGCACCCCGTAGAGCAGCTCCGCCGCGCCAAACGAGAAACGCGGCGCGCTCAGCCGGTCGGCCAGCGCCTTCAAATCGACGCGGCATTCCTCGAGCGCGACGACAAGCCACAACCCCGCCTTCTTGTCCTTCAGGAAAAGACTCTTGCAATGGCCGCCGGGCAGCACGCCGCGCAGCGACTTCGCCTCCTCAACCGTGAACACCGGCGGGTGCGTGTAGGTTTTGTGGGCAATGCCGAGCCGGTCGAACGCGGCGAAGAGCTGGTCGGGGGTGAATGGCATGACCCGACCATGCGGCGCGCGTGGCCCCGTCTGCAAGGCCTGGCGTCTTTTTATTGGTTTTCCGCCTCCCCCC
>DATHCK010000030.1:0-2007 GCA_035319545.1 Allostellaceae bacterium | reverse complement strand
CTCGCCGGCGCGCGCCGCCTCGATGGTGGCGTTGAGCGCCAACAGGTTGGTCTGGCCGGCAATCGATTGAATGAGCCCGATCACCTCGCCGATGCGATTGGCGGCGCTGCCGAGTTCCGACATGGTGTTGACGGTTCGCCTCGACTCGGCGACGGCGCGGCGCGCCACGTCGGTGGACTTGATCGCCCGTGCGGCGATCTCGCCGATCGAGACCGCCAGTTCCTCGATCGAACTGGCAACCGTGGTGATGTTGACGGATGCCGCACTGACCGAATTCTCCGCGGCGCGGGCTTCGGCGGAGACGGCGTCGGCGGCGTCGTTGAGCCCGCTGGAGGCGTCTTCCAGGCGGCCGGAGGAACCGCGCAGCCGGTCAAGCGCCTGTTCGACCGAAGCGCGGAATTGCCGGATCATCGCCGCGATCGTCTCGGCGCGTCGCTGGCGCGCCGCATTGGTCTCGCTCTCGACGCCGGCCAGCCGTTCGCGCTCGATCATGTTGTCGCGGAACACCACCACGGTGCCGGCCATATCGCCGATCTCGTCGTGGGAACGGGTCTCGGCCGGCTGCGCCGCGGTGTCGCCGTCGGCGAGCCGCTGCATCACCGTCGCCAATTGCCCGAGCGGTTTGGTGATCGAGCGTCCGATGCGCCAGCTGCAGCCGAGCCCGATCAGCACCACGGCCAGCCCCACCCAGGTGATGACGTGCCGGGTCCGCAATCGCGAGAGCGCCAGTTCCGCCGCCGCGTTGCTGGCGTCGTCGCGCGCGGCGGCGATGATCTTGTCGGCCTCCGGCAGCACGCTCTCGGTGTCATGGCTGATCATCGACAACAGCGGCGCGATGTTTTCCGTCGTCGCCAGCCACTGCGCAAAATTGTAGCTATAGGTCCGCACTTGCCTGTTGAGTTTTTCTTTCATGGCCGGCGCGCCGTCGACCGACTCGAAAAGTTGGTTGAAGTGCTTGACCTCGTCCAGGAAATATCGCTCCACCTCGGGGTTATGCGTCAGCCGATACTCGATCTCGTGACGCCGCATGTTGAGCAGTGACATCGTCAGCTTGGCGCTGTCGACCGCGGCAACCCAGGTCAGGTCCTTTTCGATGCTGTTCTGGATGGCGTTGCTCGACGCGATCAAATCCGCGGTCATGCCCTCGGTCTCGTTGTAGCCGAGCATTTTTTGCTGGCTGACGAGATTTTGGAAGCTGGCCTTGAGGTCGCGCACGGTGATGCGCAGCGGGATGAGGGCGTCCTGCTGTTGCGCCGAGCTGAGCGAGCCCTGGATACGGTCGAGACATTGCATCGCCAGCGACTGACCGTCGTCGAAATTCTTGACCTCGGCATCGGAGGGATGCGCGACGAAATTGATCGTCGCGGTGCGCATGACGAGGAGCCCGGTCTTGAGGTCGCGGCTGGCGTCGGACACCTCGGTGTTGCGGTGTACGGCCTCGAACGCCCTGCCGACTTCCGCGTCGCCGCTGAGGTAGGCGCCGCCGTTGGCGAGAAAACCGACGACGGGGATGAGGCCAAGCACGACAATGCGGGCGCGCACCGACATCCTG
This sequence comes from Allostellaceae bacterium, assembly GCA_035319545.1. Taxonomy (GTDB): domain Bacteria; phylum Pseudomonadota; class Alphaproteobacteria; order ATCC43930; family CGMCC-115725; genus DATARH01. The sequence goes on along the minus strand of DATHCK010000030.1, from coordinate 455 downwards.
GAGAAAATCTGCGTGATGAGCATTGGAGCCCGATCAGACGTGAGCAATGTCGGTGCGCTCGGCGACGCGACGATTGGCAACCCCGTGCTTCGCCCCGCACGGCGACGCAGCAATAGCCGCCAGCACACCGTAAAATGGTTAATATTGTGCAAGAACCGGTGTCATATTACGTCGTTTCGGGGTTGGGCCTCCGGAAACAGCCTTGCGATTGGCTTTTGTGCACTGCACGCGTAAGCTTCTGCCTCCGGCCGGGCCGTTCGTCGCCAGCTCATCGGAGCCTGTCATGCCGCTTGCCGCCACCCACAGAGCCGCCGGCCACGACGTGATCGCCCCGCTGGGGGAGGCGGTCGCCGCCGTCGAAGCGTTGTTGGCCGACGCCCGCCGCGCCGTCGCCGACCGGGTGACGATCGAGGGCCGCGCGGTGTCGCGGCTGTTCGACCGCGAGCAGCGCGCCA
>DATHCK010000029.1:0-9154 GCA_035319545.1 Allostellaceae bacterium | reverse complement strand
ATCAACCGGCTGTGGATCATCTTCTTCGCGCTCTTGGTGCTCGGCGCGCTGATGGCGACGCTGCGTTGGGGCGGGCTCGGCCGCAGCATCCGCGCGGTGACGCAGAATCGTCGCATGGCGGCGGCGATGGGCATTCGCACGCCGCTTATTGACGCACTTACCTTCGGCCTCGGCTCGGGGATCGCCGGCATGGCCGGGGTTGCCTTGAGCCAGATCGACAACGTCAGCCCCAATCTCGGCCAGAATTACATCATCGACAGCTTTATCGTGGTGGTGGTGGGTGGTGTCGGCAATCTCTGGGGCACGTTGCTCGGCGCGATGATCCTTGGCGTCGTCGACAAGTTCGTCGAGCCCTTCGCCGGCGCAGTGCTCGCCAAGATCCTGGTGCTGGTGTTCCTCATCCTGTTCATCCAGCGCCGGCCGCGCGGGCTCTTTCCGCTCAAGGGCCGGGTGGCGGAAGCGTGATGCTGCGCGACAAGCTCACGATCGTCACGCTCAGCTGCATTCTCGGCGGCGCGCTGCTGCTCGCCGCGCTCAACCTGCTGACGCCGGGTGCGAGCGCGGCGCATATCGCCGATTTCATCGTTTCGCTAGTCGGCAAGTATCTGTGCTATGCGATCCTGGCTCTAGCGATCGACCTGGTGTGGGGCTACGCCGGTATCCTGACGCTCGGCCATGGCGCGTTCTTCGCGCTCGGTGGATACTGCATGGGCATGTACCTGATGCGCGAGATCGGCGCGCGCGGTGTCTACGCCAACCCGATCCTGCCCGATTTCATGGTGTTTATCGGCTGGAAGGAGCTGCCTTGGTACTGGCAGGGCTTCGACCATTTCTGGTTCGCGCTGCCGATGACGATGCTTGTGCCGGCGCTCCTGGCGCTGCCCTTCGGCTGGTTTGCGTTCCGCTCGCGGGTTTCCGGCGTCTATCTCTCGATCATCACCCAGGCGCTGACCTATGCGCTAATGCTCGCCTTTTTCCGCAATGACATGGGGTTTGGCGGCAATAACGGTATGACCGACTTCAAGGACATTGCCGGTATCTCGCTCAACACCGAGACGACCTCCGTGGGGTTGATGATCCTTAGCGCGCTGGTGCTGTCGATCGCTTTCCTCATCGCCCGCGGTATGACCCGCTCGCGCTTCGGCAAGGTGCTGATCGCGGTGCGCGACGCGGAATCGCGCACGAGGTTTCTCGGCTACCGCCCGGAATCCTACAAGCTCGTGGTGTGGGTGCTCTCGGCGGTGATTGCCGGGATCGGCGGCGCGCTTTACGTACCGCAGGTCGGCATCATCAACCCGTCGGAATTCGCGCCGGGCAATTCGATCGAGGCGGTGATATGGGTCGCGGTCGGTGGGCGCGGCACGCTTGCCGGTGCGATCCTCGGCGCGGTGCTGGTCAATCTCGGTAAGACGTGGCTGACGAGCGCATTGCCCGAGGTTTGGCTGTTCGCGATCGGCGGCGTCTTTATCCTCGTCACGCTGTTTCTGCCGCGCGGCATTATCGGCCTCTTCGCGGCGTGCTCACCGAAGGCGCCTGTCGATGCACAGCCGGGCGCGGCGGCGGCGAAATCGGCGGCGCGGGAGATCGCCGGATGAGCGACGCAGCTCACACGAGCACCGTGTTGAGCGGCAACTCGCTGCTCTATCTCGACGCCGTGACGGTGTCGTTCGACGGCTTCAAGGCGCTCAACGAACTGTCGCTGATCCTTGAACCGGGCGAGATGCGCGCGGTAATCGGACCCAATGGCGCCGGCAAGACGACGATGATGGATGTCATCACCGGCCGCACCCGGCCCGATACGGGGCGCGTCGTATTCGGCGACGATGTCGACTTGACGCGGCTCGACGAGCCGGCGATCGCGCGGCTCGGTATCGGCCGCAAGTTCCAACGGCCGACCGTGTTCGAGCCGCTGTCGGTGCACGACAACCTGCTGTTGTCTCTGGCCGGCGACCGCAGTCCACGTTTTGCCCTATGGACCAAGGAGACGCCGACCGAGCGTGATCGTCTCGATCAGCTGCTGGCGACGATCCGCCTCACCGACGACCGCGACCGCCCCGCCGCAGATCTCTCGCATGGCCAGAAGCAATGGCTGGAGATCGGCATGCTGCTGGCGCAAGAGCCGCGCCTGTTGCTGGTCGACGAGCCGGTTGCCGGGATGAGCGACGCCGAGACCGAGGAGACGGCTGAGCTGCTGCGCGAGATCAACCGCACGCGCAGCGTCGTTGTCGTCGAGCACGACATGGCCTTTGTCCGCGCGCTCGGGGTCAACGTCACGGTGCTGCACGAGGGCTCGGTGCTGGCGGAAGGCTCGATCGACGCGATCCAGAGCGATGCGCGCGTCATCGAAGTTTATCTCGGGCGCTAGGCCATGCTGGAGGTCGAAGGGCTCGATCTTTTCTATGGGGCGAGCCAGGCGCTGCGCCGCGTGTCGCTGACCGCGAAAAAGGGCGAGGCGACCTGTATCCTTGGCCGCAATGGTGTCGGCAAGACCAGCCTGTTGCGTGCGATCTTCGGGCTGCAGCCGATCCACGCCGGCCAAATCCGCTGGGAGGAGAAGGACATCACCGGGCTGGCGCCCTATGACCGGGCGCGCGCCGGCTTGGCACTGGTGCCGCAAGGGCGCGAGATTTTCCCGCGCCTGACGGTGCGGGAAAATCTCGAAACGGGTTTTGCCATCCTGCCACGCGGCGAGCGCCACATCCCCGAAGAGATCTACGCGCTGTTTCCAGTGCTGAAGGACATGCTGAGCCGGCAAGGCGGCGATCTGTCGGGTGGGCAGCAGCAGCAATTGGCGATCGCCCGGGCGCTGATTATGAAGCCGCGGCTGCTGATCCTCGACGAGCCGACCGAGGGCATCCAGCCGTCGATCATCAAGGATATCGGCCGGGTCATCGAAAGCCTCGTCGCGCGCGGTGACATGGCGATCCTCCTGGTCGAGCAGTATTTCGAATTCGCCCGCGACCTTGCCTCTGCCTATGTCGTCATCGAGCGCGGCGAGGTCGTGCTCGCTGGCCGCGGCAGCGAGATGAACGAGGCCGAGGTGCGGACTTACCTGACGGTGTAGGGCTACTCGCTCTCGACCGGCGGGGTGAAGATGTAGCCGCCGCCGCGTACGGTCTTGATGAGGCAGGGGTTCTTCGGGTCGTCTTCGAGCTTGCGGCGCAGCCGCCCGACCTGGACGTCGATCGTGCGGTCGAACGGCCCCGCTTCGCGATGGCGTGACAGGTCGAGCAGCCGGTCGCGCGACAATACCTGGTTGGGCTGATTGACAAAGGCGGCGAGCAGCTCGAACTCGCCGGTGGTCAGCCGCACGTCCTCGCCCGTGGGCGACAACAGCTCGCGGCTCGCCAGGTCGAGCGTCCAGCCGGCAAAGGTGATGCGTGGACGCCCCGCCGCCGGCTTGTCGCCGCGCGACGACCCGCGGCGCAGCACGCTGCGCACCCGCGCCAGCAGCTCGCGCAGGTGGAACGGCTTCGACAGATAATCGTCGGCGCCCATTTCAAGGCCGATGATCCGGTCGACCGTCTCGCCGCGGCCGGTGAGCATGATGATGCCGATGTCGGAGCTGTCGCGCAGCTCACGCGCCAGCTGCAGTCCGTCCTCGCCGCGCAGCACCAGATCGAGGACCACCAGATCGACGGGCTCGCGGGCGATCGCCTCGCGCATCCCGCCGCCGTCGTTTGCCGTCGACACGCGAAAGCCCTCACCCGAGAGGTATTCGCGGACGAGATCGCAGATTTCTTGCTGGTCATCGACCACAAGAATATGGCCGCTTTCACTCATCGACGCGCAATCCAACTACGCAAGCACTGATTACCGCACGGCAACCGAGCCGACGACACAATCGGTTACAATTACTTACAAAAAGAAGCGTGCTTGTCATCATCAGGTTGCGGGCCATTGCTAGATTTTTTCTTACTCCGGATTGGTCACGAACCGATCGCTGAAAGGGAGAAGCTGAATGGCCGACCTCCGACAACGGATCGAAGCCGAAATACCCCGCTTGCGTCGGTACGCTCGCGCGCTTACCCGCGACGTCGTCGCGGCCGATGACCTCGTTCAGGACTGCCTGATGCGCGGCCTCGCCAAATTACACTTGTGGAAGGAAGGAACCGACCTTCGCGCTTGGCTCTTTACCATCCTGCACAACCAATATGTCAATCAGGTTCGGCGCGCCGTGCGCGAAGGCGCCGCGGTGTCGATCAGCGAGACCGAGCCATCGCTGACCAAATCGCCGGATCAGGGGAGACGCCTCGATCTGCGCGACCTCGACCGGGCGCTAGCACGGCTTCCGGAAGAGCAACGGACCGTCATCCTGCTCGTCGGCCTCGAAGGCATGCGATACGAGGCGGTCGCCGAAGTTATCGGCGTTCCGGTCGGCACCGTTCGCTCGCGTCTATCGCGCGGGCGTGAAGCGCTGCGCCGCCTGATGGGCATTGTCCCCGATCGCCAAGCCGAAGCGGCAATGGCCCGCCCGGCGCCGCGCCGTTCGCCTGCGGCGGTCTCGATACGTCCGAGCTTTCTGTCGCGCCCGGTCGAACATCACCGGCGCGCCCGGGTCGCCTAGCGCGCCAGGCTGGCATCACACAAGACCGGGGTCGGCCGCGTGGCCGGCCGACCCAAGGCACGAGCGGGAATGGGCATCACCTGTTCCCGCTTTTTGCTGTAGAATTGCGCATGGCCTCGATCGCGACGCGCCATCCGCGCATTCGGCTCGACAGTGGCGACATTACCCGGCTCGCCGTCGATGCGATCGTCAACGCCGCCAATCCCAGGCTGTTGGGCGGCGGCGGGGTCGATGGTGCGATCCATTGGGCCGCCGGGCCGGAGCTCTTGGCCGAGTGCCGCACGCTCGGCGGCTGCGCGCCTGGCGCGGCGAAGCTGACCGGCGGCTATCGGCTGCCCGCGCGGCATGTCATCCACACGGTCGGCCCGGTGTGGCAGGGCGGCGAGGCCGGCGAGCGCGAGACACTGGCGTCGTGCTATCGCGCCTCCCTCGCGCTGGCGCGCGAGCACCAGTTGGCGACCATCGCCTTTCCGGCGATCTCGACCGGGATTTACGGGTTCCCGCGCGAACCGGCGGCCGCCATCGCGGTCGCCACCGTGGCGACCCAGCTCGCCAGTGAGAAGCTGCCCGAAATCGTCATTTTCGTGTGCTTCGACGCGGCGACGCAGACGGCCTACGAAGCGGCGCTGACGGCCGTCTAATCCAGTTTCTTGCCGTCGAGTTCGCGCGCGGCGCGCTGGCGCTCATCCTCGGCGAGGCGGCGTTCGTCTTTGCTGCGTCCGTAGAGAGCGCGGTTTTCCGCGGCGCGCTGTTTCGCCTCCGCGCGTTTCTTGCCCTTGCGGAACCGGTTAAGGTTGACGACCGACGCCACACTACCCTCTTCGCGCCCGAATTCGACAGCTTAGCGTTCGCTGCGTCCCGCGTCAGCCTGCCACCGGCCATTCGCCCTTGCGCGCACTGTCGAGCACGAACAGCCTGATCGCGCTCGACAGATTGCCGCTGCGCTGGGCATCGATCGTAGCGACCAGGGCATTGACCGACACCCGCCGCGCCGCGGCGATGTCGCGCAACCCGCGCCAGAACGCTGCCTCAAGCGAGATGCTGGTTGCGTGGCCGGCGATGCGGACGGAACGCTTGACGATGCCGCTGCCCTGCATGGCGCAACGATCGGTCGCTGACCGGCGATTTTCAAGATCGCCGATGCCGGCAAAGAAAAGGCGGCTTGAATACCGACCGACGATCAGGCAAGGATCGGTCGCGCAACAGGGGAGATTTGCCGGCGCGTGAGTCTTCCGGCAACAATCGCAATGATTGTTGCCGCAGGCCGATAATAATGTCATTGATCGGCAAGATGATTTTCCTAGCTCCTCCCTGATTGGCTAGGACCGGCGGGTCGATAGCAACTATAGGTTTGCGGTGGCGATGATTGGAAAGATGTTCGGCCTGCTGTCGGCCGACATGGCAATCGACCTCGGGACAGCGAACACGCTGGTTTACGTTAGGGGCCGCGGCATCGTCTTGAACGAGCCTTCGGTTGTCGCGATCGCCATGGTTAAGGGCCGCAAACAAGTTCTTGCCGTCGGCGAAGAGGCGAAGCAGATGCTGGGCCGCACGCCCGGTAACATCTCGGCGATCCGGCCGCTGCGCGACGGAGTCATCGCCGATTTCGAAGTCGCGGAGGAAATGATCAAACATTTCATCCGCAAGGTTCATAACCGTCGTAGCTTCGCCAGCCCGCAGATTATTATTTGCGTTCCCTCGGGTTCTACCGCTGTCGAGCGGCGCGCCATTCAGGAATCGGCGGAGAGCGCCGGAGCGCGGCGCGTCTTCCTGATCGAGGAGCCGATGGCCGCGGCGATCGGTGCCGGGCTGCCGGTCACCGAACCGACCGGGTCGATGGTCGTCGACATCGGCGGCGGCACCACCGAGGTCGCGGTCCTGTCGCTCGGCGGCATCGTCTATTCGCGCTCGGTCAGGATCGGCGGCGACAAGATGGATGAGGCAATCATCGCCTATATCCGGCGCAACCATAATCTCCTTGTCGGTGAATCGAGCGCCGAGCGCATCAAGAAGGATATCGGCTCGGCCTGCATGCCCGAGGATGGCGACGGCCGGGTCATGGAGATCAAGGGGCGCGATCTGATGAACGGCGTGCCCAAGGAGATCGTGATCAGCGAGCGGCAGATTTCCGAAAGCCTCGCCGAGCCGGTCGGCTCGATCGTCGAGGCGGTCAAAGTGGCGCTCGAGCACACCGCGCCCGAGCTCGCCGCCGACATTGTCGACAAGGGCATCGTCTTGACCGGCGGCGGCGCCCTGCTCGGCAATCTCGATTTCGTGCTGCGACACGCGACGGGTCTGCCGGTGTCGATCGCGGACGATCCACTGACCTGCGTGGCACTCGGCACGGGCCGTGCCCTGGAAGAAATGAAGACGTTAAAAAACCTGTTGATCAACATGTGGTGACGGTCTCTTATCCAAGGACATCCGCAAGCGTGACAAACGGGGGAGCCATGCGCGCGTATGCGGTCGTGCTGCCCAGGCAGGCGCACGCCGACGCCACCAATTCCGGCGGTTTTAAGGACAGGCGATGATCCGTCTGTCGCCACAATTGCGCGCGGCGATCCAGCGAACGACCCTGCCGGTGCTGGTGCTGCTGTCGGGCGCCGTCATCATCCTGGGCAAGGCGGACCAGCTGCTGTTCGATTCGCTGCGGACCAGGGTGACCGACACCGTCGCGCCGGTGCTCAACGCGATCGCCCAGCCGATCAACGCCGTCGGCAATGTCGTCGACCGCGTCAAGATGGTGGTTACCACCTTCCAGGAGAACACGCGGCTGGAGGCCGAGAACGAAAAGCTGCTGCACTGGCAGCAGGCAGCGCTTAACCTCGACGCCGAGAACCAGCAGCTGCGCGGCCTGCTGAAAGCAGTGCCGCGAACCGCGGTGTCTTACGTAACGTCGCGCGTCATCGCTAATTCCGGCGGCGCCTTTGTGCGCATGGTCCTCATCAATGCCGGGTCCGAGGACCGTGTCGGGCGCGGTCAGGCGGTGATCACCGGCGAAGGTCTGGTGGGACGTCTGACCGAGGTCGGCGACCGCGCGTCGCGGGTCCTGTTGATCACCGACCTCAATTCGCGGATTCCGGTGACGATCGAGAGCACGCATGTCCCGGCGGTGCTGGCCGGCGACAATTCGGAGCGGCCGCGTCTTCTCTATGTGCCGGCGGGTGACACCGTGAAGGTTGGCGACCGGATCGTGACATCGGGCGAGGGCGGCGTGTTTCCGCCAGGGTTGCCGATCGGCGTGGTGTCGGCTGTCGATACCGGCGGCGCGCGCGTCGAGCCGTATGCCGAATTGTCGCAACTTGGCTATGTGATGGTTGTCGATTACGGGCTGACCAATGCTCTGCCGCAGCCGTTGCCGATGCTGTCGCGGCCGAGCCGGCGGGCAAAAGCCGACGGTGTGGACGGGGTTTCTCGCTAGCGGGCGATGGCGCTCAAGGTCTTCACCATACCGGCGCTGCCGCGGGTCAATAACGGCGCGGCGCGCCTGCTTCCAGTGGCGACGATGCTGCTCGCCGCGGTGATTTCGGTGCTGCCGCTGCAAATCCCGGGTTATGCTGCGCTGACCCCGGTCTTCACCTTGATGGCGGCGTATCATTGGACGATCTATCGCCCCGATCTGTTGCCGCCGATCGCGCTGTTCGGCGTCGGCCTGACCGAGGACCTGCTGGCCGGGTCGCCGATCGGGGTCAACGCGCTGCTGTTGCTGTTGACGCGCATCGCGGTGCTCGGCTACCGGCGTTATTTTATCAACCGCAATTTCCCTTTCGTGTGGACCGGGTTCGCGTTGCTGACTTCGGTGGCGATGCTCGGGCTGTGGGGTCTTCATTGCATCCTGAACCTGAGCCTGCTCGATTTCCGCAATGCCGTGATCCGCGCCGCGTTGACGGTGGCGATGTTCCCGCTGGCCTCTTTCATGTTGGGGCGGGCCCAGCGCGCCGTCATGGGCACCGGCTGACCGGCCGGGCTTAGCCGGGAGCGGCGATGCCACGGAACACGCAGCAGCAAAAGTCGCTGACCCGCCGCGCGGCCATTCTTGGTGGCGGTCAGGTCTTGCTGACGGCTGCACTGGCCGGGCGGCTTTATCAACTGCAGGTCCTCGAAAAGGACCGCTACCGCGTGATGGCCGACGAGAACCGCATCAGCGTGCGGCTGCTCGTTCCCCCGCGCGGCAGGATTCTTGACCGTTTTGGCGTCGAGCTGGCCGGCAACCATCAGAACTACCGTGTCGTCGTTGTACCGGAGGAGACCGCCGATATCGAGGCGACGATCAACGCGATTGGCACCTTGATCGAGGTCGGCGATGCAGAGCGGCACCGCGCGCTGCGCGACGCAAAGCGGCAGCACAGCTTCATCCCCGTTGTGGTGCGGGCGAACCTCAATTGGGACGAGATGGCGCGCATCGAGGTCGCGATCCCTGAATTGCCTGGCGTTGCGATCGAGCAAGGGTTGTTGCGCGCTTATCCGACAGGGTCGATCTCCGCGCATGTCATCGGCTATGTCGCGGCGGTCTCGGAGCGGGAGCTCAACGGCGATCCGCTGCTCGAATTGCCGGATTTTCGCATTGGCAAGGCAGGGATCGAGAGA
>DATHCK010000028.1:0-3561 GCA_035319545.1 Allostellaceae bacterium | reverse complement strand
GCCCGCGCCACGTTGTTGGCGCGCCGCTCGGAGAGCCGCTGGTTGTAGCCGGGCGAGCCCGAGCGGTCGGTGTAGCCGGTGACCTGCAGCTGCACCGGCGCCCCCGCCTTATAGGCGTCAGCCGCCTGCTGGATGATCGCCTGCCCCTCCGGGGTGATCACGTCCTTGTCCCAGTCGAAGAAGACGATGAACACCTTGGGCGCCATCGGCGGCGGGGCCGGCATCGCGGCCGGGGCCGGCGGCGGCGGCGGCGGCGCGTTGAAGTGGTAGTTGATGCCGAGCAATGCCCCGTCGGTCTCGAAGTTGATCTTGACCGTCGTCGGTGTCGTCGTCGTGATCGAAGCCGGGATGCCAAAGCTCGCACTGCCGAGATCGGTGTGGCGATACTCGACCTTCACGCTCCATTGCGGCGCGAACATGTATTCGAGGCCCGCGCCAGCGGTCCAGCCGACATTCGTCGTGCTGGCGTTGAACGGTGGCGGGGTTGTCAAAGTGACATCACCGAATGCGGCGCCGCCGGTCACGTAGAGCAGCGCATTGGGCGACGCTAGCCAGCCGAGCCGGCCACGAACCGTACCTAGCCAGTTATTGCCCATCGAGCAATGCAGCGTCACCGCAGGCGTGCAGGTTGGCCCGCCACTGATGCCGGACGCGTCGATATCGCCTTCGAGACCCCAAACCCAGCCTGGGCCAAACTGCCAATTATAACCGAATGTACCGCCCCCGAACGGCCCCCTGTAGTTGAAATTCGAGGATGACGTGGCAAAGATCCCGCCAGCGCCAACCAGCACCGGAGGCGTTGCCGTGCCAACTGTACTTCCTTCGCCCGCACCCACATTCGCGCCGATGTAGAAGCCCGACCAATCGGTCATTCCCATCATCATCGGCGCCGGCGCCTGCGCTAAAGCGGGAGCCATCGAGGCCATCAGCAATGCCGCCGCGGCTCCTGTTGTCGTAAGGCGCATGTACTCTCTCCACATCCTTGCCAAATGAGGTGACCGTAATATCGGCGAGCGCAAGGGCGTCGTCAACTCACAGGGCAATTGCTCAAAGGGCTTAGCCTAGATTTGGCGAGACCATTGTGACAAATCGGCCACAGCTGGCTTCAAAGCCACTATCCGGCTGGGAGCCATGTAAACAGCGCGTAAATGTCCCGCGCCTATTTGTAAAAACACGGCGCGATAATTGGCCGTAAAGTTATTCAACGACCGGACGCGAGTGGCGATTCGCGCGTCACGATCACCTCGCCCGCTTCAGTTAGTCGCACCAGGTTCACGGTTTTCGCCCAATCCGGGGAACCCGAGTAATACGCCGGAATCGCCCCGCTGCCGACCTGCGCCGGGCGGTCCCAATGGCCGAGCGCGACGTAATCGGCGCCGGTCGCGTCGATCATCGCGTTGCTGATGAGCCAGGATGGCCGCAGCGGGTCGTGCCAAGTCTCTGGCGGCTCGTAATGCCCATGCCCGACGCAGACCTGCCAGCGCGTCGTGCGGGGCCGCGGGTCTTTCAGCGGCTCCATGTTGCGATAGTCGCGATGCGCGTTGCCCCAGATTTCGAGCCGATGCTCGGGAAATCCGATCGAGCCGTCATCGTCGAGGCCGAGAATATGCAAACCCGCGATCGCGGCGTAGCCGCCGCGCGCATAAACCGAATCGGCGGTGAGCGGATCGTGGTTGCCCGGGAGCAGCACCACCGGCACGCCGGCCGCGGCCAGAACCTCGCCGGCCCGATCGATGGTCGCCGCGTTGACCATGTGGTTGTCGAACGTATCGCCGGCGAGCAAGACGACGTCCGCGGCGACCTCGCGCGCATAGGCGAGCACGGCCTTGAGCGGGCCGGTGCCGTCGCCGCCGTGCTGGGCGGCGATGCGGCCATCATCGACATGCAAATCAGACGAATGGACGAGCGTGACCGCGCCGCCGTTTCTTATTGCTTGGTTCACTCAGGTTCTCTCGAAGTCGATCCGCTCGGTGACGGGAAGGCCTTGCAAATATCGCCGCAGACAGTCGAGGCCAAGCTCGACCGCGCCGAGCCGGACCCATTCGCGCCCGCCGAGAATGCGCGAGCGACGCGACTCGGAGCGGATGTCGGAGGCGATGCCGACGCAGATCGTGCCGCCGAAATCGATCCTGTCGGGACCGGTGTCGAGGTCGATCAGCACCGCCAGCGCATGAGTCGCGCCGCTCGCGCGTCGTGCTGCAACCGCGACGTCCTGGGCGGTGTCCTTGGTAATCTCCCTCGGTTCGCCGGCCACCCCGACCGCATCGTAAATCTCGGCAAGATCGCGCGAGACGATGCCGCGGCGCAGGATGGTCTCGGCGCCCGGCAGCGGGGCGATGCGCGCCGCCATCTGCCCGCCGGTATAGGTCTCGACCAGCGTCAGTGTCCCGTCCTCGCGCGCCAACGCCTTCAGGATCACGCCTTCGAGCGTGTCATCGTCCTCGGCGAGGATGAAATTGCCGAGCCGCTTTCTGACCTCGGCGACAACCGGCGCGAGCTTGCGGTCGATATCGCCATGGTCGTCGCCGCGCACGGTGAGCTTTGTCTCGATCTGCGGGTAGTGCGCGCGAAAGCCGAGTTTGACGCTGCCGTCGGGCACCAGCTCTTCGACCCCGGCGAGAAGCTGGTCGACATGCGATTCGCCAAGCCCGTAGGAGTGAAAGCGCTTCAACTGGATCGCGGTCTGCGTGCCGCTTTTGGCGAGAAGCCGCGGGATGATCTGCTCTTCCAGCATGCGGCGCAGCTCGCGCGGCACGCCGGGGGTGAAGAAAAACCGGGCCTTGCCGATGTCGAGCGCAAAGCCGCAGGCGGTGCCGATCGGGTTGTCGAGTATCTCCGACTTGGTCGGCAGCATCGCCTGCTTGCGGTTATTGGGCGACATGACGCGGCTGCGCTTGGCGAAAAACGCCTCCATCGTCGCCAACCATTGCTCGTTGAGCGCCAGCTCGTCGCCGGCGGCCTTGGCGGCGATCTCCTGAGACAGATCGTCAACCGTCGGTCCGAGCCCGCCATTGACGATCACCGCGTCGGCGCGCTGCCCGGCATGAAGAAACGCATCGAGCAGCGTCTCGCGATCGTCGCCAACCGTGGTGCCCCAGCGCACCGCCAGGCCGACATCCTCGAGCTTCTGGGTGATGTAGCTGAAATTGGTGTTGACGATCTTGCCGGTGAGGACCTCGTCGCCGGTGCAGATGACCTCGATTTGCATGAAGCTGTCCGTCCCTCAGCACATGAAATTGAGTTTGAGGCCCGGCTCGTCCCATTCCATGACGCCGAGCTGGCCGCTCGCCGACAGGGTAATGTACGCGGTTTTCATGTCCGCGCCGCCAAAACAGATATTGGTCGGATAGACATCGGGCATCTTGACCTGCTTCAGCAGCCTGCCGTCGGGCGAGATCACCGTGATATGGCCGGTCACCAGGGTCGCGACGCAGATATTGCCGGAGGCTGCCACCGCCAGGCTATCGAAACGCTGGAACCCCGGCAGCCCGCACACGCAACGCCCGCCATAGGGCGCCGGGAACGGCTCGTGCTTGACCTTGCCGGGCGAGACGATGTCCC